>NZ_BMVN01000011.1:0-246334 GCF_014650735.1 Streptomyces canarius
ACGAGGACCCGAAGCCGTTCATCTGGACCAAGACAGCCGAGGAGATCCTCGACTCCCTTGCCCAATTCTGCCGACGGATCTCCGGCGCAGGACACTAGCCCGCCGCCACCGGAAAGTCTTCTGCGGGACAGCCTTTAGGGGTCCGCACAACCCGGCTCCGGTGCCGGTGGGTTACTGCGGGGCCGGGCCGGGGTGCCGGTCCGGTGCGGAACCGGGGCGCTGGAGCGGTGCCGTGCCCGTCGGGCGCGTGCCGATCCGCATGCCGGGGCGCCGGCCGTGCACCGTCAGATAGGTCAGCCCGGACTCGCCGGCGGTGATGCTGCGGGCGGCGCCGTGCGGCAGCCAGACCAAGGCGCCCTCGGTGAGCGCCTCCACGGCCTCCGAGGAGCCGTTGCCGAGCGTGCCGTCCCCGTCGACGACCAGGACCAGCACGTCCAGTTGCGCCTCGGTGTGGGCCGTGATCCGTCCGCCCGGAGCCAGCCGGACGACGTTCGCGTCGAGCTGCCGACCGCTCTCCGCCAGCTTCCACAGCACCCCGGCCGGTGCCGGGGGCATGTCGGCCAGCGCGCGGGTGTCGCACAGCACGCGCGGGTCCGTCGCCGGACGGGCTGCTGCGGTGTCGGTCGCGGACGGCGACGTCATCTGGTGTTCTCCTCGGCTCTTCCGTATCCCTGCCCACGGTGTCCGACCACTTTACAATTAATACATGTAGGATTCGTGAAAATGGCCGCAGGTGGGAGAGGGGTGTCCGGACATGACCACGCGGGAGAGCCCGCGCCGCCGGGAGGTGCTGGAGGTGCTGCGCACCGCGCCCGCACCGCTCGGGGTCGCGGAGGCCGCCGAGCGGATGGGGCTCCACCCCAACACCGTGCGGTTCCACCTGGACGCCCTCGTGGCCGACGGCCTGGTGGAACGCCGGGTCGTGGCACCCACGGGGCCGGGCCGGCCTCGCACCGTCCACACCGTGCGCCCCGGCATGGACCGCGGCGGCCACCGCGACTACCGGTTGCTCGCCCGTATGCTGCTCAGCCGGTGGGCCGCCGCCGCCGACCCGGCCGGGGCGCGGGCAGAGGCGATGGAGACGGGCCGGGCCTGGGGCCGTTTCCTGGTGGACCCCCTCCCGCCGTACGAGCCGGTGACGCCCGAGCGGTCGGTGTCCGCGTTGCTCGCCCTGCTGGACGGCCTGGGCTTCGCGCCGCGGCCGGACGGGGAGGACGGAGCGGGCGGCGAGCCCGGCCGCACGCCGGAGCGGATCCGCCTGCGGCACTGCCCCTTCCTCGAACTCGCCGAGGAACAGGGCGGGTTGGTCTGCTCGCTCCATCTGGGCCTGATGCAGGGAGCGTTGGCGGAGCTGGGCGCACCACTGACGGCCACCACGCTGGAACCGTTCGCCGAACCCGACTCCTGCGTGGCCCACTTGGCGGGGACCGCGCCCGGCTGAACCGTCCCGCGCGCGTCCGGGCGCTTCACTCACCGAGTCGAGCCCGCCGCCCGCGGCAGTCACCGCACCGCCTGCTGGGTCGGCAGCCACCGCCCCGCTAGCCGGATCGCCAGCCAACGCACCGCCCGCCGCCCGCGGCGCCCATCGCGCCGCTCGCAAAATCGGCGGCCGTCGCACCGCGAGCCGGATCCGCGGCCACCGCACCGCCCGTCCCGATCAACCCTGCCGCCCCACCACCCCGGCGGAGAAAGGCCCCCCATGAACACCACCGCCGCGGCGACCGCCGGCGCGGTCACCTTCGTCTGGCTCGGGATGGTGCTGGCGATCTCCTTCCTGGAGGCGCCGCTGAAGTTCCGTGCCCCGGGCGTGACGATTCCCGTCGGTCTCGCGATCGGACGACTGGTGTTCCGCGCGCTGAACGCCGTGGAGACCGTCCTCGCGGTCGTCGTGGTCCTCGCGGTCGCGCTGGGCGACGCCCCGGCCGCCGTCATCTCGCTGACCGCGGCGGTGGCGGCCCTCCTCCTCGCCCAGCTGGGCGTCGTGCGCCCCCTCCTCAACCGCAGGTCCGACCGGGTCCTCGCGGGAGAGGAACTGCCCCGCTCGCGCAGCCACCTGTGGTACGTGGCCCTGGAAGTCCTCAAGGCAGGCGCCCTGATCGCCCTCGGCGTCGCCCTGCTCACGGCGTGACCCCGTAGGGTCGAGTGGGGAGCCGCGAGGCCGGGACGCGCACGGGGGACCAGGGAACATGCCGACACCCGGAACGCGAACGCCTGCCCGCCCTGCCGGACTTCCCGCGCACCGGCTCGCCCACCTCGCCGGGCACACCGACCCCAAGGTCCGCGCCCTGGGCGCACGGGCGCCGGACACCGAGCCGGCCGTCGCCGAACGGCTCACCCGTGACCCCGACCCCGAGGTCAGGGCGGCCCTGGCCCGCCACCCGAACCTCCCGGCTCACGGAACTCCTCGCCGACCCGGAACTCGCCCACGCCGCCCGGGGCGAACCCGGCCCCGCGCCCGGAGACGGTCGAACGGCTCGTGCACACGCACGGCCGGGGCCCCTGGTGAGGGACCCCGGCCGCGCACAGCACCCCTTGCTCAGCCCTCCTGCTCCACCGGCACCTTCTGCGGCGGAGGGGCCACCACGCCGTTGAGCGAGGGCGAACCCCCGTTCACCGGCTGTCCGTTGTCACCCATCGTGGCGAGCAGCTTGCGGGCGAGGCCGAGCCCCGTGCCGCCCATGGTGAGCGCCTTGGCGAACAACTCGCCCATGCCGTCGGCGCCGTTGAGCAGCACCATGTTGTCCACGTTGCCGAACGCAGACGCCCCCGCCTGGACGATCTCCGGCCACTTCTCGGCGAGTTGCTGGGCGACGACCGCCTCCTGGTTCTCCGCGAGGGCCGCGGCCCTCGCCTTGATGGCCTCCGCCTCCGCCAGGCCCTGGGCGCGGGTGGCCTCGGCCTCCGCCAGGCCCTTCGCCTGCTGGGCGGCGGCCTCGGCCTCACCGGTGGCCCGGGTGGCGGCGGCGCTCGCCGCACCCCGGGTCTTGGTCGCCTCGGCCTCGGCCGCGGCGGCGGCCTTCACCTGGGTAGCCTCGGCCGCCGCCGCCAGCTCCGTCTCCTTCGCCTTCGCCTGGGCCGCCGAGATCCGCGCGTCACGCTCGGCCTCGGCCAGCGTCCGCTTCTCGTACGCCTTGGCGTCCGCCGGCTTGCGGACGTCCGCCTGGAGCTGTTGTTCCCGCCGGTGCGCCTCCAGTTCGGCGACCCGTGTCTCCTGCACGACGACCTCCTGCCGGGCCGCCGCCGCGGCGAGCGGGCCGGCCTGCTGGGCCTTGGCCGCCGCCTTGTCCCGCTCGGCCTGGTAGCCGGCCTGGAGGATCTCACTGTCCCGGGTGGCTTCCGCCATCCGCGCGAACGACTGCTGCTCGGCCTCCGTGGCCAGCCGATTCGCCTCGGCCTGCGCGATGCGCGCGTCCCGCTGGACGGCCGCCGCGTGCGGCATCGCCAGGTTCTGGATGTACCCGGTCGGATCCTCGATCTCGTGGATCTGGAGCGAGTCCACGATCAGACCGAGCTTCTCCATCTCCGTGCCACAGGCCGCCCGGGTCTGCCCGGTCAGCTTCTCCCGGTCGCGGATCATGTCCTCGACCGTCAACCCACCCACGATCGACCGGAGATGACCGGCGAAGACGTTGTGCACCCGCTCCGACATCAGCTTCTGCTGGTCCAGGAAACGACGGGCCGCGTTCGCGATCGACACGAAGTCGTCGCCGACCTTGAAGATGACCACGCCCCGCACCTTCAGCGGAATGCCCTGGTGCGTCACGCAGTCCACGTGCAGCTCGGTCTCGTTCAGGTCCAGCGACAGCTTGCGCACCGCCTGCACGCCGGGCAGCACCAGCGTGCCGCGCCCGGTGACGATGCGGAAGCCCATGCCCTCCTCCAGGCCCTCGGTGCGGTGCTTGGACCCGGAGATGATGAGCGCCTCGTTCGGCTCGGCGACCCGCCACATCATCTTGAACAGACCGATCAACACGAGGACGGCAACGACGACCGCCCCCGCAACGACGCCGACAACCATCGGCATACGCCCCCTTTGCATGGTGCCCTGTCGGCACCGAACGAAGGGAGTGTGCGCCTGCGGCGGGCCCGGGTGAAGACGCCGGGTGATCCTTGTTGCAATCTTGACGCACGCCGCCCTCACCTGGGGCGACGCGGGCTCAACTGTCGTACGCCGCCGTCACGTAGACCGTCCTCGGTGGCAGGTACTCCACCACCATCACGACCGTGCCGGTCGCGATCCGGCCCGTACCGTCGGCCGGATAGGCGAGGAAGTGCTCCGCGCCGCCGCGCACCCGCACGATCACCTCGCCGACCAGACCGGGTCCGACCGTCCCGGTCACCCGCCCCATCAGCCCGACCATCGACGCGTCGTCCATGGCCCCAGCGTACGGGCGGAACGCCGTCACGCGGCCGGAGTGCCGGCATCCGCGTCGGCGTCCGCCCCCTCCGGCGGCCACAGCTCGTGCCAGCGCAGCTCCGCCTCCAACTGCGCGGCCAGCGACACCAGGAGCGGCTCACTGTCGGCCGGCCCGAGCAACTGCGCGCCCACCGGGAGTCCGGGGCCGGCGAACCCGGCGGGCACGTTCACCCCCGGCCAGCCGAGCACGTTCCACGGCCAGGCGTAGGGGCAGGCGGCGATGATCGCCCGGTCCGTGGCCAGCCCGCCGAGCCCGGACAGGGCACCGATCCGGGGCGGGGGCATGGCGGTGGTCGGGGCGAGGATCACGTCGTACGACTCGAAGAACGCGCCGATCCGCCGGTGCAGCACCGCCTCGGCGCGCCGGGCCGCCCGGAGCGGGGCACCGGCGAGCAGCCGGCCGAGCCGGGCGGCACCCCGGGTACGCGGATCGAGCAGCGCAGGATCCGGTGCCTCGCGGACCCGCTCGGCGATCCCGGCGGTGGCCCGGGGCACGAAGGCCAGACCGATCTGCCCGTACGGCGGATCGGCCTGCTCCACGACATGCCCCAACCGCGCCAGACGCTCGGCGAGTTCGACGACCCGGGAGCGGATCACCGGGTCCAGCCGGGCGGGTACGGCGGTGAACGGCGGCTTCAGCGACAGGGCGACGCGGAGTCGGCCCGGGTCGCGGCCGACCGCGTCCGCCACCGTCAGCGCGGCCGGCCGGTGCGGGTCCCGGTCGTGGTTGCCGCTCGCCGCGTCGAGCAGCAGGGCCGCGTCGGCGACCGTACGGGCGAGGGTGCCGTTGACCGTGATGCCCTGGAAGGACTCGCCGCGCGGCCAGGTCGAGATACGGCCGCGCTGCGGCTTGATGCCGATCAGGTGCGTCCAGGAGGCCGGGATGCGTACCGAACCGGCGCCGTCGGAGCCGAGCGCGGCCGGGACGAGCCCGGCGGCGACGGCTGCGGCCGAACCACCGGAGGACCCGCCGGGCGTGTGCTCGGTGTTCCACGGGTTGCGGGTCTCCCCGAAGGCCGGCCCCTCGGTGAACGGCCACTGCCCCAGCTCGCACGTGTTCGTCTTGCCGACGATCACCGCGCCGGCCGCGCGCAGCCGCCGTACCGCCTCCCCGTCCACGGGCGCCGGCGGGAACTCGCCGCAGCAGCCGAACGCGGTCGGCTCACCGGCCACGTCCATGTCGTCCTTCACCGCCACCGGCACCCCGAGCAGCGGGCGCCGCACACCGGCGGCCAACTCCCGGTCCGCAGCCTCCGCTTCGGCGAGGGCGGCCTCGGCGCGCACGATCCGGAAGGGGTTCAGCGTCGCCTGAGCGGCCTCGATCCGCGCCAGCGTCCGCTCCACCACCTCCCGCGAGCTCACCTCCCCCTCGGCGAGCGCACGCCGGGTCTCCACGAGTCCTGCGGCACGGTCGGGTGTCATGGACGAGCACCTCCGGGAGACTCCGGGCACGATGTCTACCGAACGGTAACGTCACAGCGGGCCGGGAGCGCGGTTTTCCGGCGGGTGTCTTCCGGGGCCGGTTTCTTCCAGGGGGTGGAGCGGTGATCCCTCGGGCAGGCGCGGCCACCCGGCACGAATGGCGGGACGGCTCGACAGGCGCTCGAAGCAGGCGGCGCACCGCTCGGCGGGTTCCTCCACCGCGCCGGAGGCGCGGAAGAGGCCGCGCTCGGGTGACTCGTGCGGAGTGAAGAGCTGGTCGCGGACCTTCCCCGCGCGCACGTGAGAGCCGTGGAAGTGCACGGACCACTCGGCGAGCGCCACCGAGCGCGCCTCGTCGAGGAGGCACACGTGGACGAGCAGCGAGGAGCCGTCCTCGGGCCGTCCGGTTCGGCTGGGAGCCCACGGCACTGGCAGGCGGCGGCCCGGCCGCGCAGGGCCGCGAGGAAGGCGCGTTCCGCCTCGTCGAAGTCCCAGGGCTCCTCGCCGTACCGCTCCGGGTCCTCCGTCTCGAACCAGACTCCAGGACCCGGGTGTGTCGGGTGCTGGGGGATCAACCCAGCAGCCGCCGCAGCCACCTCAGGCGGGCCGCGCGGGCCGTGCGGGACAGGGTCGCCTCCGGGGCGAGGGCGTCGAAGCCGTGGCAGCCGCCCGGCCAGACGTGGAGTTCGGCCTCGCCGCCGGCCTGCCAGATCCGGGACGCGTAGCCGACCACCTCGTCCCTGAAGGTCTCCGCGGAGCCCACGTCCAGGAAGGCCCGGGGAAGGCCGGACAGGTCGGTGGCACGGGCCGGGGCCGCGTACGGGGACACCTCGGGGCCGCCGCGGCGGTCGCCGAGCAGGGCCGTCCAGGCGGTCTCGTTCGCGGTACGGTCCCACACGCCCAGGCCGGCCATCTGACGGCTGGAGACGCTGTCGTTGCGGTCGTCCAGCATCGGGCACATCAGCAGCTGGCCGAGGGGACGCGGGCCCCGCCGGTCCCGGGCGAGCAGGGCCAGCGCCGCGGTCAGACCGCCGCCCGCGCTGGCGCCCGCCACGACGATCCGGTCCGGGTCGCCGCCGATCTCCCGCGCGTGCTCCGCGGTCCACAGCAGCCCGGCGTACACGTCCTCGATCGGCGCCGGATGCGGATGCTCGGGCGCGAGCCGGTACTCGACCGACACCACGACCGCGCCCAGCTCGCGCGCCCAGGCCAGCGGTTCGGTCACGCCGACCCGGTTGGTGCCGGCCACCAGGCCGCCGCCGTGCACGTGGTACAGCACCGGCAGCGGGGCCGGGACGGGAGCGGTCGTCGGCCGGCACAGGAGGAGGGAGACACCGGGGGCACCCTCCGGACCGGACACCGTACGGTCCTCCGCCTCGAACGCGCCGTCCATGGTCACGTCCACCAGCTCGACGGCCGCGCCGCGCCGGGCGGCCTCGACGTCGGCCGGTGTCAACCCGGGCTCGATCACGCCCCGGAACGACTCCAGTACGGCTGCGAGTTCCGTGTCGAACGGCGGGGGGACCAGGGACATGGCTCCTCCTGCTCCTTCCGTGGGGCGTCCGGCGGTCGGTCACGACGTAGACGGTCGTGACCGGTCATGAGCGGTCACGAAAGCCGTCTACCCCCTGCCGTCCGGAGCACGACCCGCCGGGGCCGGGAGGCTTCGGCGGCAGCCCCGGCACCAGGGGCTGCGACACGGGTGAGGGCCGGAGCCGCGACGGCTCCGGCCCTCACCGGGAACGTAGGGTGCCGGTCCCGACGGGAGCGGCGGTACGGCTCAGGCGGCGGCAGCGCCGACGTTGCCGTGCAGACGGGCGACGACCTCGGTCAGCTGGGCGGCGACCTCGGCGTCGTCGACCGGGTGGGTCTCGGCGAAGCGGGTGACCGAGCCGGGGATGGACAGCTTGATGTCCTCGATCACCTTGCCGCCGGCGATGCCGACGGCCTTGCGGGCCTCGTCCTGCGCCCACACGCCGCCGTACTGGCCGAAGGCGGTGCCGACCACGGCGACGGGCTTGCCGCCGAAGGCGCCGGCGCCGTAGGGGCGGGACAGCCAGTCGATGGCGTTCTTCAGCACGGCCGGGATGCTGCCGTTGTACTCGGGGGAGAAGAGCAGGAAGGCGTCCGCGGCCTGGGCGGCCTCGCGCAGCTTGGCGGCGGCGGCAGGCACGTTGCCCTCGACGTCGAGGTCCTCGTTGTAGAACGGGATGTCGGCCAGGCCCTCGTACAGCTCGACCTCGGCGCCCTCCGGCGCGAGCTTCACGGCCGCCTCGGCGAGCTGGCGGTTGTGCGAACCGGCGCGAAGGCTGCCGACGAGCGCGAGGATGCGAACAGACATGGGAACTCCAAAGGGCTGAAACATCGCTGTCACGATCCGGACCGGGGTCCGTTTAAGTTTGTATCACCCTAACCGGACCGCGGTCCAGTTTTGTTCCCGATGCTTTACGCTGTCGACATGTCCAGCGCTCTGCCGCCCTTCCCGAAGCCACAGGAGCCCCTCGACACGCCCCAGTTGCTGGAGGTCGGCCCGGCTTCCGAGGCGCCGTTCCTGCGGGCCGACGCCGCCCGCAACCGGGCCCGGCTGCTGGAGGCCGCCGCCCGGCTGATCGCGGAGCACGGGGTGGCCGGCGTCACCATGGAGGCGGTGGCGGCGGCGGCCAACGTGGGCAAGGGCACCGTCTTCCGCCGCTTCGGCGACCGCACCGGGCTGCTGATGGCCCTGCTCGACCACTCGGCCAGGCAACTCCAGGCCGACTTCCTGAGCGGGCCCCCGCCGCTGGGTCCCGGCTCGCCGCCCCTGGAGCGGCTGCGGGCGTTCGGCGTGGCGGTGCTGTACCGCACCGCGGAGCAGCTCGACCTCCAGCTGGCCGCCCAGCCGGAGCCGACCCGCCGGCTCCTGCACCCCGCCGCCGGGTCGCTGCGCATGCACGTCACGATGCTGCTGCGCCAGATCGTCCCGGACGCCGACTGCGACCTGCTGGCCCACACCCTGCTGGCCTCGCTGGACCCCGCGCTGATCCACCACCTGACCCGGCAGTGCGACATGCCGATGGAACGCCTGGAATCCGGCTGGCTCGACCTGGTCGCCCGGGTGACCGGCACGGAGCCGCCGCGCTAGGCAGGGCTGAGCGGGCCGCGCCGGACCGTCCCGACGGGCCCGCCCCGCCGCGGAGCCGATGCGGTGGCGTGGAGCCGCACCGAGCCGCTGGGGTACGGCGGGCTCGTACGGAACCTCGTGCGGAGCCGGGTAGCGACCAAGTCGCCGGGGCCGGACCTGAACGAGCCGGCCCGCGTGAAATCACCGAGCCGGACCGCCCGAACCGGCCCCGCGGAACCAGCGAATCGGCTGCGCGGACTCACCGAGCCGGGCCGCCCGAACCGGCCGCGCGGAACCAGCGAATCGGCCGAGCCGGAGCCGGACCGGCCGAACCGGACCGGCCGAACCGGCCCGGCTCGGACGGCCTAGCCCGGCCAAGCCGACGCGCACCGGGCAGAACTGTCGCACGCGGCCGAGTCGCCCCCGCCCGCGCGGAGCCCCCGGCGTCCGGCCACGTGTCGGTTTGGCCCCGCTCGAACCGGAGCGCCCAGCCAGGCCAAGTCGGCTCCGCCCGTTCGAAAACCCCCGGCGTCCGGCCGAAGTCGCCTCCGCCCGCGCGGAGCCCCCGGCGTCCGGCCAAGACACCCCCGCCCGCTCGAAAACCCTCGGCGTCCGGCCGAGTCGCCCCCGCCCGCGCGGAGCCCCCGGCGTCCGGCCACGTGTCGGTTTGGCCCCGCTCGAACCGGAGCGCCCAGCCAGGCCAAGTCGGCTCCGCCCGTTCAAAAACCCCCGGCGTCCGGCCGAAGTCGCCTCCGCCCGCGCGGAGCCCCCGGCGCCCGGCCAAGTCGCCCCGGCTCGCTCGGGTCGGCTCGCCCAGCCAGGACGAGTCAGGGTCCGCCCGGTCAGCCGGCCTGGCCGGTGAACATGTTCACCAACCCCTGCGGCGCGTCCGTGCGGAACAGCAGGGACTGGCTGTGGGCGGAGTCCGTCGCGGAGGCCGCGGCGCGGGGGAACATCCGGGACTCGTAGGCGGCCAGCGCGGCCTCCGTGTCCCCGGGGTGCGCGGCCAGGGCGAGGCCGAGTTCGGCGCCGTCGATCAGGGCAAGGTTGGCGCCCTCGCCCGCGAACGGCGACATCAGGTGGGCCGCGTCGCCGAGCAGGGTCACCCCGGGCACCCGCTCCCAGCGATGGCCGGCCGGCAGGGCGTGGATGCGGCGGGGCACCAGCGCGCCGTCCGCGTCCGCGACCAGCGCCCGCAGGCTCGCGTCCCAGCCGTCGAACTCCTTCAGCACGGCCGTCTTCGCCGCCTCGGTGTCGGTGAAGTCGATGCCGTCCAGCCAGTCCTCCGGCGCCACCACGGCGGCGTACACGTGCAGGCTGCCGTCCGTCTCGCGGTGGGCGAGGAGGCCGCGGCCGGGCCCGAGCGCGAAGAGCATGCCGCCGCCGACCACCTCCGCGCTCGCCGGGTGCCGCGCATCCGCCTCCCACAGGTCCACCTCCACGAACGACACACCGGTGTACGCCGGCCGGGCCGCGGAGACCAGCGGACGCACGCGCGACCAGGCGCCGTCCGCGCCGACCAGCACATCGGTGGTGAACTCGCTGCCGTCCGCGAGCGTCACCCGGTGCCGGCCCCCGTCCAGCGGGCGCGCGCCGGTGACCTTGGCGCCCCAGCGGACCGTGCCGGCGGGCAGGGAGCCGAGCAGCAGTCCGCGCAGGTCGCCCCGGTCTATCTCGGGCCGACCGCCGATGTCGTCGTCGGGCTCCGCCAGCCGGACCGCGCCGTCCTGGTCGAGGACCCGCAGGGCTTGGCCGCCGGAGAGCACCCGGGTCAGGAACTCCTCGCGCAGGCCGGCGGCCCGCAGTGCCTTCTGGCCGGTGTCGTCGTGGATGTCGAGCATGCCGCCCTGGACCCGGGCGTCCGCCGACGCGTCCAGGTCGAACAGCGCGGCCTCCATGCCGTGCACGTGCAGCACGCGGGCGAGCGTGAGCCCGCCGAGCCCTGCACCGACGACCACGACGGGGTGGTGGGGGAGGGAAACGGTGGTCACGTGGCCTCCTGGCCTTCGGTCGGTACGTCGGTCGGTACGTCGGTCGGTACGGGGTTCGGTACGGCCGTCCGCTCGATGCCGTTGATCAGCGTCTGGAACGCCCACGACAGACGGGCCCCGGGCGTGCCGGACAGCAGCGCGTCGGCACCGGCGGCGATGTGCGGATGGGTGGCCGCGGGCGCCTCGCGCAGGGCCCGGGCCGCCGCCTGCCAGTCGCCCTGGGGCTCCTCCCCGGCGTGCTCGGCGGCGGTCGCCGTGGCGTGCTGGAGCAGCAGGTCCACGCCCCAGGCCGCCTGGGCGAGCGGTACCCCGCCCGCCTGGAGCAGCTCCAGCAGGGTCTCGACCAGGCGCAGGTAGTGCGGGCCGCTAGGCCGGGCGGTCAGCGCCGAGCGAGCCAGGGTCGGGTGCTCCAGGAGCATCGCGGTGTAGCCGGTGAGCACCCGCTCCAGCCGTTCCCGCCAGGTGCCCTCGGCCGGAGCCGGGCCGACCGTGCCGAGCAGTTCGTCCAGGACGGCCGCGTGGAGTTCGTCGGTGTTGCGGACGTACACGTAGAGCGAGGCGGGGCCGGTGTCGAGTTCCTGCGCGAGCCGTCGCATCGTCACCTTGCGGAGCCCTTCCGCCCGCAGGATGGCGACGGCGGCGGCGATGATGCCCTCCCGGGTCAGGGCGGGTTTGGCGGGACGCTCCCGGCGGGAGCGGGGGGCAGCGTTCATGCCCGTCACCGTAACGAACATGTTCGTCGCGAACAAGTTCGGCACGAACGCGTTCGTCCAGGGTGTGCGGACGCCCTCTTTGTCAAACGATGAACCACCTTGGCCCGCCCGGCCCCGGCCCCCGCCCCTCTGCCAAGATGCGGTCTGTCATGGTGCAGATACCGAACACGCCCACGAGTGCCGATGTGGCCCGCCTGGCCGGCGTCTCGCGCGCGACCGTCTCCTACGTCCTCAACAACACGAGCGCCGTACGGATCAGCGCAGCGACCCGCCGGCGCGTGCACGAGGCCGCCCGCGAACTGGGGTACGTCCCCCACGCCGCCGCCCGCAGCCTGCGCGCCGGACGCAGCCGTATGGTGCTCATGCCCGCCCCGGCGATCCCGGTGGGCCCCCTGTACAGCCGGTTCCTGAACGAACTCCAGTGGGCGCTGGGCCGTCTCGACTACACCGTCGTCCAGTACGGCAGCGTCGGACTGGAGGGTGACGAGGCCGCCCGTGCCTGGGCGGAGCTGCGGCCGGTCGCCGTCCTGGTGCCCGGTGCCGGACTCGGCCCGCAGGGCGTCGCCGTCCTCAAGCGGTCCGGCGCCCGGGCCGTGGTCACCCTCGGTCCCGGCCGCGTCGAGGGAACGCACGCGCTGCTGATGGACCACGACGCCGTCGGCCACTGCGCGGGCGCCCACCTGTACGCCCGGGGCCGGCGCCGGATCGGCGTCGTCCTGCCCGGGGAGCCGGGACTGGAGGTCTACTCACGGCCCCGGCTCGCCGGCGTGCGCGAGGCGCTGCGGGGCACGGACGCCACCGTGACGGAGCTGCCCCTCGCCTACACCGAGGAGGCCGCCGCCGAACTGGCCGCCCGCTGGACCGGGTCCGGCCTGGACGCGGTGTTCGCCTACAACGACGAGTACGCGATGCTGCTGATGCGCGCCCTCCAGGACGAGGGCGTCCGCATCCCCGAGGACGTCGCCGTGATCGGTGCCGACGACCTGGTGCTGGGCCGGCTGCTGCGGCCCCGGCTGAGCACGGTCCACATCGAGCTGCCCTCCGGGCAGGACCTCGCCGAACTGGTCGACCGTGCCGTGCGTGACCCGGGCGGCGAGCCCGAGGTGCACACCGTGCTGGGGGCCTCGGTGATCCGGCGCGAGTCCAGCTGATCCGGTCCCGCACGCGGTGTCACCGCGGCCCCCCACGCGTTACTGCTGCGCCTGCCCCTGCCCCTCCTGGGCCTGGCCCTGCTGGGCGGCGATGTCCTTGCGGACCTCGTCCATGTCGAGCTTGCGGGCCTGCCCGATGAGGTCGGCGAGCATCGGCGCGGGCAGGGCGCCCGGCTGGGCGTAGACCGCGACCTGGTCGCGCACGATCATCAGCGTCGGGATCGACTGGATGTCGAAGGCGGCGGCCAGCTCCGGCTGCGCCTCGGTGTCCACCTTGGCGAAGACCAGGTCGGGGTTCTCCTCGGCGGCCTTCTCGTAGACGGGCGCGAAGGACCGGCAGGGCCCGCACCAGGACGCCCAGAAGTCGATGAGAACGAACTCGTTCTCGGTGACCGTCTGGTCGAAGTTCTCCTTGGTCAGCTCCACAGTGCTGCTCATGGCGTGATTCCCTCTTCCTGGTGTGGGGTGTGCCGACGTCGGAAACACAGTCGCCGGGCCGCCTATTCCACCCGTGCACGCCCGTGTTCCGCGCGCGTACCCGTGTGGCCAGCGCGCACACCACCCACCAGACTGACTGCATGACGGAAACGGAATCCATCGCTTACGACGTCGTGGTGATCGGGGGCGGACCCGTGGGGGAGAACGTCGCCGACCGCACCCGCGCGGCCGGCCTCACCACGGCCCTCGTGGAGAGCGAACTGCTCGGCGGCGAATGCTCGTACTGGGCGTGTATGCCCAGCAAGGCCCTGCTCAGGCCGGTCATCGCGCAGGCCGACGCCCGCCGCCTGCCCGGCCTCGCCCAGGCGGTCCAGGGCCCGCTCGACGCCCCGGCCGTGCTGGCCCGCCGGAACTACTTCACCGCCGACTGGAAGGACGACGGCCAGGTCGGCTGGCTGGAGGGCACCGGCGCCGTCCTGTACCGCGGCCAGGGCCGGCTGGCCGGGCCCCGCACGGTCACGGTCACCGGATCCGACGGGACGGTCACCACCCTCACCGCCCGGCACGCCGTCGCCGTGTCCACCGGCACCCGGGCCCAGCTGCCCGACCTGCCCGGACTTGCCGAGGTCAAGCCCTGGACCAGCCGTGAGGCGACCAGCGCCCAGGCGGTCCCGGGCCGGCTGATCGTCGTCGGCGGCGGTGTCGTCGCCACCGAGATGGCCAGCGCCTGGCAGGCCCTCGGCTCCCGGGTCACCATGCTGGTGCGCGGCAAGGGCCTGCTGAACCGCATGGAGCCGTTCGCCGGGGAACTGGTCGCCGAGGCCCTCACCGAGGCGGGCGTCGACCTGCGCACCGGCACCTCCGTGGAGTCCGTCAGCCGCGAGAACGGCACGGTCGTGGCCGTCACCTCCGCCGGTGACCGGATCGAGGGCGACGAGATCCTCTTCGCCACCGGCCGCGTCCCGCACACCGACGACATCGGCCTGGACACGGTCGGCCTGGAACCCGGCTCCTGGCTGGACGTCGACGACAGCATGCGCGTGACCGGTACCGACTGGCTGTACGCGGTCGGCGACGTCAACCACCGCGCCCTCCTCACCCACCAGGGCAAGTACCAGGCCCGCATCGCCGGTGCCGCCATCGGCGCCCGCGCCACCGGCGGCACGGTCGCGGAGGAGCCCTGGGGCGCCCACGCGGCCACCGCCGACCACCACGCCGTGCCCCAGGTCGTCTTCACCGACCCGGAGGCCGCCGCGGTCGGGCTCTCCCTCGCCGAGGCGGAACAGGCCGGCCACCGCGTCCGCGCCGTCGACGTGGAGTTCTCCTCCGTCGCCGGCGCCGGCCTGTACGGCGACGGCTACAAGGGCCGTGCCCGGATGGTCGTGGACCTGGAGGACGAGATCCTGCGCGGGGTCACCTTCGTCGGCCCCGGCGTCGGCGAACTCATCCACTCGGCCACCGTCGCGGTCGCGGGACACGTCCCGGTCGGCCGGCTGTGGCACGTCGTCCCGTCGTACCCGACGCTGAGCGAGGTGTGGCTGCGGCTGCTGGAGGCCTACCGGGACAACTGAGCGGCGGGCTACGGCAGTTCGAAGCCCAGGGCCTCGGCCGCCGCCTCCGGCGTCGGCTGGGCCCACAGGGCCAGCGCCGCCTCGGCGGTGGACAGCGAGCGCGGCTCCGCACGGTCCAGGTACAGCGTGCCGTCGAGGTGGTCCGTCTCGTGCTGGACGATCCGGGCCGGCCAGCCGGTGAACACCTCGTCCAGCGCGCGGCCGTGTTCGTCCGCGCCGCGCAGCCGCACCTCGGCGTGCCGGGCCACCACCGCGACCCATCCCGGCACGCTCAGGCAGCCCTCGAAGAACGCGGCCCTGGCGGTGCCGACGGGCTCGTACGAGGGGTTGACCAGGACCCGGAAGGGCTGTGGCACCCGTCCCCGGGCGAGCGCCACCTCCTCGGGCACCTGCGCCGGGTCCTCGATGACCGCGATCCGCAGCGGCACACCGACCTGCGGGGCGGCGAGGCCCACGCCGGGGGCCGCGTGCATGGTGACGCGCAGGGCCTCGACGAACCGGGCCAGCAGCGCGGGGCCGAGCTGGCCGTCGTACGGCTCGGTGCCGCGCCGCAGCACCGGCTGTCCGGCCGCGACGATGGGCAAGGGGCCGCCTGCGGCGAGGAGTTCCTCGACCCGCTCGGCGAGCGGTGCGTGATCACGGGGAGGTGCCATCGCGTCAGGATGCCACGCCCGCCCGCCGACTCCTGTGGCACAGGTCACCAACACCCCGGGGAACTCAGCCCTTTCGCGGTCCGACCACTGGACCGCCCGCGACTTTCGCGTCCCGGGGACACCCGCCGACGACCACCGCTCCCTCGGCCACCCCGGCCGAGGCGTCCCGCCCCGCCACCCGCGGTCGCCGGGCACTCCCGCGTGCTGCGCCGGCACTTCTGCGCCGGTGTGCTCGTCGCGCCCTTCCCGCTGACCGCCACCGTCACCGGCCTGCTGTACGCGGGCTCCTTCCAGGCCGAGAGACTCGTGCGCGGCCATGAGCCGACCGTTCCGGCCGGCGAGCGCGAACTGCCCGCCTCCGTCCAGGTGGCCGCCGCCCGCAAGGGCCGCCCGGAGGGCACCGTCGCGGCCGTCCGCCCCGCGCCCGAGGCCGGCGTCACGGCCCGGGTGCTGCTCTCCGGCGTCGAGGGCGGCGCGCACACCGACGCGCTGCGCGCTTCGCTCGGCCGGGCCACCCCGTCCGTCTCGACGGCCGCGGCCGTCGGCGACCCCGTGGGCGCGCTCCGGCTGCGGACGGCGCCTAGGGAGCCTGCCCGAGAAGCAGGACGCCGTCGCCGTCGACCCCGCCACCGGCCGGGTCACCGACGAGCTGCGGTTCGCCGGCCATCCGGTGCTCGCCAAGCTCACCCGCTGGGGCATCGACCTGTGCACACCGGCGTCCTCTTCGGACAAGCCGACCAGATCGCCCTCGCGCTGCTCGCGCTCGCCGATGTGGTGGCAGCGCGGCCGTCGCCGTGCTCGGCTGGTCCGTGTCCTGTTCGGCATCCCGCTGGCCTGTTCCCTCGCCGTCGACATCCTCCTCGGCGAGATCGCGCACCGGCGCGGGCGCCGCACGTACGGGAGTGTCAGTGGCGTGAAGTAGCGTGGAACGGCGGGTGAGCGAGCGAGAGAAGACGGGGGAGGAACCACGGATGACGAGGGAAGACGGCCGGGCCCGGAGGCGCGGGCAGGGGGAGCTGGAGGGCCAGGTCCTCGGCGCGCTGCGCGAGGCGGACGGACCGGTCACCGCGGCGTGGGTGCAGGAGCGCCTCGGCGGCGACCTCGCCTACACCACCGTCGTCACCATCCTGACCCGGCTGCTCGCCAAGGACGTCGTCTCCCGCGAACGGCACGGCCGGTCCTTCCTGTGGACGCCCACGGCCGACGTGGCCCGGCTGGCCGCGCTGCGCATGCGCCGCCTGCTGGACGGCGAACGCGACCGCGAGGCGGTCCTCGCCAGCTTCGTCACCGCCCTGCCGCCCGGCGACGAACAGGTGCTGCGGACGCTGCTCGACATCCCGGGCCCGGACACCGGCGGCACGGAGGACTGACCGCTCATGGGGCTCTTCGTCTTCCTGCCGCTGGTGCTGCCGCTGTCCGCGTGGCCCGTCGCCCGGCTCGCCGAGACCCGGCTGCACCCGCGCACCGCGACCCGGCTGCTGACCGCGGTCGCCGTCGTCATGGCCGGGTGCAGCACGCTGTGCCTGGCCCTGCTCATGGTGGTCGGCACCGCCCAACTGCCCGGCAACCCCCTGCCGGACGGCTGGTCCGACCCGGAGGTGCGGGCCGCCGTCCCGCACGACGAGGTGGCCGGCCGGGCCGCCATCCCCGCGCTCGCCGTCGTCGCCGCGGCCTGCGCCCGCACCCTGTGGCGGCACCACCGGGTCACGTACCGCGCCCACCGCGCGCTGGCCGGGGTGCCGGGGTCCACGGTCGCGGTCCTCCCGGACGGCACCCCGTACGCGTACGCCCTCCCCGCGAGCCGCAGCCGGGGACGGGGCCGGATCGTCGTCAGCACGGCCCTGCTGGCCGGACTGGCACCCGCCGAGCGGCGCGCCCTGTTCGCCCACGAACGCGCCCACCTGACCGCCCGTCACCACCGCCACCTGCTCGCCGCGCACCTGGCGGCCCGTGCCAACCCGTTCCTCAGACCGCTGCGCACCGCCGTCGTCTACACGGCCGAGCGGTGGGCGGACGAGGAGGCGGCCCGCGCGGTCGGTGACCGGCGCACGGTCGCCCGTGCCATCGGCAAGGCGGCCCTGCTGTCCCCGCGCATACCGGTGCCGACCGTGGCCGCGCTGGCGGCGACCGGTCCCGTGCCGCGCCGGGTGGCCGCGCTGCTGGCCCCCGCCCCCGCGGCCCGTACCTGGCCGTCGGCGTTCACCTCGGTCGGCCTGGCCGCCTGGGGCGCCGCCGCCGGGGCGCTGGTGTCGGCGATGTCGTCGGCGAGCTCCGCTGTCACCCTCTTCCTGGTCCTGCACGCGGCGACACCGCTGTGACGACGCAGCGGCTGGGCGGCTGTGCCCGGACCGCGCGGGCCGGTGCCGGTCCGGTCCGCGGAGACGCGGGGTCTGCCGGAGAGCCCGGGAGGGCAGGGGCCCTGAATGCTCGGGGTGCCGCCTCCTGGCCGTGCCGGTCGGCATGCCTGCCGCGCCTCTACTGCGCGGGGCGCACCGCGTGCCTGGTGACCGCGCCGCGTGCGGGGCGCCAGGTGGCGACCAGGGCCGCCGCCAGCAGGAGTTCGGCGATGTCACCGCCGTAGTACATGATCTCGGCAGCGCCCCGGACCTGGGGGACCGGAGCGCCGACGGCCACCCAGAAGCCGCCGTACATCAGCTGTGCGACGCTCGCGTGCACCGCGATGGCGCAGCCCAGGCAGACCAGCCGGGCGCGCACACCGGGGCGGGCCGGGGCGGGATCGGGTCCGGCGACGGCGTGCGCGAACAGGCAGCCCGCCAGCAGGAAGTGCGCGTGCAGCAGCCAGTGCCCGGCCGGGCGGGCCGTGACGGCGTCGTAGAACGGGGTGAAGTACAGCGGCGCGAGGCTGCCGGTGGACAGCAGCAGACCGGTCACCGGGTGGGCGAGCAGCCGGGCCCGGCCGCTGTGCAGGAACGCGGTGAGGCGGCGGGCGTGGGGTGCCGGCAGGGCGCGCAGCGCGAGGGTCATCGGGGCCCCGAGCACCAGGGCGAGTGGCGCGTACATGCCGATGAGCATGTGCTGGGCCATGTGGCCGCGGAAGTCACGGTGGGCGAAGGCGGCGACAGGAGGCAGCAGCGCCGCCGCCAACAGGAGGAGGCCCGTGCAGAAACCGGCCGTGCGCCAGGGGTTCCAGCCCCGTACGGGGTTGCGGCGGCGGACCCGGCGCGCCAGCAGCAGATATCCGCCCGCGCACGCCAGCAGGGCCAGGACGGGGAGCAGGACCTCCCACGCGCCACCGCTCTCCACGTGATGCGTGTGCAGGTGCGGGGTGCCGTCGGCCATCAGACGGCGTGTCCCGGCCGTGCGGCGCGGGGCGCGGCCGGATCGAAGGGCCGGGCGCCGCGCCGCAGGAGCAGGCCGCCCGCCAGCAGCAGCGCACCGAGCACGAGGAAGCTGATGTCCCACCACACCTGGTAGGGGCCGCCGTGGACGTGGTGGATGCCCAGAACGTGATGGTCGAGGACGCCCTCCACGAGGTTGAACAGGCCCCAGCCCGACAGCACCCAGCCCCAGAGCACCCGTGAGGCCCACACCTCGCGCCGGCCCGTGGTCACCCGTGCGTACAGGACGGCGAGGCCGCCGAGGACGGCGAGCCAGCAGACGGTGTGGAAGACGCCGTCCCACACGGTGTTCATCTCCAGTCCGGAGACGGTGTGGGGGTCGTAGTACTTCACGCCGATGTGGTCGTGGTCGGTGCTGGTCAGCATGTGGTGCCACTGGAGGAGCTGGTGCAGCAGGATGCCGTCGGCGAATCCGCCGAGCCCCACTCCCAGCAGGAGGCCGGGCAGTCGGAGGCTGGGCGGCGCGGTCTCGGCTCCGGTCTCGCGCACGGTGGTCGTCATCGCTCCTCGTCTCGGTCGGTTCCTCGGGGTCCCTCGGTCGAGCGGGTACGGCAGCGGCTGCCCTACGAGAGCTACCAGCTCCCCGGCCCCACCGCTGCGGCACGCTCGGCCATCTGTGCGCAGGCGGGTGGTACGGCGACGGAACCGGCCGGCCGGAACAGGTCCTCTCATGCCGTCCGCCGCCAGGGGTACCCGCCCGGGACGGGAGGGACCCGGCACGCCCGCGAGGGTGCGGGTACCCGCGACGGCTCGGACGGAAGGGCGACGTAACCATGCCCGGTACCACGGACCCACCCACCGACGACACGGTCGACCTGCACTTCCTCGGCAACGCGACCGTTCTGCTGCGCTACGGGCCGCTGACCCTGCTCACCGACCCGAACTTCCTGCACCTCGGCCAGTACGCCTATCTCGGCAAGGGCCTGCTGAGCCGGCGCCTGACCGAGCCCGCGCTGGAACCGGAGGACCTGCCCCGACTCGACGGGATCGTGCTGTCCCACCTGCACGGGGACCACTGGGACCGCCGGTCCCGACGCCTCCTGGACCGCTCGGTCCCGGTGCTGAGCACCCCGCACGCCGCGCGCCGCCTGAAGGTGCTGCACGGACGCGAGCGGGTGGCCGGACTGCACACCTGGCGGGGAGTCACCCTCCGGCAGGGCCCGGTCCAGGCCACGGTCACGGCGCTGCCCGGACGGCACGCCGGACATCCGGTGCTGCGGGGGCTGCTGCCCCCGGTGATGGGCAGCATGATCGAGCTCGGTCCGGCGGGCGGCCCGCCGCGGCTGCGGCTGTACGTCTCCGGCGACACCCTGCCGTACGACGGCCTCGACGAGATCACCCGCCGCTTCCCGGCCGCCGACCTGGCCGTCCTGCACCTGGGCGGTACCACGCTCCCCGGCGGCTTCCTGGTCACCATGGACGGCCGGCAGGGCGCGGAACTGGCCCGGCGCCTCGGTCCCCGCGCCGTGCTGCCCGTGCACTACGAGGAGTACACGGTGATGCGCTCCCCCCTGTCCGCCTTCCTGACCGAGGCCGATCGGCTCGGCCTCGGCGACCGGATCGTGCACTGCCCGCGCGGGCGCCACGCCCGGCTCGTGGCCGAGCCGGGGGCGGCGCCCGTCGTGGGCTGACCGGCGCTCCGGGCCGCCAGGCGTTCCCGGCCGCCAGGCGTTCCGGCGCCTCAGGGGTGCGGGCTCAGCGGGTCACCGCGTCACCTCATGGCGCGCGTCCGGGACGCAGTGCGTCATGGTGAGGCCCTCGACGTTCCGCGGCGGGTTCTTGCCGAGGTTCGCCAGCCGCTCCTTGTCCTCCTCGGTGAGGTCCTGGCTGGCCAGCGGCTCCAGGTCCGCGACGTCCTCCGGGCGGAGGCCGAGGCCCTCGCCGACCCGCAGCCCGAGGTCGTTCTCCACCAGCAGGAAGTGCCACACCATCCGCTCCTGGACGGACCGGTCGCACCGGGAGAGCTGACCCACCAGGTTCCGTACCAGGTCGTCGCGCTCCCACTGCTCCATGAGCAGGTACCGCTGGCCCGCCTGGAGGTAGTCGTTGGTACGGGGGATGCGCTTGCGGGTGAGCCGGCCGCGGATCTCCGGGCCCTGCTCGTCGTGCGCCGGATACTCCGCCTCGCGAAGGCCGCCCCGGATCGACGGCTCGTAGTTGACGCTCGGGTTCTCCCCGGCGCCGTCGACGTGGTACGTCATCAGCCCGTCGCGCTGGTTGGTGCGCACCCGGGCGTTCTTCGCCTGGTTGACCGGCAGTTGGAGGTAGTTGGGGCCGACCCGGTAGCGCTGGGTGTCGCTGTAGGAGAAGGTCCGGCCGACGAGCATCTTGTCGTCGGAGAAGTCCAGTCCGTCGACGAGTACACCGGTGCCGAAGGAGATCTGCTCGTTCTCCGCGAAGAAGTTCTCCGGCATCCGGTCCAGCACCATCCGGCCCACCGGCTTCGGCGGGAAGTCCTGCTCCGGCCAGGTCTTGGTGTCGTCCAGCGGATCGAAGTCGAGTTCGGGGTGCTCGTGGTCCTCCATGACCTGCACGAGCAGCTCCCACTCGGGGTACTCACCCCGCTCGACGGCCTCGTACAGGTCCTTGGTGGCGTGACCGAGGAAGCCGGCCTGGACGTTGGCCGCGTCCTCCTCGGTCATCGAGCGCACGCCCTGCTTGGGCATCCAGTGGTACTTGACGAGCACGGTGTTGCCCTCGGCGTTCACCCACTTGTAGGTGTTCACGCCGAAACCCTGCATGTGGCGGTAGTCGGCGGGGATACCGCGCGGGCTGAACAGGTTGACCAGCATGTGCATGGCCTCGGGCGTCTGCGACATGAAGTCGAAGATCCGGTTCGGCTTCTGCTCGAAGTCCACCGGGTCCGGCTTCAGGGCGTGGATGACGTCCGGGAACTTGATGGCGTCCCGGATGAAGAAGACGCCCAGGTTGTTGCCGACGAGGTCCCAGTTGCCGTCCTCCGTGTAGAACTTGACGGCGAAGCCACGCGGGTCGCGCGCCGCCTCCGAGGAGTCACGGCCGCCGATGACGGTGGAGAAGCGGACGGCGACGTCGGTGCGCTTGCCGCGCTCCTGGAACAGCTTCGCGCGCGTGTAGCGGCCGATCGGCTCGTCGCCCCAGGCGCCGTACGCCTCGAAGAAGCCGTACGCCGTCACCCCGCGGGCGTGGACCACCCGTTCGGGGATGCGTTCCCGGTCGAAGTGGCTGATCTTCTCCAGGAACTGGTAGTTCTCCAGCGTCGCGGGCCCACGGGCGCCGACGGTGCGCTGGTTCTGGTTGTCGTGGACGGGGTGGCCCTGCCGGTTGGTCAGGATCCTCCGGTCGTCTCCGGAGGCGGGAGCGGTGCCTGCTGCGTCTGTCATGTCGAGAGCTCCTAGAAACGGGAGAGGCGGTACGACAAGCGTCGCCACGACCACCGTCCGAGTACCCGAAGGCGCGCGGCCATGTCCCTGCCGAACCCCCGTACGGCTCTCGGGCGCGACGGCCGCGCGAGGACGTCCGCCGGCGGCGGTATAGGGCAAAAGGCTGAAAAACCATAACTTGCGTGTTTACGGCGGCGTTTCCTCCGGTGCGGGTGAGTGCCCGCGACCGTGTCTGGAAGGGCTGGGAACCGATGAAACGGGCTACCCGAAACAGTGTGATCGCCATCGCCGCCGCGTCCGGCGCGATGGCAGTGGCGGGACCGGTGCACGCCGACTCCGCCGCGCAGGGTTCCGCGGGCGGCTCGCCCGGGCTGATCTCGGGCAACGGCATCCAGTTGCCGGTGCACCTCCCGGTGAACGTCTGCGGCAACACCGTGAACGTGGCGGGGCTGCTCAACCCCGCCATGGGCAACACGTGCGCCAACAAGGGCGGCGGCGGCACCGGGGGGAAGGAGCGGCCCGCGGCGCCGGGCGGGGCGACGGCCCACGCCCGCACACAGGACTCCCCGGGCCTGGCCTCCGGCAACGGGCTCCAGTTGCCGGTCGACCTGCCGGTCAACGTCAGCGGCAACAGCGTGAACGTGGTCGGCGTCGGCAACCCCGTCTTCGGCAACACGTCCGCGAACGTCCCGGGCGACCACCCCCAGGAGCCCGGCCGGGCCACCCCGCCCAAGCCGCAGGAACCCCCGGTCGCTCCGCCGGTGCGTTCCGAGCCCCCTCGGCCGCAGGAGCCGCCCGCCACCCACCCGACCCCGCCCGTCGTACGGCACGAGCCGCCCGGCAGCCTCGCGCAGACCGGCGCGGAGACCACTTGGGCGGCGGCCGTCGCGAGCCTGGCCTCACTGATGGGCGGGGCGCTCCTGTACCGCCGCTCCCGCACGAGGCAGCCCAGCCGGGAGGCATGACCCCAGCCTGAAGCCCCGGCCGGACTGTCTCCGGCCGGGAACGGACGGCGGCGGACGGAGCCGGGCCGGCCGGAAGACCCGGTGAGGGCGGTCCGGACGGGTAGCTGGCCGGCCGGCGCGTTCCCCCGGGCCCGGTCACCAGCCGGTGAGCAGCAGGTGGTTCAGCAGGAGCGCGAGCGCTGCCTGGACGGTGAGCCAGCCGCGTGGGCGGGGGAGAAGCGCGCAGGCCGGGAGCAGCCACATCGCGAAGGGCAGCCAGATGCGTTCCGTCTCCGCCTTGCTCATGCCGGACAGGTCGGCGGCCAGCAGGGCCGGCAGCGCCGCCGCCACGAGGAGGGCGAGCCGGAACTCCCCCCGGGGGACCGTGCGGCGGCGGACGAGGGAGACGCCCGTCCGCCGGAGCCCCGCCGCCGTGGCCAGGCCGGTGATCAGCACCGTGCAGGCCAGGTTGGCCCACACCCAGTAGCCGTAGGGGCGGATGCCGCCGACGCCTTGGTAGTAGCGCGTCACCAGCAGCCGGTACCCCTCCCACCAGTCGAACCCGGCCAGGGTGAACACCGTCGGGACCACCGCCGCCCCGGCCAGGAAGAGGACGATCAGGACCGGTCGCACCCGGCGCCGTCCCGCCGCCGGCACCGCCGCCCCGATCAGCGCGAAGAGCGTCAGGCCGTACGAGAGGTAGCAGGTCAGGCCGTACAGCAGTCCGCTGCCCGCCGCCCAGGCCGCGGACCGTCCGGTGACCGCCAGGGCCAGCAGGGCCACCGACCAGGCGGCGACCGCCGCGAAGTACCCGTCGGCCGAGGTGCCCACCCACACGGCGGCCGGGGCGAGGACGAGGAACGGTGCCGCCCGCCGGGCCAGGCGCTCGTCGGCCAGCGCCCGCACCGCCACCAGTACCGCCACGCAGGCGGTCGCCCCGACGGTGACGCACCAGGCACCGGCCCAGCCGCCGCCGCGCAGCCCGGCCCGGTCCAGGAGGACGAAGGTGACGGTGGCCGCCGGGGGATGCCCGGCGACGTGCGCGGGCCAGGGGCCGGGGGAGCCGCTCACGATGTGGTGGGTGAAGTCGCGCAGCGCGGCGGGCAGGTCGTGGAAGCGGCCGATCACCCTCAGGTACTCGTTGCGGGTGGTGAGCCGCCCGGCCACGCCCCGCTGCCAGCCGTCGACCAGCGCCAGCGACCAGGTCCAGGCCAGTGCCGCGGCCCAGGCCGCGAGGAGCAGCCCCCGCCACGGCAGCCGTACGGCGACGGAGGGCCCGTACGCCACCACGGCGACCGCCACCAGGACGGCGGCCGGGGTGCCCGGGCCCAGGTGTGGGTCCCAGTCGGCCAGCAGCGGCGGCCAGTGGACGAACAGGGTGCGCCGGGTGTCCTGGATGTGCCGGCCGACCAGCACGGCGACGAGGACGAGCAGGGCGGCGGCCGACGCGGCACAGAGATCGGCGCGCAGGCCGGCGTACCGGTCACGCAGGGGAGGCTGGGTCACACCGGAACGCTAGGGCGGCGACCGGGGGAACGAGGGGACCGGCGGCCCGACGTCAGCGTTTCGTCATGGGTCCCGGACGCGGTCACGGCGCGTTCCGGCCTACCGTCGAAACATGCGAGACGACGACCCTCGGCTCCCCTCCTCGCCCGGCTTCTGGCGCAGCCCGCTGCGCGGCCCCTGGTTCACCTCGGTGCTCGGCATCGTGCTGCTGGTGGGCATCACGGTGCTCTTCGTGACGGGCCTGGTGTCCTACGCCGCCTACAACCCGGACCTCGCACGGGTGAACGACCAGACGCCGGACAAGGGCATCCTCGGCTTCTACCTCTTCGCCTGGCCGACGAACCCGTACTGGCTCTACCGGGTCACCCAGGGCCTGCACGTCACCCTCGGCATCACCCTGATCCCGGTGCTGCTGGCCAAGCTCTGGTCGGTCGTGCCGAGGCTGTTCGCCCTGCCCCCGGCCCGCTCGCTCGCGCACGCCCTGGAGCGGATCTCCCTGCTCCTCCTCGTCGGCGGCGGGCTGTTCGAGTTCACCACCGGCGTCCTCAACGTCCAGCTCGACTACGTCTTCCCCGGCTCCTTCTACCCGCTGCACTTCTACGGCGCCTGGGTCTTCTTCGCCGCGTTCCTGGCGCACGCGGCGCTGAAACTGCCGACCGCCGTACGAAGCCTGCGCCGACGGCGCGAGGAACGGGGGGAGCCGGTGCCCCGCGCGCCGCAGCCGGGGGAGTTGGTGTCCCCCCGCCCGCTGCCGCCGACCGTGTCCCGGCGTGGGGCGCTGTGGTTCGTCGGGGGCGCCTCGCTGCTGCTCCTCGTCACCACCGCGGGCCAGAGCATCGGGGGAGTGCTGCGGCGCACCGCCCTCCTCGCGCCGCACGGCGGCGCCGACCCCGGCGGCGGGCCGAACGGCTTCCAGATCAACAAGACGGCCGCCTACGCCGGCATCGACGCGGCGGAGACCGGCGAGGAGGCGTGGCGGCTCGTCGTCACCGGCCGCACCGGAACGGTCCGCCTCAGCCGCGCCGACCTGCTCCGGCTGCCGCTGCACAGCTCCGCGTTGCCCATCGCCTGCGTCGAGGGCTGGTCGACGGAGGACCAGTGGTGGCGCGGGGTGCGGCTGCGCGACCTCGCCGCGCTCGTCGGGTACGACGGCGACCCGCCGGATCTGTTCGTGGAGTCGCTCCAGCGGCGCGGGGCCTTCCGCCGGGCCGCCCTGCGCGCCAACCAGGTGGCCGACCCGCGCTCCCTGCTCGCCCTGTACGTCAACGGCGAGGCACTGTCCCCCGACCACGGACGTCCGGCGCGGATCATCGTGCCCGCGGCGCCCGGTGTGCTCAACACCAAGTGGGTGGCCCGGCTGACCTTCGGAGAGCTGTGATGCGCCCGCGCCCTACCCTCGGCAGCCCGTTGCAGATCCTGCTGCTGGCCTGCTCGTTCGCGCTCGCCGGCTATGCCGGCGTACGGCTGTTCGCGGGCGACTGGCGGGCCGTGGCGCTGTGGCTGGTGGGCGCGGCCCTGCTGCACGATCTCGTGCTGCTGCCGCTGTACGCGGTGGCGGACCGGGCGGTCGTCCGCGCTCTCGGCGCCGCCGGGCGGCGGGAGCGGACCATGTACGTCCGGGTCCCGGCCGCCCTGTCCGGACTGCTGCTGCTCGTGTGGTTCCCGCTGATCACCGGCATGGCGGACCGGCCCTACCGGTCCGCCACCGGCCTGTCGGCGGACGGCTTCCTCGCCCGCTGGCTGCTGATCAGCACGGTGCTGTTCGCCGGCTCGGCGCTGCTGCTGGCGCTGCGGGGGCTGCGGCTGCGCAGGGCGACGAAGCGGCGCCGGCCGGTCGTCCACTGACCGGCGGTGCGCCAGCCCGCCCGGCCCGCGTACCGCAGCAGGGCCGGGGTGCCGAGCCGCGCCCACGGAAAGGCACCATGGCCGCCCGTGTCCACGTCGGTGCCGTCGACGACCTGCACCTCGGACCGTTCGTCGACGTCCACCGCGGCCGTCTCGGCGATCAGCAGACCGCCGGGCCGCAGCAGCCCGGCCACCCGGTCCAGCAGGGCGCGCGGGTCGCCCCCGATGCCGACGTTGCCGTCCATGAGCAGCACGGTGCCCCAGCGCCCCTCGCCGGGCAGCGGCTCGAACACCGAGCGCCGCAGCGCCTGGCCGCCGAGCCGCACGGTGTGGTCGACGGCGGCCTCGCTGACGTCGATGCCGAGGACGGTACGGCCCCGGGCGGCGAGCTCCGCCACCAGCCGCCCCGGTCCGCAGCCGACGTCGAGCACGGCACCCTCGCACCGGTCCAGCACCGCCCGGTCGACCGGATCCGCCCGCGCGCACCAGCGCTCGACCTCCAGCGGCAGCAGCCAGCCGTCGGTCCGGCGCAGGAACAGCGGGCCGCGCCCGGTGCGCAGGGCGAGGGCGTAGGGATCGGCCCCGGCCCAGGGGCCGACCGGCGGGGCGCTCCTCGCCCGGCTGCGGTTCCGGGTGCTCATCGCCCGGTCCCGGGTCCGCAGGGGTGCTCGGCGCACCGGGCCAGCCGGGCGGCGAACCGGCCGTGCGGCGCCCGGCCGGCGACCGCCACCGCGTCGGCGGCCGTGTCCACGTCCCGCAGCCGGGGCAGCTCGCGCACCCGCAGCCCCGCGGCCACCAGCCGCCGCCGCTGGACGGCACCGGTCCACGGCGTCGACATGGGCACGCCCCGCAGCAGAGCCGGGTCGGGCTCGGCCAAGCCCAGCGCCCAGAAGCCGCCGTCCTCCGCCGGACCGAAGCACGCGTCGTACCCCGCGAAGTCCACGGTGAGCAGCTCCGGGGTCACCTGCGGGGTGTCCATGCCGATGAGCAGTGCGGGACCGGCGCACCGCGCGAACGCGTCGGCGAGCCTCAGGTCCAGCCCGCCCGCGCACTGCGGTACGACGTCGAAGCCGGGCGGCAGCCAGGGGCCGGGGCTCCCGTCCAGCACCAGGACGCGCCGGGTGGCGGGGGTCGCCGCGACGGCACGCAGGGTGTCGGCGAGCGCGGCCTCGGCGAGCTCCGCCGCCTCCGCGGGGCTGAACGGCGGGGTGAGCCGCGTCTTGACGCGCCCCGGCAGCGGTTCCTTGGCGATCACCAGCAGCGTGGTCACGGTGCGGTCCTCCCGCCGGCCGGCGGCTCGGCCAGGACGCGGCTCATGTCCCGCACCGCCTGCCAGGTGCCGCGCCAGGTGCCCGTGACCTTGGAGGCACCGGTGCGCGGCAGGTACGGCACGTCGCGCTCGGCGATCCGCCAGCCCGCGTCGGCCGCGCGCACCACCATCTGGAGCGGATAGCCGCTGCGCCGGTCGTCGAGGCCGAGCGCCAGCAGCGGCTCCCGGCGGGCGGCACGCAGGGGGCCGAGGTCGTGCAGCCGTAGCCCGGTACGGCGGCGCAGCAGCCGCGCGAGGGCGAAGTTGCCCGCCCGGGCGTGCGCGGGCCAGGCACGCCGGGTCCGCGCCCGCCGCCGGCCCAGGACCAGGTCGGCCCGGCCGTCGAGGACGTCCCGGACGAAGGACACGAGGTGCCCGGGGTCGAGGGAGGCGTCGCAGTCGCAGAAGCACACGACGTCGGCGGTGGCCGCGGTCAGCCCGGCGTGGCAGGCGGCGCCGAAACCGCGTCGCGGCTCGTGCACGACGGTCGCGCCGAGGGCGCGGGCGAGGTCCGCGGAGCCGTCGGTGGAACCGTTGTCGACCACGAGGGCACGCCAGCCCGCCGGGATCCGGGCGAGCACCCAGGGCAGGGCCTCCGCCTCGTCCAGGCAGGGCAGCACCACGTCCACGCTCGCCGCCGATGAGGGGGATGAGGGGGTCACGCCGTTCACCCTACGGAGGGGAACCGGGCATATCGGGCCGACGCTGCTTACGAAACGCGGACGTCCGGGCCGGGAGCGGGCCAGGGGTGCGACACCCGCCGCGGCCCGGTGCGAGGCTGGAGACATGCAGCAGCCGCACGTGCCCGCCGGACGCCCAGCCAGGGACGGGGCCGCACCCGACACCGCCGCACCGGCTCCCCGGTCCGTCCCCGGTGCCGCCCGGGTCCTGGTCGTGGACGACGACGCGACCGTCGCCGAGATCGTCGCCGGATACCTCGGCCGCGCCGGATACGTGGTCGACCGCGCCGCCGACGGCTCCACCGCCCTCACCCGCGCCGCCGCCCACTGGCCGGACCTGGTCGTGCTGGACCTGATGCTGCCCGGCATGGACGGACTGGAGGTCTGCCGGCGGCTGCGCGCGCGGGCCCCCGTCCCCGTCGTCATGCTCACCGCACGCGGTGACGAGGACGACCGCATCACGGGTCTGGAGGTCGGCGCCGACGACTACGTGACCAAGCCGTTCAGCCCCCGCGAACTGGTCCTGCGGGTGCAGTCCGTGCTCCGCCGAGCGCTGCCCGGCACGGGCACCGGACCGCTGACCGCGGCCGGCGTCACCGTCGATCCGGCCGCCCGCCGCGCCACCAAGAACGGCAGCGAACTCGCGCTCACCCTCCGGGAGTTCGACCTCCTCGCCTTCTTCCTGCGGCACCCGGGGAGGGCCTACGGCCGGGAGGACCTGATGCGCGAGGTGTGGGGCTGGGACTTCGGCGACCTGTCCACCGTGACGGTCCACATCCGCCGGCTGCGCGGCAAGGTCGAGGACGACCCCGCCCGGCCGCGCCTGATCCAGACCGTGTGGGGCGTCGGCTACCGCTTCGAGCCGAGCGGCGCGGAAGGGGAGGGCTGACGTGCGCGACACCGTCCTCATCGCCCTGCTCGCCTTCGCCGGGGCCGCCGTCACGGGCCTGGCCGGGGCCGCCGCGCTCCGGCTGCTGCGGCGCCGCTCGCTCACCGTGTCCCTCGCCGTGATCGCGGCGGTCGGCGTGGGCGGCGTGCTCGCCGGCACCCTCGCCGTCGCCCGGGCGATGTTCCTGTCCCCCCACGACCTGACCGTGGTGACGACGGTCGTCGCCATGGCGGCCGTGGTCTCCCTGGCGACCGCGCTGGTACTGGGCCGCTGGGTCGTCGCCCGCAGTCACGAACTCGCCATGGCGGCACGGTCGTTCGGCGAGGCCGGCGACTTCGCCGCCCCCGCGGGCCCGGCCACCGCCGAACTGGCCGAACTGAGCCGCGAGCTGGCGGCCACCAGCGCGAGACTCGCCGAGTCCCGGGAACGGGAACGCCTGCTGGAGTCCTCACGCAGGGAACTCGTCGCCTGGATCTCCCACGACCTGCGCACCCCGCTCGCCGGTCTGCGCGCCATGTCGGAGGCCCTGGAGGACGGCGTCGCCGACGACCCCGACCGCTATCTGAAGCAGATCCGCACCGAGGTCGAGCGCCTCAACGGCATGGTCGGCGACCTCTTCGAACTCTCCCGCATCCACGCCGGCACGCTCCCGCTGAGCCCGTCCCGGATCTCGCTCTACGACCTCGTCGGCGACGCCCTCGCGGGAGCCGACCCGCTCGCCCGCGCCCACGGCGTACGGCTGGTCGGCGACCGGGTGGAGCCGGTCCCGGTCGAGGTCGACGCCAAGGAGATGAGCCGCGTCCTGGGCAACCTGCTGGTCAACGCCATCCGCCGGACGCCCGCCGACGGCACCGTAGCCGTCGCCGCCGAGCGCTCGCCCGACGGCGTGGTGCTCTCCGTCACGGACGGCTGCGGCGGCATCCCGGAGGAGGATCTGCCCCGCGTGTTCGACACCGGCTGGCGCGGCACCCACGCCCGCACCCCGCCGGCCGGCGCGGGCCTCGGCCTCGCCATCGTGCGCGGCATCGTGGAGGCCCACCAGGGCCGGGCCACCGTACACAACATCCCCGGCGGCTGCCGCTTCGAGGTCACGCTCCCGGCGGCCCCCCAGGGAAGACCTCCTCCGGCACGACACCCCCGGCCGGGGGACCGGTAGGTGCCGCGTCGAGGTCTTCGGCGGACGACGCCGGCCGGGCGGGGTCCGAAAGGGGGCGCCCCCGTCCCGGTCACCCCGAGGCCGCGAACTCCTGCATGCCCTCCTGGAAGCCGACCTCCGGCTTCCAGCCCAGTTCGGTCCGCAGGCGTGAGGAGTCGGCGGTGATGTGCCGTACGTCGCCCAGCCGGTACTCCCCGGTGACGACCGGCGCGGGACCGCCGTGGGCGTCGGCGAGCGCGCGGGCCATCTCCCCGACGGTGTGCGGCTCGCCGCTGCCGGTGTTGTACGCGGTCAGCGCGCCCGGCGCGGACCCCGCCTCCAGCGCCACGACGTTGGCCGCGGCCACGTCCCGGACGTGCACGAAGTCCCGGCGCTGCCGCCCGTCCTCGAAGACGCGGGGTGCCTCGCCCCGGGCGAGCGCGGACCGGAAGAAGGAGGCGACGCCGGCGTAGGGGGTGTCGCGGGGCATCCGGGGCCCGTACACGTTGTGGTAGCGCAGCGACACGGCGGACCCGCCGGTCGACCGGGCCCAGGCGGCGGCCAGGTGCTCCTGCGCCAGTTTGGTCGTGGCGTACACATTGCGCGGATCGGCCGGCGCGTCCTCGCCGACCAGCCCGGGGGGCGGCTCGGCGCCGCACACCGGGCACCTCGGCTCGAACCGCCCCGCGTCCAGATCGGCGACGGCCCGCGGACCCGGCCGTACGACCCCGTCGCGCGGGCACACGTACCGCCCCTCGCCGTACACGACCATCGACCCGGCCAGCACGAGGCGCCGTACCCCGGCCTCGGCCATGGCCGCGAGGAGTACGGCGGTGCCCAGGTCGTTGCGGGAGACGTACTCCGCCGCGTCCCCGAACCCGGCCCCGAGCCCGACCATCGCGGCCTGATGGCAGACGGCGTCCACACCGGCCACGGCCCGCGCGACCGCTACCGGATCCCGCACGTCGGCGGCCGGATCCGTACGCACGTCGAACACGACCGCCTCGTGCCCGCGCGCCGTCAGCGCCTCGACCACATGAGACCCGATGAACCCGGCGCCGCCGGTGACCAGTACCCGCATGCCCCCACGCTAGGCCCGCCGCCGCACCGGGCCGGGAGGCCGCGCCCGCACGTCACGACTCCGTAAGACGGGCGCGGGGCAGGGGGAGGCGGTTCAGCGGCGCAGGGCGGTCTCGCGGTCCATGCGCGACAGCTTCTCGGGGTTGCGGACGGCGTAGAGGCCGGTGACGCGGCCGTCGTCCAGGTGCGCCGCGATCACGGTGTCGATCCTGCCGTCGAGCCGGAAGAGCAGCGCCGGGTAGCCGTTGACCTCGGCGGGCTCCAGCGACGCGGCGGGGCCGAACCTGCTCAGCCCGGCGGCCAGCGAGGCGACCCGCTCCGCGCCCACGACCGGCACCGGCGCGGCCTCGGCGACTCCGCCGCCGTCGCCGAGGAAGACGACGTCGGGCGCCAGGATGTCGAGCAGCCCTTGCAGGTCGCCTGTTTCGACCGCCCGCCGGAACGCCTCCAGCGCGGTGCGGGTCTCGGCCGCGGAGACGGCTCCGCGAGGCCGGCGCGCCGCTACGTGCGCGCGTGCCCGGCGGGTGATCTGACGGACGGCGGCCTGGCTCTTGCCGACGGCCTCGGCGATCTCGTCGTACTCCACGCCGAACACCTCGCGGAGCACGAACACCGCCCGCTCGGTCGGCGTGAGCGTCTCCAGCACCAGCAGCATCGCCATCGAGACGCTGTCGGCCAGCTCGACGTCCTCGGCCACGTCGGGGGCGGTCAGCAGCGGCTCGGGCAGCCAGGGACCGACGTAGGACTCCTTGCGCCGGGCGAGCGCGCGCAGCCGGGCCAGCGCCTGGCGGGTGGCGATCCGGACCAGGTACGCCCGCTGGTTGCGCACCGTCTCCGGGTCGACGTCCGCCCAGCGCAGCCAGGTCTCCTGGAGGACGTCCTCGGCGTCGGCGGCCGAGCCCAGCATCTCGTAGGCGACGGTGAACAGCAGATTGCGGTGGGCGAGGAACGCCTCGGTCGGGGAGCCCGCGCGGCCCCCGCCGGCGAGGTGTCCGGCTCCGCCCGTCTCCCGCTCGCCCATGCCCGGCCCCCGCTTCTTCGCACTCGACTCCGCCACACCCACGAGACGCCGGCCCGCGCCGCCGTGTGACAGCCACCGCCGGTGGCGTGCGTCACAACCCGGCGAGACACCCTCAACGGCACCACCTGCGCGGCCGGCCGGGTGCGCGGGTGGTGCCATGACGCGGCGCCTGGCCGGGAACCCGCGTCACCCCCGCTGTGCGGCGATCATCGCCTTGTACCAGTGGTAGCTGTCCTTCGGTGTGCGTCGCTGGGTGTCGTAGTCGACCCGGACGATCCCGAAGCGCTTGTCGTAGCCGAGGGCCCACTCGAAGTTGTCCAGCAGCGACCAGACGTAGTAGCCGCGGACGTCGACGCCGGCGTCCATCGCGGCGCGCAGCGCGGTGAGGTGGTCGCGCAGGTAGGCCACCCGGTCGGTGTCGTGCACCGCGCCGTCGGCGGAGAGCGTGTCGTCCTCCGCCGAGCCGTTCTCCGTGATGTGGACCGGCGGCAGCGCGTCCCCGTACCGCTCCTTGAGCTGGACCAGCAGGTCGGTGAAGGAGCCGGGGACCACCGGCCAGTCCATCGCCGTGTGCCGCACGCCCGGCAGCCTGACCTCCGCGTAGCGGTTGTCCGTGGCCACCCGCCGTGCCGGGTCGGCCTCGCGGTGCGGGGCGTCGGCGACCACGATGGGCCGGTAGTAGTTGACGCCGAGGAAGTCCAGCGGCCGGGAGATCAGTTCCAGGTCGCCGTCCCGCCGGAAGTCCGCCCCGGTGATCAGCTCGCCCCAGGTCTCCTCCTCGGTGGCCGGGTAGCGGCCCGCGAGGATCGGCTCGGTCCACACCAGGTTGTGCTGGGTGTCGGCGCGGACCACGGCCGCGAGGTCGGCGGGGGAGTCGCCGGCCGGCAGATTGCGGTCGAGGTTGAGGGTGATGCCGACCTCGCGCACCCCGGCCGCCCGCAGCGCCCCGACCGCCAGGCCGTGGCCGACCAGCAGGTGGTGCGCGGCGGCCAGCGCGCCCCGGCCCTCCTGGGCGCCGGGCGCGTGCCGGCCCACGGAGTAGCCGAGGAAGGCGCTGCACCACGGCTCGTTGAGGGTGATCCAGCGCGGCACCCGGTCGCCCAGGTGCCCGGCCACGACGGCCGCGTACTCGGCGAACCGCTCCGCCGTCTCCCGCACCCGCCAGCCGCCCCGGTCTTCGAGCGCCTGCGGCAGGTCCCAGTGGTAGAGGGTGGCGGCCGGCTCGATACCGGCCGCGAGCAGCTCGTCGACGAGCCGGGAGTAGAAGTCCAGCCCCTTGGAGTTCACCGGGCCGGAGCCGTCGGGCACGATCCGCGGCCAGGCGATCGAGAAGCGGTACGAGTCCACGCCCAGGTCGCGCAGCAGCGCCACGTCCTCCCGGTAGCGGTGGTAGTGGTCGCAGGCCACGTCTCCGGTGTCGCCGTTCGCCGTCCGGCCCGGCGTGTGGCTGTAGGTGTCCCAGATCGACGGCCCGCGGCCGTCCTCCCGCGCCGCGCCCTCGATCTGGTACGAGGCGGTCGCGGCGCCGAAGACGAAGCCGGGCGGGAACTCGGGGAAGCCGGTGGTGTCGGGGAAGTCAGTCATGGAGGCCGTTTCCAGGTGTGCGGTGGGGCGGGTCACTTGACGGAACCGCCGGTGATGCCGGCGGCGATGTACTTCTGGGCGAGCACGAGCAGGATCGCCGCCGGCACCGCGGACAGCACGGACGCGGCCATCACCGAGCCCCAGTCGCCGACGTGGGCGCCGATGTACTGGTAGATGCCCAGCGTGACCGGCTTGACGTCGTCGGTGGTGTTCAGCGTGAGCGCGAACATGAAGTCGCTCCACGAGAAGAGGAAGGCGAACAGCCCCGACGTGATCAGCGAGTTGCGGCTCATCGGCAGCACCACCCGCAGGAACGTCCGCACCGGCCCGGCGCCGTCCATCTGCGCCGCCTCGATCACCTCGCCCGGGACCGACACCATGAAGGACCGCATCAGCACGATCGAGAACGGGATGCCGAGCGAGGCGTCCGCCAGCATCAGGCCGAAGTAGGAGTTGACCAGGCCGAGGTCGACGTACGAGTTGTAGAGCGCGTTGGCGATGACGATGCCCGGCACCATCTGGGTGATCAGCGTGCCGAACACGATCGTCCGGGAGCCGCGCAGGCCGAACCGGGCCAGCCCGTAGGCGGCCGGGGCGGAGACCGCCAGGCAGATGACGACCGCGCCGAGCGAGACGACCAGCGAGGTCAGCAGGTGACCGCCCTGGTCGTCCAGGGCCTTGGAGAAGCCGGACAGGTCCAGGCTGCCGGGCACCGGGTCGACCTGGAGCAGACCCGAGGCGGGCTGGAGCGCGGTGTTGAGCATCCAGTACAGCGGGAACAGCATCACGCACAGGATGAGCACACCGGCGACGGTGGAACCCCAGCGGCGCCCGGATGTCGTGGGCGTGCGAGCGGCCATGGAGGTCACTTCCCCTCGGTGCGGTTGGCCCGCAGGTAGAACACCGCGAACACCGCGGAGACAAGGATGAGTACGTTGCCGACGACCGCGCCCGCGCCGAAGTCCAGCCGGACGAACGAGTTCTGGTAGGTCAGCGTGCCCAGGGTCTGGGTGGCGTCGGCCGGGCCGCCGTCGGTGAGCGCGAGGATCAGGTCGAGGATCTTCACCGTCGACATGAAGCCCAGCACGAGGACGACCGTGATCACCGGCTTGAGCATCGGCAGGGTGATGGAGCGGAAGGTCCGCCAGGCCGGGGCGCCGTCCAGGGAGGCCGCCTCGTACAGCTCCTTGGGGATCTCCTGGAGACCGCCGTAGAGGATGACCATGTTGAACGGGATGCCGATCCAGATGTTGACGAGGATCACCGACAGCAGGGCCATGCCGGGACTGGTCAGCCACGGGGTGTGGCCGCCGAGGCCGAGCGTGTCCAGGAACGAGTTCAGGACGCCCGTGTCCTGGTCGAGGATGCGGCGCCACACGATGCCGGACACCACCATGGGCACCAGCCAGGGCAGCAGGATCAGCGACCGCAGGACGCCGTTGAGCGGGAAGCGGCGGCTGAAGAACACCGCGAGCGCGAGCCCGATGCAGAACTGGCCGAGCAGCGAGCCGGCGGTGAAGACCAGGGTGTGCCAGAGCGCCTTGCCGAACAGCGGGTCCTGGAACACGTTCGACCAGTTGTCGGCGCCGTTGAAGGGCGCGTCCCCGGTGAAGAACGTCTTCGGGGTGAAGTGCTGGAAGCTCATCACGACGTTGCGGACGAGCGGATAGCCGAAGAACAGCAGCATGAAGACGACCGCGGGGGCGACGAACCCCCACTGGGCCAGTCTGCGGCGGCGGCGCAGCCGGGCCGGGTCCGGCGCGGCGGCCGTCCGGGACGCCTTCCCGGGCGCTTGGGCGGTGACGATGGACGTGGTCATGGTGGCTTACCTCAGTTCCCGCTCGTGGCCCGCTGCTGGGCGCGCTTCAGGGCGGCCTCGCTGGACTGGCCGGTCAGGGCGGACTGGAAGGCGCTCTGGAGGGCGAGCGACACACTCGGCCAGCCGGCGCCGAGCTTGGCGGTCCGGGACCGGGCGGCGGCCACCTGGTCGGCGAGCGCGTCCAGCTCGGGCACCCGCGTGCGCCACACGGCGGCGGCCTTGGCGTTCGCCGGGACCATCCAGCTGTTGAGCGCGTAGGTCAGCTGTTCCTTCCGGCTCGCCAGACAGGCGACGATCTCGCCCGCCCGCTTCTCCCGGGCCTTGTCACCGGTGTCGGGCACGGTGAGCACGGCACCGCCGAGCGGGCCGACGGAGGGCGCGCCCGCCCGGGGGACCGGGATCTTGGCGATGCCCCAGTGCAGCGACTTCTTCGTGTTGAGCGTCTCGACCTGCCAGGGGCCGTTGATCATCATCGCCGCGTTGCCGGCCATGAACTGGTCGTTGACGTCCGCCTGCGTCCAGCTGACCGTCGACTTCGACAGCGAGCCGTCCGCCAGCAGGGCCTTCCAGTAGTCGAGCGCCCCGACGACCTGCGGGCTGTCCAGCCTGGTCTCGTCGCCGCCGTTGGACCACATGAACGGCGTGAACTGGAAGACGCCGTCCTCCGCGCCGCCCGCGCTGAGCGCCAGTCCGTACCGCTTGCCCCCGGTGAGCTTCTTCGCGGCCTTGCGCAGCTCGTCCCACGTGGCGGGGACCTTCACACCGGCCTGGTCCAGGATGTCCTTGTTGTAGAACAGCGCCAGGGTGTTCACCGACCGGGCCGCGCCGTAGTACGTCCCCTTGTAGGAGCCGAAGTTCACGATGCCCTCGGGGATGTCCCGGGTGCTCAGGCCGAGCGTCTTGAGGTCGACCAGGCCGCCCGCCTCGGCGAACGTCGGCATCTCCGAGGCGTCGAACTGGACGATGTCGGGCAACGACTTCGACGACGCCATGCGCAGCGCCTTCGTCATCACCTGCGCGGCCGGGACGCTCTGCTGCTCGATGGTGACGCCGAGCCGCTTGCCGCAGCGGGCCATCGCCTCGGCGTCCCAGCGGTGGTAGGTCTCGTCGGTCGACGAGTTCATCACGGTGTAGACGTCGCCGTCACGCTGCTGACCGCATCCGGTCAGGGCTGCCCCGGCGACCAGGACCGACACGGCGGTGAGTGGTGCCACGGTCCTGCGGGAGCGTCCCCGGCGCCTGGCGACCGGGGACCTCTCAGGAATGCGATTGAAGCGCTTCGACATGCTGCGGCCCTTGCTGTCGTGTGCCCGGCTTCGTCGCCGGGGCTTTTGTTTGGCCTGATGACTAATACGTCAATCCCGGGTGTCACGCTAGACCCCCAAGCGTGTTCATCCGGGCACGCAGCGAAGTGGCATGCGCTCACTCGATTAAAAAAGTGCAGGTCACAGCATATGTAGCCGCCCGAAGCGCGCTTGACAACGATTTCTTCTGTGTACGATCAACCCGCCGGGCGACAGCCTCCGCCGTCCCCGCCGAACAGCCCCGCTCCCCCGAGGAAGACCATGAAGTTCACCAACGGGTTCTGGCGCATCCGCGACGGTGTCCAGGTCGCGTACGCCACCGAGGCGCGCGACGTGCGCGTCGAATCGAAGCGCTTCACCGCCTATGCCTCCGTGCAGAAGGTGACGCGCAGAGGGGACACGCTCAACGCGCCGCTCCTCACCGTCGACTGCTTCTCACCCGCCGAGGGCGTCATCGGCGTGCGGGTCACCCACCACGCCGGCAAGCGCCGCCCCGGGCCGGACTTCGCCCTCGCGGCCGAGCCCGGCGGTGCGGGCGAGGTCCGCCGGGACGGCGCCGTCACCGAGCTGACCAGCGGCCCGCTGACCCTGCGCCTGGACCGGGCCGCCCCGTGGTCGCTGACCTTCCACGACGCGGACGGGCGGGAGCTGACCCGGGCGGGCCGCAAGGGCACCGCCTTCGCCACCACCGACGACGGCGCCCACCACGTCCTCACCCAGCTCGCGCTCGGCGTCGGCGAGCAGGTCTACGGCCTCGGCGAGCGCTTCACGCCGTTCGTGAAGAACGGCCAGGTGGTCGACATCTGGCAGGCCGACGGCGGCACCAGCAGCGAGCAGGCCTACAAGAACATCCCCTTCTACCTGTCCTCACGCGGCTACGGCGTCTTCGTCAACCACCCCGGCGCGGTCTCCTTCGAGGTCGGCTCCGAGGCCGTCGGCCAGGTGCAGTTCAGCGTCGAGGACCAGACGCTGGAGTACTACGTCGTCGCGGGCCCCACCCCGAAGGACGTCCTCACCCGCTACACCGCCCTCACCGGCCGCCCGGCCCTGCCGCCCGCCTGGTCCTTCGGGCTGTGGCTGACCACGTCCTTCACCACGGACTACGACGAGCAGACGGTGACGTCGTTCGTGGACGGCATGGCCGAGCGCGGCATCCCGCTGTCCGTCTTCCACTTCGACTGCTTCTGGATGCGCGAGTACCAGTGGTGCGACTTCGAGTGGGACCCCGAGGTCTTCCCCGATCCCGAGGGCATGCTCGCCCGGCTGAAGGCCAAGGGCCTGAAGGTCAGCGCCTGGATCAACCCCTACATCGCGCAGAAGTCCCCGCTGTTCGAGGAGGCCGCCGCGCTCGGGCACCTGGTGCGCCGGCCGGACGGTGACGTGTGGCAGTGGGACCTGTGGCAGGCCGGCATGGGACTGGTCGACTTCACCAGCCCCGACGCCCGCGCCTGGTTCCAGTCCAAGCTGAAGCCGCTGCTGGACCAGGGCGTGGACTGCTTCAAGACGGACTTCGGCGAGCGCATCCCCACCGACGTCGTCTGGCACGACGGCTCCGACCCGGAGCGGATGCACAACTACTACACCCACCTGTACAACCAGACCGTGTTCGAACTCCTCGAAAAGGAGCGCGGGCAGGGCGAGGCCGTGCTCTTCGCCCGCTCCGCGACGGCGGGCGGTCAGCAGTACCCCGTGCACTGGGGCGGCGACTGCTGGTCGTCCTTCGAGGCCATGTCCGAGTCGCTCCGGGGCGGCCTGTCCCTGTCGCTGAGCGGCTTCGGGTTCTGGAGCCACGACATCGGAGGCTTCGAGGGCACGCCCGACCCGGCGGTCTTCAAGCGCTGGCTGGCCTTCGGCCTGCTGTCCTCCCACAGCCGGCTGCACGGATCGTCGTCCTACCGGGTGCCGTGGGCGTTCGGCGAGGAGGCCGTCGACGTCGCCCGGCGGTTCACCCTGCTCAAGCACCGCCTCATGCCCTACCTGTACGGCGCCTCCGTCGAGGCCCACCGCACCGGCGTCCCCGTGATGCGGCCCATGGTCCTGGAGTTCCCGCACGACCCGGCCTGCCGCCCCCTCGACCGCCAGTACATGCTGGGCGCCGACCTCCTGGTCGCCCCGGTGTTCAGCGAGGACGGCGAGGTGGAGGTCTACCTCCCCGAGGGCACCTGGACCCACCTCCTCAGCGGCGAGCGGGTCACCGGCCCGGTGTGGCGCACCGAACGGCACGGCTACGACAGCCTTCCGCTCTACGTCCGCGAGGGCGCCGTGCTGCCGCTGGCCACCGACGACCAGCGCCCCGACGGCGACTGGCTCGACGACCTGGTCCTGCTGGTCCACCCGCCGGCCGCGGCGACGTACACCCGTCAGGTCGCCGTCCCCGACCTGACGGGTGCGCCGGCCGCGGTGTTCCGCGTCCGCCGTGACGGCGACCTGCTGCGCGTCACCGTGGAGGGCACCGACCGCCCCTTCACCGTGCGCGTCGCCGGCGGAGCGAGCGCCGGGGGCACGGGAGAGGTGACGGTCCCGCTGCACTGACCGCGGAGCCCCGCGAGGTCCACGGCGGCGGTGACCGGAGCCCCGGCCACGGCCGCCGCCCCGGGTGTCAGTGGCCGCGGCTACAGTCCCGGCATGGTGCAGGAGAGGGTCCTGCGAGGGTACTTACTGGAAGAGGTCGTCGCCTGGCTCCTGCGGTCGAGCGGGTACGAGTTGCTCTCCGCGGCGGACGACAAGGAGACGAACCCCGCACACCGCGTCCTCGAACAACGGCCCAGCGGGCTGGCCGTGCGCGGCCGGGGCGCTTGGCACCAGGCGGACGCGCTCGGGGAGTTCCGGTACGTACCGCCGTTCTCGCTGCCGGTCCGGCTCTTCGTGGAGGCCAAGTTCACCGGCAGGAACGTCAGGCTGCCCACGGTGCGCAACGGCCACGGAGTGGTGCACGACGTCAACGAGAACATGGTCACGTCGGTCCATGGCACCGAACCGAGCCGGCCCCGGCCGCGCTACCACTACAGCTACGCCGTCTTCTCCACCGCCGGCTTCAACCGGGAGGCCCAGCGCGTCCACCAGGCGCTCGACGCGCTCCCCCCCCGGCGACCCGGCCACGGGTGTACGGGGTGCGCGGCCACCTCCGCCGGCGGCTCCTCCAAGTCGCCGGCGACAACGGCTACTTCCGCTACGGCGACGAGACGCCCGCCCTGCCCCCGGACGTCGCCCGGCCGCTGGACGAGATCGCCGAGCGCGTGACGAGCCGGCGGACGCCGGGGCTGGTGCTCGCCTTCCCCTCGGCTCCCTTCGTCCTCGGCCTGGCCTCCGAGAACCTCCATGCCTTCGTCGGCCACGCCCGTCGGCACCCCATCCACACCGTGCACCTGCGCAGGCTCCCGCGGACCGCGTCCCATCCGGTGTGGCAGATCCGCCCCGCCGAGGACCCCGATGCCTACGCCATGACGTTCAGCCTGCCCGAGCAGGTTGAAACATGGATCCGGGCGCAGGAGGAGACCGTCAACGACCGCGCCCGCTGGATCAAGCGCCATGTGCTGTCGACCATGACGGTCTACTGGCTGGACGGCGACCACACCCTCGCCTTCCCACTGCGGTACACCCCGGCCGCACTGCGCGCGTGACCGGCGGACGGGCGCGGTGGCCGGCCCCGGGAAGCCGGTACCGGGCACGGCCGGCCGTACCGGTGTCCTACCCGAGGAGGAGACGGCGCCGCTTCTGGTGCCGTGACACGAGGCGGAACTGCGTGTAAGCGCACGACGACATCCAGTCGGCCGGCGATGAGGCTGGAGCGGTACCCGATTCCCACCTGGAGTTACCGACTCGTGGCTACCCTCCTCTACCGTTTGGGCCGCGCCGCCTTCCGGCGGCGCTGGTCCGTTCTCCTCGTCTGGGCGGCGGTGCTGGTCGCCGTCGGCGCGGGCGCCGCCGCGGCGCCGTCCGCCAGTGACAGTGACACGTCCTTCATGCCGGGGATCGAGGCGCAGAAGGCGTTCGATCTGATGGAGCAGCGCTTCCCGGGAACGAACGGCAACGCGGCCAGTGCCCGGATCGTGTTCGTCGCACCTCACGGAGAGAAGGTGACCGCGGCGGACAAACGGCACGTCATCGACGCCTTCGTGGCCGAGGCGGGCAAGGGCGCCCAGGTCGCGAGCGCGGTGAGCCCGTTCCGGGCCGCCGCCGTGAGCAAGGACGCCACGATGGCGTACGCGACCGTCACCTACCAGGTGCCGGCCCACGATCTCACCGACGCCGGCAAGACGGCCCTGCAGCACGCCATCGACCAGGCGCGCGACGGCGGCATGACGGTCGAGGCCGGCGGCAGCGCGCCGGCCACCCAGCCGTCCGCGGGCGGATCCTGCGAGATGATCGGCATGGCCCTCGCCGCCGTGGTCCTGGTGATGACCTTCGGCTCGCTGGCGGCCGCCGGCCTCCCGCTGCTCACGGCCATCGCCGGGGTGGGCATCAACATGGCCGCCATCACGGCGCTCTCCAGCACGTTCGGCCTGTCGGCGACGTCCGGGACGCCGGCGTCCATGCTCGGCCTCGCGGTCGGCGTCGACTACGCGCTGTTCGTCGTCTCCCGCTACCGCGAGGAGCGGGCCAAGGGGCACGCCCCGCAGGAAGCGGCGGGTCTCGCCGCCGGTACCGCGGGCTCGGCCGTCGTCTTCGCCGGTCTCACGGTCGTCATAGCCCTGGCGGGCCTGTCGGTGATCGGTGTCCCGGTGCTGACCAAGACGGGTCTGTGCGCCGCGGGCGCGGTCGTCGTCGGTGTCCTGGTCGCACTGACCCTGATCCCGGCCCTCCTGGGGTTCTGGCCGGGTGCGGTCCTCTCCCGCCGGGCCCGCGGGAAGGGCGCGCGGACAGAGACGCGCAAGGCGAACGGGGGGAGCCGTTGGGCGCGGTTCGTGCTGCGCCGGCCCGTCACCGTCGTGCTCGTCGCAGTGGTCGGCCCGGTCACCGTCGCGGTGCCGGTGGCGGAGCTGCGTCTGGGCATGCCGGGTGACGAGTCCAAGCCGACGTCGACCACGGAGCGCCGCGCGTACGACGACCTGTCCAAGGGGTTCGGCGCCGGGTTCAACGGTCCGCTGACGATCGTCGTGGACGCCTGGAGGCGTCCACCACCGCCTCCGCCCTGCGGGAACTCAAGGCCACCGTCGGCCTCCTGCGCCAGGAAGCCGATACAGAGTCCCCTCTGGGACCGGCCCCGGGACTCGACCGGCTCCAGGAGCTGGCGGACGCCTTCGGCAAGGCGGGCCTCCCTGTAGACGTCACCGTCGAGGGCATCCCGCGCCCGCTGTCCCCGAGCACCGACCTGACCGCCTTCCGTATCCTCCAGGAGGCGCTCACCAACGTCACGAAGCACGCCGGGACCCGGACCGCCCGCGTACGCCTGGGGTACGCCCCGGACCGGCTGACACGCACGGTCGGCGACGCGGGCCCGGCCGCCGCCGCACCGGCCCGGTCCGCCACGGGCTTCGGCCTCGTCGGCATGCGGGAACGCGCCCACTCCCTCGGCGGCACCCTCACCGCGGGGCCGCGTCCGGACGGCGGGTTCGACGTCACCTGCGTACTGCCCCTGGACCGCACCACCTCACCAGAAGACACCGCACCATGACGATCCGCGTCCTCCTCGCCGACGACCAGGCCCTGCTGCGGGCCACCTTCCGCATCCTCGTCGACTCGACCCCGGACCTGACCGTCGTCGGCGAGGCCGCGGACGGCCGTGAGGCGATCGACCTCACCCGCGCCCACCACCCGGACGTCGTCCTGATGGACGTCCGCATGCCGGGCACCGACGGCTTGGCCGTCACCGCGGAGATCTGCGCGGACCCCGCTCTCTCGGACGTCCGGGTGCTCATCCTGACCACCTTCGAGAACGACGCGTACGTCGCCCAGGCGCTGCGGGCCGGCGCGAGCGGCTTCCTCGGCAAGGACGTCAGCGCCGAGGCCCTCCTCGCGGGGATCCACACGGTGGCCGCGGGAGACGCCCTGCTGTCGCCCACGGCCACCCGGGCGCTCATCACCCGTTTCCTCGCCGCACCCGACCCCGGCGGCGGCCCTGCTCCCGTGGCCGGCCTCACCGCGCTCACGCAGCGCGAGCGCGAGGTCATGGCCCTGGCCGCCCACGGGAAGTCCAACGCGGAGATCGCCGAGATGCTCGTCCTCAGTCCGCTGACGGTACGCAGCCACATCCAGCGGGCGATGGCCAAACTGGACGCGCGGGACCGTGCCCAGCTGGTGGTGATCGCGTACCGGTCCGGCCTGGTGAGTGCCGGACCAGGAGCCTGACGCACGCCTCCTGATCGCACGGTGGCGGGAACCTCGTAGAACAGCAACCGTCTGAAGAGCCGGCACGGCTGACGACGGTTCAGTCATCCTTGGCGGGCCTGCCCCTCATACCCATTCGTGCGCGCGCAAAGTGCGGCTGTCGCATCGCGGGGCTGTCGGGATGCCGGGGACGGACGGGCGGAAATAGGATGGTCGTAGCACGTGATTCCGTGCACCGTCGCTCGATCGAGGTGCGAAGTCCTTGATCCCAGCCTGACGTTCCGCGACGCGTGGACCCGAGGTCCTGAGCGGAGGCGGAGGTGCTTGAAGATGCCGTATCAGACGGCGGTCACCGTCCAGGCCGCCCTGCCGCCGGATCGGGTCGCCGAGGTGCGGGAACTGCTGCACGAGGCCGGCCGGAAGAGCGCGGCCGGTGAGTTGTTCCCCTTCGCGGAGATACCGGGCGTTCACTTCGCCCGCGTCGTCCTCGTCCCCGAGGGACCCGGCGGCGCCCCAGCGGACATGCCACCCAGCGTCGTGTACATGAGCGAGGTGGACGGGCCCGTCGAAGCGCACCTCGCCGATCTCGTCCGCACGGCGGGCGACGGCCTGGACCGGGTGTTCGGGCACTGCGCCGGATATCCGGCAGCGGGCTCCCCGGATGCCGCGCGGATCGACTGGCTGCGTGCCCACGAGGTGCCCTGTGCCGCCTTCTACGTCAACACCGTCGGCAGGGGACGGCAGCAGATCGAGCAGGAGGCCCTGCTGCGCGAGGTGATCGAGGAATTCCTCGACCGGAACGGACCGGCCCTGGCCGGCCGGAGCCCCGTGGAGATCAGGGCCGCCGTCCGGGACTACGTCGGCGGCCGAGAGGACCTGGCCTGGGCCCGCACCGGGCCCGCGCCGCCCCCGCTCGGCGGGCGCATCCGCCGGGCCGCCCACCTGGTCGGGGTTCCGCTGGCCGCCGTGGGGCTGCTGCCGCTGCTCCTGAGCGCCCTGCCGGCCTGGGTCGTCCTGCTCAGGATGCACGAACGCCGCGATGTCCCCGACCACGCCCGTCCGAGCCACGACCGCACACGCGAACTCGCGGCCTGCGAGGACTTCGTGGCGCAGAACCCGTTCACCGCCGTCGGCTCCCTCAAGACCGGCCCGTTCCGGCGGATCACGCTCACCGCCGTCCTGTTCGTCGTGGACTACGGCGTCCGCCACGTCTTCGACCGGGGGAACCTCGCCGGGGTCAAGACGATCCACTTCGCGCGCTGGCTGTTCGTCGACGGGAAGCGGCGGGTGATCTTCGCCAGCAACTACGACGGCAGCCTGGAAAGCTACATGGACGACTTCATCGACAAGGTGGCCTGGGGGCTCAACGCCGTCTTCAGCAACGGCCGCGGCTATCCGCGGGTGCGCTGGCTCGTGCTGGACGGAGCCAGGGACGAGCAGGCATTCAAGAACTACCTGCGGTGCCACCAGGTGCCGACGCAGGTCTGGTACTCCGCGTACGACACGTCGACCGCGCACGACCTCGACACCAACGCCCGCATCCGGGCCGGCCTCTTCGGGGACCTCGGCCCCGCGGAGACGGAGGCCTGGCTCGCCCTGTTCTGAAGGCCCGAAGGAAGGGTGACACCATGACGACGCCACTGGAACTCGACGACATCCAGGGCCTGGTCACCCGCGGCTACCGCACCCTGACGTCGGCCTGCTTCCTGGTGCTCGCCACCGCCGGGCCGGCGGCCACCGCCCGGGCCGCGCTGGGGCGGCTGGCGCCCCGCGTGACGAACGGCCTCTCCGGCCCCCCGGACACCGCCGTCAACGTGGCCCTCACCGCGGACGGCCTGCGACGCCTGGGACTGGAGCCCCCCGGACTGGACGGATTCCCGTACGAGTTCGTCGTAGGCATGACCGACCCCGATCGCAGCCGCTTCCTCGGGGACGTCGGGGAGAACGCCCCCCGGCACTGGCGGTGGGGCGGCCCGGCCGGCCCGCCGGTGCACGTCCTGGTGATGCTCTACGCGCGCGACGGGCAACGGCTGCGGCAACTGGAGGCCGAGACGCGCCGGGAGGTCCTGGTCCCCGGCGCGTTCACCGAGACCGCGCGGCTGGGCACCGCCGAGCTGACCGACCGTGAGCCCTTCGGCTTCCGCGACGGCATCTCCCAGCCCCTCGTCGAGGGGCTGCCCAAGGCGGCGCTCGCGGCCGGTGACGGGGGCACGGACGGTGAACAGGTGGTCAGGGCCGGGGAGTTCGTCCTCGGCTACCCCAACGAGTACGGGCTGCTGACGGACCGCCCGCTGCTGCCGACCCGCCACGACCCCGTCGGCGTGCTGCCCAGCGCCCCGGAGGGCGGCGCGGACTTCGGGCGCAACGGCAGCTACCTGGTCTTCCGGCAACTCCGCCAGGACGTCGAGGCCTTCCGGGACTACCTCGACGCGGAGACACGCCGCCCCGACGGCAGCAGCGACCCCGCCGCACAGCAGGCGCTCGCCGCGCGCATGGTGGGGCGCTGGCCCGGCGGCGCTCCTCTGGTCCGGGCGCCCGAGCACGACGACCCCGCGCTGGCCACGGACAACGGCTTCGGCTACCACGCCACGGACCCGGCCGGTCTGCGCTGTCCGCTCGGCGCCCACATCCGCCGGGCCAACCCCCGCGACTCCCTCGACCCCCGCCCCGGTTCCGCCGATTCGGTCGCCGTCGGACGCCGCCACCGGCTGCTCCGCCGCGGCCGGCCCTACGGTCCCGACGGCACGGGAGACGGCCCGGACGCACACGGACTGCACTTCCTCGCACTGAACGCCAACATCTCCCGCCAGTTCGAGTTCATCCAGCACACCTGGCTCGACAACCCGAACTTCAACGGACTCCACGACGGCCCCGACCCGATCGTCGCGCCGCGCCAGGAACGCCGTACGACCTTCACCGAGCAGGGCAGGCCCTTCCGCACCCGCCACGTCGGCCTTCCGCAGTTCGTCACCGTGCAGGGCGGCGCCTACTTCTTCCTGCCGGGCCTGAAGGCGCTGCACTACCTCTGCACGGCCGTACCCGAGGGCGGGCGGCAGTGAACGCCGGGCAGCGGCTCAACGACGCGGTCCTGGGGTGCGTCCTGCTGGAGCGGCGCATCGACGTCTACGTGCGCCCGCTGTTCGACCGGACCCTGCTGCGTCCCCTCCAGGCCGCCGTGCAGTGGTGCGTCAACGTACGCCGCCCGGACGAGCACCTGGGCCTCGCCGAAGAGCGGGCCGTGCCGGGCGAGGCGGCGGTCGCCGAGGCCATCGCACAGCAGATGGCCCGCTTCGTCCGGCGCCAGTACCGGCCGGGGGAGGCCCAACGGGCGGGCAACACCAAGACGTACGGGGTCGTCCACGCGGACTTCACCGTCCGCGACGACCTGCCCGCACGGCTGCGGCACGGCGTGTTCCGGACCCCCGCCACCTACCGCGCCTGGGCCCGCTTCGCCGGTCCCGGCCCCCTCGCGCCGCCCGACATCAAGGACAACGGGATCCTCAGCATCGGCGTCAAACTCCTCGGCGTCGACGGCGAGAAGCTGCTCGACGACGAGCGGTGGACCCAGGACTTCACCGGCATCAGCGCGCCGACCTTCACCACGCCCGACGTCGTCGAGAACCTCAGGCTGCAACGGCACGTCTTCGCGGGAACCCCGGTCCTGTACTTCCTCGACCCCTCCCACCCGCACCTCTGCGACATGATCATGCAGGGGCTGTACGCCAAGACCCAGACCAGCCCGCTGGAGGCCCGGTACTGGAGCTGCGCACCGTACCTCCTCGGGGCGGGACAGGCCATGCAGTACTCCTTCGTGCCCCGCGAGGCCACCCGCAGCCGGGTGCCCCGGCACCCGCCCGACGACTACCTGTCGCAGGGCCTGGCCGCCGCACTGCGGGAACGCGACGTCTCCTTCGACTTCCTCGTCCAGGTGCAGACGGACGCCCACCGGATGCCGGTCGAGAACGCGTCCGTGGTGTGGCCCGAACGCCTCTCGCCGTTCGTGCCGGTGGCCACCCTGCGCCTGCTCCGGCAGGAGTGTGATCCGGCGGAGCAGTTCGCCCGTGCCGACCGGCTGTCCTTCAACCCCTGGCACGCCCTGCCCGAACACCGGCCGCTGGGCAACCAGAACCGTGCCCGCCGCACGATCTACCTGCGGCTCGCGCGGCTCAGACAGACCATGAACGGCACGCCGCACCAGGAGCCCGGAGAGGAGGAATGACGGGCCGGCGACCGCCCGCGGCCCCGACGCGCGCATCACGACCGCTTCCCATATCGTAGGAACGAAGGCGTGAACGTCCCCTGGACGCAGGCCTGGAAGGGACGCTGAGATGGACGTGCGGACAGCCGCGCGCCGTTCTCTGGCCGTCATCCGACTGGTGAACGGCGCGGCGGCGCTGCTGACCCCGCGGGTGATGTCCCGCCGTCTGGGCGCGGACCCCGGACAGCCCGCCCTGGTCTACGTGCTCCGTATGTTCGGAGTGCGCACCGTGGTCATCGGCGCCCAACTGCTCTGCCCTGCGGACGCGGACGAACGCGGCCGGCAACTGCGCACCGGCACGCTCATCCACGCGAGCGACGCCCTCGCTGCCGCCTGTGCCGGCCGCGAGGGCCTGCTCCCGCGCCGCATGGCCGCCGCGGCCACGGCGATCTCGACGGTCAACGTCGCCCTGACACTCGTCGCCCGGGGGCGGCCGTGCCGGCTGCCGGACGTCCGCTGACGCCGCCGCCGCGCCGGGCCTCCCGGGATGGGACGCCGGAAGGAATCCCCTCATGAGCACAGCACCACAAGGCCGGGCCCCGTGGTTCGTACAGCTGCACGACCGGCTGGCGGTCGCCGTCGACCAGAGGGTCGGCTGGCCGCGCCTGCCCAAGCCCCTCGCCCTGCTGACCCTCGTCGGCCTGCGGGACAACCTGCGCCGCAAGAACCTCTTCGACACCGGCTCCTACCCGTCGCGCGACCTGCCGGAGGTCGGCCCCCCGAACGTGCAGAACCTCACGTGCCGCACGGCCGACGGAACCTACAACGACCTGGCCGACCCCCGCATGGGCATGGCCCGTTCGCGCTTCGGCCGCAACGTGCCGCCGGACCGGGCATGTCCCGAACCCGAGCCGGGCCTTCTCTCCCCGAGCCCGCGCGAGGTGAGCCGGGCCCTGCTGACCCGGCACGCGTTCGTCCCGGCGGAGTCCGTCAACGCCCTGGTCGCCGCCTGGCTCCAGTTCATGGTCAGGGACTGGGTCAGTCACGGGCAGGGCACCATGGACCGCCCCTGGTCCATCGACCTGTCCGACGACGACCCGTGGCCCGCACCACCGATGCTCATCCCGCGGACCGTCCCGGACCCCACCCGCCCCGACGGGCACGACGGTCTGCCGCCGACCTTCCTCAACGAGAACTCGCCCTGGTGGGACGCGTCCCAACTGTACGGGAACAGCCTGGACGAGCAGCGGTCGCTGCGCACCGGCCAAGGCGGCAGGCTCCGGGCCCCCGACGGTCCGCTGTTCCCGGACGACCCGGACAAGGACCCGGCGGCAGTACCCGGCTTCTGGGTGGGACTGGCCCTGATGCACCTGGTCTTCCTGCTCGAACACAACGCGATCTGCGACGCATTGCACGACGCCTACCCGACGTGGTCCGACGAGGAGCTCTTCCAGCGGGCGCGGCTGATCAACGCCGCGCTCCTCGCCAAGATCCACACCGTGGAATGGACGCCCGCGGTCCTCAGCCACCCGACGACCGTCACCGCGTTGCACACCAACTGGTACGGCCTGCTGGGCGAGCGCCTGCACCGGCTGCTCGGCCGTTTCGGCAGCGGCGAGCTGCTCAGCGGCATCGTGGGCGGGCGCACGGACCACTTCGGCGTCCCGTACTCGCTCACGGAGGAGTTCGTCGCCGTCTACCGTATGCACCCCCTCATTCCGGACGACTGGAGCTTCCGGTCGGCCGCCGACGACTCGCTCCTCCAGGAGGCCGGCTTCCGGGAACTGACGGGGTGGCACGCGTACGACATCCTCGGCAAGCACACCCTGACCGACCTGCTCTATTCCTTCGGCACCTCCCACCCGGGTCTGGTCACCCTGCACAACTACCCCCGGTTCCTCCAGGAGTTCCAACGGCCCGACGGCAAGCTCATGGACCTCGGGGCCGTCGACATCCTGCGGTCGCGCGAGGTGGGGGTGCCCCGCTACAACGAGTTCCGGCGCCAGTTCCACCTCCGCCCCGCCAAGGACTTCCACACCCTCACGGACAACCCCGTCTGGGCCGAGGAACTGCGCCGGGTCTACGACGGGGACATCGAGCGCGTCGACCTCTCGGTGGGCCTGTTCGCCGAACCCCGCCCCAAGGGCTTCGCGTTCAGCGACACGGCCTTCCGCGTCTTCGTCCTGATGGCCTCCCGCCGTCTCAACAGCGACCGGTTCCTCACCAGGGACTACACACCGCAGGTGTACACCCCGACCGGCCTGGACTGGATCGAGAACAACACCATGACCAGCGTGCTGCTACGGCACTTCCCGGGGCTGCGGGCGTCCCTGCGGTCGGTGGACAACGCCTTCGCCCCGTGGACCACGGCCGGGGGCCCGCAGTGAGACATGAGGCGGACGACGGAAAGCACGGCCTGTCACGCGTGCTCGGCGGCGTCCTGGCCGTCCTGGCCCTCGCCGTCTTCGGCGCGGGGCTCTGGATCCGCCGGCGCGCCCCCGCCGTCGACGACGTGGGGCTGCAACTGGCGGGCGGCGCGCGTGCGGCGCACACCCTCGTCGGCGACCGGACGGCCGACTTCCGTACGGCACTGACGGCCGACTTCGTCCTCATAGGGACGTACACCGTCAGCACGGTCCTCGCGTTCTGGCTGAGCCGCCGCACCATAGCCCTGCGCATGAGACACCGCTGCCTGACCGTGTACGGGATCGGCGCGGCCGTCGCGGCGTGTGTGTGCGCCGTGACCGAGAAGCTGCTGCTCCTCCATGGGCTGAGCGGCGCGGACTGGGCGTTCGCGTGGGCGGCGGGCTTCGCGACGGTCAAGTGGCTGCTGGTCGTTCTCACCGTGCCGGTCGCCGCGGTCCTGGTCGGGATCGTCCTCAAACGAGCCGCGTTCCACGGCTGCGCCCGGCGCAGGTACGAAAGGGAGCGTGCACGCCACGGGACATGCGTGTGCGGGAACGGGCACAGGGGCGGCACGACCGAACCCGGCCCCGAGGGGCCCGAGGTCGTCGCGCCCTGGCCCGTGATGGCGTGGGGCCGGACGCGCTGGCCTGGTACGGCACGCGGTGACCCTCCGCGCACCAGGGAGGCGCGCTGGGAGAACGGCAGCCGGGTGCCACCCGGCCGGGAACAGGGCGCGCTCGGCTTCTGCGTCTCGGGCGGCGGCATCCGCTCGGCCTGCGTCACCCTGGGCGCGCTCCAGGCCCTGCGCCCCCAGCTGAGCCGGGCCCGCTACCTGGTGTCGGTCTCCGGAGGCGGCTACACCGCGGGTGCCCTGCAACTGGCGCTGGCCGGGCCGGACCGGCGCCGTGGGGAGGACCGGAACCGGGTCCGTACCCGCGACGTGTTCATGCCCGGCACGCCGGAAGAGGACCACACCCGCCGGCACTCCAAGTACGTCGCGGAAGGCACCGGCCAGTGGCTGGCCGCCATCGGGGCCGTTCTGCGGGGCCTGCTGGCCTCCCTGGGGCTGCTCACCGCGACGGTGCTGGTCCTGGGGCTCGCCCTGAGCTGGGGCTACCACCTCGTTCCGCTGGCGGACCCGACCCGGCTCCCGGGCTTCCGGGGACCCGCGCTGTGGGCCGTCCTGGCCCTCCTGTGCTGTGCGGCGGTGTTGTGGTTCCTGTGGCTGGTGTCCTTGTTCCTCGCCAGGCAGCGCCTGTCGGGCGTGTTGAAGGGGGCCTTCCTCACCTTCGTGGTGGCGGGCCTGCTGCTGGCCGTCGTGGTGGTCGTCCTGCCCGCCCTGGAGTGGGTGACGGTGCGGCTGTGGACGCTCCATGCCCCGGCGACCGCGGTGAGCGGCGGCGTCGTGGGGCTGCTCACCTACCTGACCGTGCTGGCCGGCACCACATGGCGGCGCATCGAGTCCACCGAGCACGCCGTCGAGTCCGCCAAGCGCGCGCGACTTATGCGCGCCATGCCTGTCGTCGGCAAGTACCTGCTGGTGTGGGTGGTTCTCGTCGCGGTGGCAGCGGCCTACCTGCTCGTTCTGGGCGGGGCGATCCACGTCGGGCGGACCTGGCCCGTGGCGGTCCAGATCGGCCTTCCCGTCGTCCTCTGCGCGGTCGCGCTGAGCCTCGACCAGACGTGGACGAGTCTCCACCCCTTCTACCGCGCCCGGCTGGCCTCCGCTTTCGCCGTCCGCCGCGAGACCGAGACCGGCGGTGAACAGCTGGCCGTCCCCTACGACTTCGACGAGCCGACGCCACTTCCCTGCTACGGCAGGCGGCACCCCGGCTTCCCCCAGGTCGTCTTCGCGGCGGCGGCCAACCTGTCCGGCGACGACCGCACACCGCCGGGGCGGCACGCGGTGTCGTTCACCCTCTCATACGACTACGTCGGCGGTCCGGACGTCGGGTACGCCCGGACGGACGTCCTGTGGGACCGCACCGGACCGGTCATCCGCAAGGACCTGACCGTCGAGTCGGCCGTCGCCGTCTCCGGTGCGGCCTTCGCCTCGGCCATGGGACGCCAGGCGCGCGCGTTCCAGACGCTGTTCGCGCTCTCCAACGCCCGCCTGGGCACCTGGCTGCCTAACCCCGGTGTCCTCGAAGCCCGTTGGGACAAGCGCGCCGACTGGGCGCTGCCTCCGATGCCCGGCATCCGCCGCCTGCCGTACCTGCTGCGGGAGGTGTCCGGCCGCTACCCGTTGGACGACCGGATGCTGTTGGTCACGGACGGCGGGCACTACGAGAACCTCGGCCTGGTCGAGCTGCTCCGGCACGGCGTCGCCACCGCCGTGTGCGTGGACGCCAGCGGGGGCTCCGGGGCCTTCGCCCCCGCCCTGGCCGAGGCCATCGCCCTGGCCCGGGAGGAGCTCGGGGTCGAGATCAGGATCGCGCGCGAGGACTGGCGGAAGCTCGTCCCCGGCAGCGCGCCTCCCCTCACAGCGCAGCCGGCCCAGCCCTCCCAGCCCTCCCAGTCCACCCAACCGGCCCAGCCACCCCTGCCGAACCCACTGGCCGCCCTCGACCTCCGGCTCTCGGCCGACGCGGTGGTCGTGGGCGAGATCGTCTACCCGCGGCCACTGGTGGACGAACACGGTCGACGGCTGGGGACGCGGGGACGGCTGATCGTCGCCCGGGCCACGCTGACCCCCGACATGCCGTACGCACTCCTCGCATACGCCCAGGCCAACCGGGCGTTTCCGCACGACGGGACCAGCGACCAGTGGTTCGACAGCCGGCGCTTCGACGCCTACCAGGCACTCGGCCACTGGATCGGCGAGCGGGTCGCGCACCTGCTCCCGGAGGAGAGCTGCGCACCCCGGACCGGATGGCGGGGTGACGGAAGTCCGCGCACCGGGCAGCAGGAACCGGCACGTGGGGGCAGGGCGGGCGGAAGGGTGCTCTGAGAGAAGAGCGGTTCCACCTCCCGCAACGTCCTGGTGGCTGGCGGGAGGTGGGCGGTGGGGGCTGGCTGCAATGACGTCACCACAGTCGTGTTCCTAGCGTGGACGCGTCGGCTGATCCGGCCGGACTCGGGCTCGCCCCGATGAGCCGACGACTGGTTGAACCCCTCTGAGAACGGGACACGCTCGTGAAAGCCGTCTGCACCGTCTTTGTCGGAACTCGGCCCACGGTGGTGAATGCCACCGGTGAGTTGGACATCGCCACCGCCGCCCACACGGACGCCATCTTCACCGCCGCGACCCTGGCCGGCTGCCGCGCGGTCCTCGACGGCACCGCGCGGGCCGAGGCCCACTGGCTCGACGCGATTGCCCTGCCGGGCGCCAGGGTCGCGCTCGTTGCCGGTGCCGTCACCGAAGACGGGAGTCCCGCACCCGCCCTCGCCCCCGAACTCCGCGCCGCCGTACGCACGCTGGCCGACATGGACCTGTCACCGGAGGGGCTCCTGGCCCACCTGGCGCACGTCCTGACCCGACTGCGATTCGACGGCGAGCGGAGCCGACGCGGCGAGGACGCATCCGCTGTCACCGTCGGCCGTCTGTACGCGGTCTCGACCCGGTGTCCGCCCGCTGCACCCTCGCCGGCGCGGGCTACCCCGCGCTGACCGTCCTCCAGCCGGACGGCGTGGTCACCACTGTCGACATCCCCGCCCACCCTCCCCTCGGACAGGCGCCATCGCCCATGCAGGCCATCGAGTTCGACCTCCCGGATCGCAGTCTGCTCCTGCTGCACGCACACACGCCGTGGACACCCGACCCGGCAGCCGTCGCCGGACCGACCGCGCTGGCCGAGGCGGGCCTCGGATCGACATCCCGCCTGACGGATCTCAGCCGGTCCGCCCTCAACGCCCCGCTCTCCGACCGGCGTTACGCCCACGCGGGCGTGCTCGCGGCCCGCACCCACACGTTCGACGGCGACAATGTCGCCTCCTGGGACCTCGCGGACGACCTCGCCGCCGTCTCCCACGCCCGCAAGCACGTCTGGGCGAAGCTGACCGCGTGGGGCCTTGAGGACGCCGGCAGGCCCACACCTTCGACGAGAGCGGACGGGGACTGTTCATCGTCTCCCAGCTCGCCCGGCGGTGGGGCACACGCCATGACTCCCGCGGCAAGACCATCTGGGCGGAGGAACAACTGCACACATCAGAAGAAACCCCTGCCGGCAGCCGGAACACGTCTGCGGAACTGACGTTCTGACGGAACATCAGGTGGCGTGGACGGCATCAGTTCGTCTGCCGCGGTGCGCGCGGCGATTGCCGCCGGCCAGCCCCGGACCGTCTGCGGGGCGCGCCGTGTGCCCGGGCGGCCCGCAACCGTGCCAGTCGACCCTCCACCGCCGGATCCAGAGACCGGGCGGCGGCTTCCGCCGGCGGGAGGAGCATCGCGTCCCCGCCGCGGCCGGCCAGGGCGGAGCTGACCTCGGCCGGGTTTGGTCGAGCGGCAACCGGTTCGACCCGCGCTGGACGTGGGACTCGACCGACCGGCACGGCCAGCGGGCCCTGGCATGCGAACCCCGGCTGCACCGCCGGCTTCAGTGGGCGAACCTCATGGCCCGGCTTGCCGCCCACGACTGTTCCACCGTGCTCATCGGGGGCTCATCCGCACAGCGTCAGCGGCAGCCCACACCGCCGACGCCGAAGGCACGCGGAGGCGGGAGCGCCAAGGTCGGCTACGGCGCCGGCCTTCTTCCGCCGTCGGCCCGGGCCGGAACACGCACACCCGCCGGAGCCGGGGAAGGTGCTCCGGGGGGCGGGCGTGCGGAGTGGGCCGCGGGCGTCAGCCCCTGGGCTCGTATGCCTTCGGCAGGCGCATGCCGCGCTCGGCCATGATGTCCCGGACGCGGTTCGGGTAGTTGGTGATGATGCCGTCGATGCCCATGTCCATGAGGGCCTCGATGGTGGCGGGGTCGTCACAGGTCCACGGGACGACCTTCAGGCCGCGCTTGTGGGCCTCGGAGACCATCTTGTCGTCGACGTAGAACCTGAAGTCCGGGTTCGAGACGACGCCGTCCTGCGGGAAGCCGTAGACCGGGGAGAGCGCGGTCACGCCGGGGATGGCGGCTGCGGCCTTGACGAAGTCGCCGTCGTAGTCGTCGGCGTCGATGCCCCCGAGCCACGGCGAGGCGCCGGGCTTGCCGACCTGGAGGAAGTCGTAGTTGGTCAGCGCCACCAGGGGGTACTTCGGCGCGAGCTTGTGCATCTCCTTGAGGGCGCCCCAGTCGAAGGACTGGATGGTGACCTGGTCCTCGATGCCGGAGGCGTGGATCTCCTCGTACACGCGACGCACGAACAGCTCGCGCGGCGCGGTCTGTTCGGGGGCGCCGGCCTCGACCTTGGTCTCGATGTTGAGCTTGACCTGCCGGGCGTTGTAGCTCTTGACCAGGTTCAGGACGTCCTTGAGCTCCACCATGCGGTGGCCCTTGATCTGTTCCTGCTGGGGGAAGCCAGGGAGCTGCTGGTAGCCGCAGTCCATGGTCTTGATCTGCGCCAGCGTCAGGTCCTTGATGTACTTGCCGACGTACGGGTACATCGGGTCACCCGGGGTGACCGGCGCGGTGTCCTTGCACTTCTGGGCGCTGATCTGGCGGTCGTGGTTGACGACGACCTTCTGGTCCTTGGTGACGTGGGTGTCCAGCTCCAGGGTGGTCACACCGAGGCGCATGGCCTTGCCGAAGCCTTCCAGGGACTCTTCGGTGGTCATGCCGATGCCACCGCGGTGGGCCTGGAGGTCGAAGTGCGTCTTCTGGGGGAGCACCGTGGGCTGGGGGTCGGCGGGGGCCGCCTGGGCGGCGGTCGCCGGGAGGGCGAGCACGGGCACGACGGCCAGTGCGGCGAAAACATGCCGGAGGGACACTACAAGCCTCGTATTACTCAGGGTCAGCCGGTCAGCCGGTCAGTGGCGGGGGGCCAGGACCTGGGACAGGACGTCGTGGACATAGGTGTTGGCGTGCTTGCCGGTGAACCGGCTCGCAAGCGGGCCGGCGGCCGTGACGGGCACGTCGACACTGGTGTGACCGGACGTCGTCCAGTCGATCGTGAACGTCCGGTCACTGCCGTGGATCGTGAACGGGCCGTCCTCGACGGAGACACCACTGCCGGACTCGTCCGCGGTGTCGTTCTCCTCGACCGCCAGGCCGCCGGTCTCGTGGTCGCCGGTGACGACGAGGAGGGTGTCCGGGTGGGTCGCCTGGTAGGCGCGGGCGACGGCGACGGCCTTCTCCAGCTGCTGCATCGACTGTAGGACCCGCGTGCCGTTGTCGTTGTGCGCGAACTCGTCCACGCCTTCCTCCTCGACCATGAGGAAGAAGCCCTTCTTGTTCTTGTCCAGCGTCTTCAGTGCCTTGCTGGTCATCGTGGCGAGGTCGACGGCCGGGTCGTACACGTCGCCCTGGCCCTCGGGGCGCTGCTGGAACATCTCCTCGTTGCTGAAGAGACCGAGCAACTTGCCCTCGGGGGCCTTGTTCAGGTCCTTCGCGCTGGTGACGTACTTGTAGCCGGAGCGCTGGGCCTTGGCGATCAGGTTGCCCTTCGTGCCGCGGCTGCCCTCGCTGGTGTCCTCGGCGGGCTTGTCGGGGAAGGCGCCCGCGGTGCCGGCCGGCAGCCACCAGTCCTCGCCACCGCCCAGGATGACGTCCGGCTTGCTGACGTCGAGGTACTGGCGGGCGATCTCGTCCTGCTTGCCGCGGTCGGCAGTGTTGGCGAAGAAGGCCGCGGGCGAGGCGTCGGTGACCTGTGCGGTGGTCACCAGGCCGGTGGACTTGCCCGCCGCCTTGGCCTGCGCCCCGAGCGTGGGGAGCGGGTTGCCGTCGGTGTCGACGCTGATCGCGCCGTTGTACGTCTTCTCGCCCGTGGCCCATGCGGTGGCAGCAGCCGCGGAGTCCGTGACCACGGCCTTGGGGTCGTCCGGGGTGGTCGTCAGCTGACCGGACACCGGAAGACGGTCCATCGTCAGCTGGCCCTGGAGCCCCGCGAGATGCAGTCGTGCCGCCTCACGTGCGGCGGCACCCATGCCGTCGCCGTTGATGAAGATGACGTTCTTCGCGGTGGGGGCCTTCGCCTTCGCCGTGCTCTGCGGAGCACTGGCGGACGCGCCCGGCGTGGGGTTGAGCACCATGGTCGCCACCACGGCCGCGGACGCCGCTGCGACAGGCGCCCCCCATCGCATACCACGCACGTTTCTGTTCACAAAACTCTCCCATGGGCATCGCAAAGTTCTTCCTTTGCAATCTAATGGGGTGCTGATCGGCCACGGCCTAACCGCAAGTGACGTCTGTGCCAACAGTCCGCGTCCGCGCGAGTGCTGCGCTCGCTCCACCGGCGTGCCGGCTCGCTGCGTGACGCGTAGAGCCTTCTGGAAGGCGGGTGCCAGGAAGATGAACCTCCGTGCCATGCCTGTGGGGAGCTCAGAGAAGTCGTGACCGTCGCGAACCCAAGCGGCGCAGGTGGGCATGGGTGCACCGGTCGTCGTGGACGCTGTCGGAGCGGATGACTGCCGTGTCGAGGAGCGACTCCAGTTTCTCGCGCGGCATGCGGACTCGGGGAAATCTGGCTCAGGGAACCATGCGCACGGTGCTCAAGGGCGAACCGCACGAGTACGGCGCCGGCGAGTACCTGGTCGCCCCGCTCGACCTGCCGTCCACCAGCCAGGTCGTCCAGGCGGATCCTGAGGCGAGGGACTTCACGTCAGGGGCGTCACTCCGAAGCTGCTCGACCCTGTCGTACGACTGGTACGGGCCGCCGGCATGAGCCCTTCCTCCTTCCACCGGCGCTTCCGCGCGGCAACGTCCGCGACGCCGCTCCAGTTCCGGAAGACCCTGCGCCTGCAAACAGCCCGGACACTGCTGTGGACCCGTTCGGAGAGCGTCGCGGAGATCGCGCACCGCGTCGGCTACGAAAGCACGTCCCCATGCAATCGGGAGTACCGGAAGATGTCCGGAACCTCTCCGGGGCGCGACACACCGCGGCGTGGTTCCTATGAGCAGGTCTGAGCGGACAGGTGGCTCGCGGTGTTGCAAGCGACGGACCGGTATGGCCGGGCCGCGGGAGCCGTCCGACGGGGCCGGCGAGAGCGAGACGACGGGGGGGCTCGGCCCCCTGCGGTGGGCCTGTCGGAGGGTCTCCTCCCGTGGCCGGGGGACACACGCGCAGCGGGGGCCGGCAGGTCGTCGGAGACCCGCGGCGGCCCCGCCGCAGAGTGGAGGGCCGCCGTACGTCTGTTCGTCAGCCCATCGTCCCGTGGTCCATGGGCGGCATGCCGCCGTCGCGGCTGTCCGGCTTGCCCGGGGCGTTCATCATCTTCCGCATCATGTTCTGCAAGGTGAGCACCTGCGGTGGCATGACGACGAGGGGACGCATCATGCCCTCGTCCTCGTGATCGAGGATGTGGCAGTGGTACATGAACCGGCCGGTCTCAGTGCCGAACTGGCCGGCGATGGTCACCATCGAGTTGGCCATCAGGTTGACCGTGTCCTTCCAGCCCGACTCGCTGGTGGCGATCGGTACCGAATCCTTGACGGTGATCGGCCTGGTGGTGCCGCCCAGCGCGGTGTCGAACGCCGTGCCGTCGACCGTGTGGCGTGCGAGGACCTGGAAGTTCATCAGGTGGATGTGCATCGGATGCTGGATATGCTGTGTGACCGGACCCACGCTGATGAACGTCCACTTCTCCCAACTACCGACCGCGGCGTAGAAGTTGGCGGGATCCTCGAAGTGCCGGCCCAGGACGCGGAAGGTGCGGGTTTTGCCGGGCAGGGCGATCTGCACGACGCCCTTGCCGGTCTTCGTACCGGCGGGCGCCTCCTGAAGTTCCATGACCGTCGGCGTCCCCATCGGGTCGAGCGAGAGCAGGACGAAGCGCTCGACCGCGTTCTTCGGAATGTCGGACGCGCTCAGATGCCTGAACCGGGGGTCCAGCCTCTTCGGCGCGGCGTAGGCGCGGTGCCGGCCGAGGCCCACGCGGAACTGCATGACCTGCGGGTACGGCACACCGGCCGCGGGCGCGGGGGTGCCCGCGGGAGCCGGCGGAGCATCCGCGGTGCCGGGGGCGACGTTGACGAGCTTGAGCCGCCGGCCGCGGAAGGCCGCGAAGTCGATCACGATGTCGGCGCGCTCGCCGGACGTGAGGGTGAAGGTGTCGTCGATGACCACGGGCTTGTCGAGCAGGCCCAAGTCGGTGCCGATGACAAGGATCGCACCCTTGAGGCTCTTGCCGGTCTTCTCGTCCACCAGGGCCAGGGTGTACGGGCGGGCGTTGGAGGCGTTCACCACGCGGAAGCGGTAGGCCGTGGCCTCCACGTCGAGGTAGGGCCACACCCGGCCGTTGACCATGGTGTACGGGCCCTGGAAATGCAGCGCGGACGTCATCACGCCGGGGACGGTGGGCTCGGTCTGGACTCGCTTGGCGAGGAGCCGTCCGTCGATCCGCCCCTGGGCGTCGGTGTCGAAGTTGACGTCGGTGATGGCCAGCGGGATCTCGTACCGGCCGCAGGGCAGGTGGAGACGGTCCTCCTCCTCGTCCCGGACGATGTAGTTGCCGAACAGGCCGGCCATCACGTTGAGGGCGGTCACCGGCATGGCGTGGTCGTGGTAGAAGAGGTGCGCCGCGGCCATGTCGTTGGTGTACTCGGCGAGCTGTGCGCTGCCGCGGGTCACGCCCGAGTCCGGCACGCCGTCGGAGATCGCGTGCTGCCGGCCGCCGTGCAGGTGGACGGAGGTCCAGGCGGTCAGCGCGGCCACCTCGGGCCGTTCCTTCGCGCCGTCCGAACCGGGGGTGTTCAGTGCCGGGTAGCCCGGCGGCGGGCCCTGGGGCTCCACGAAGACGCCCTTGACGGGGATGGTGCCGGTGAGCTCGTTACGCCAGGCCAGCCGGACCTTCTGACCGCGCCGGGCCTCGATGGTCGGGCCGGGGAAGTAGCCCTCGTACGTCCACATGCGGGTCGCGGGGAGCTGCGAGTGCAGACGCACGTTCTTCTCGACGAGGCGCACCTCGGTGGTGCCCCGGTTCGAGGGCTTCAGAGTGGGCGGGATCGGCAGCTTGTCCCTGAACGGCGTCAGCTCGGTGACCCGTGGCGTCGAGGCGCCCTTGAGATCGTGCCCCTCGCCGCCGGTGAGCCGCGCGGAGATGTCCTCCGAAGCCTCGGCTTCGGTTGCTCCGCCGGCCAGCAGGTTCGCCCCTCCGTAGACCGCCGTGCCGGCCACGGCACCTCCGGCGATTCCCAAGAAGTTCCGCCTCTTGTGTACTGCCACGTGCTCTCTGCTCCCTGGTATGGCGTTTCTGCCGCGGCTTGTCCGCCCGCGGCGTGAAGTCCCGGCTGATGTCCGGCTTCACTGGTATTCGGGCTCGTCGCCATGTACAGCACCAGGAATGCCATTCCTGATGTGCGCTTACCGCCGAGTGAGCCGCTTCGGCATGAGCGTGAGCGCGGCCCGGAACTCAGCGCCTGAAGGTTACGCCGGAATGCGCGCACTTCCCGTCCCGTGGCCTTCAGATTCATACGGTTGGCGCTGCACTTCCCGTACTTCTTCCGATGTGTGCCCTGTTGCGATGTTGTCGGCCGCCTGTCGCCGTACGGCAGGGGCGTGCGGGGCAACTAGCCGATAGCGGCCAGTGAGTTCTTCTGATCATTCCTGCTGGACTCTGCCGCCGTCATGGCCGAGCAGCGGGCGACTTGGGTCGCTTCTTGGACATCGCTCCCAATTGAGGCCCGGAGCACAAGGAGACGGGCTGCGGCGCCTCAGTGGCCGGCGGCCGAGCCGCGTGCGACGCGCATTCCGCCTCCAAAGCGCCGCAGTGGCGTTCGCGATACCAGCAAGCCCCTTCACGGGCGGCTGGGTCGACGAGGACAACCGCATCTGCAATCTGCCGATGTGCCAGCCCTTTGCCGACAGGGCGGACTTCTGACAACTACGTCGCGGTCGACATCCGCGGCTACATTCCCGGCTCGGCCATGCCTTACGGGGCTGGCGACCGGCGTCCCCGACAGCACCCACTGGACCAGTCACCGGGCTATGGCGGCAAGTGCGTCCACGACGCCGAAGGCGGCACGGTCGACCGGAAACCCGGTCCAGCTGTGGACCTACGGCATGGTCCGCCACGCGTTGCGGAACCCTCAGTCCGGCCGCTGCCTCGACGCCGGCGGACCGAGCTCGGCCGACGGCGCTCGTCTCCGGATCCGGTACTGCGCCTACACAGCCAACCAGCAGTCCCGTCGTAGCCGGTGGCGATTTCAGCGCGTCAGTGAGCGAGCGAGCTGGGTGTCTCGCCGAAGTGCCGCTTGAAGGTCCGGCTGAAATGACTCATATCGGCGAAGTGCCATCGAGCCGCTACGGCGGAGACAGTGTGCTTCCCGAGCAACTGCGACACAGACTGCCGAGTGTCGCGGACGCCTGCCGGACCCAGCCCGCCGCGTGTCTCGCCGATGAGATGGAGCTGCCGCGGCAACAGTCGCGCCTCGGGGGTGTTCGGGGACACGAGCGTGAGTGCCGGCAACTGACCGAGCCCCGCGTCGGCCAGCGCTTCGGACGGCACCAGCAGTACCTGGGCCCGTGTACCGGTCCGGTAGGAGAACTCGCGCGGTACCTGCGCGTCCCGTACGCACAGCGTGCCCGGTGTGATCTCCACGATGTGCTGCCCGCGCTCGCCGCGTGCTCCTTCGACGTGAAGGTCACGGCGGTGCGTGACGGCGGCTCGTTCACCGCATACCTGCCGACCGTCGAGGGCGCGGATGACGACCTGCCGCACACGGTCCTGCACCTGGCGGGCGACCACTACCGGTCGCGCATCCGAAGACCCCTGCCTCGCGGGACAAGGGCACGAGACAGGGCGGCGCGTGGGCCGCCTACACCTGGTCGAGTTGGGGCCTCCTCAGCGACGCGTACCTGTCCTTCGCCTCGCTCGTGGTCGAACAACGCCGGGCATGGGAAGCCGAGTGCGGCCGGGCCGGCCGCCCGGTCCGCCCCGCGGGGGTGGACGAGCTGGTCGCGGAGGGGCGGGCCCTGGCGCTGCGCGGCGAGGCCGACGCCGCGCTGGCCGTGTTCGACCCGGCCGCCGACAACGGATCGGGCACCGGACAGTACCTGCGGGCCGTTCTCGACGCGTTCCTGCACCTCGGGATCGCGCACTTCACGTTGGGGAGCGACGTGCCGTCCCGCGCCCACGTCGCGGCAGCCGTGGGCCAGGAGCGGATGCGCGCCGAAGTGGTCCCGCTCTACCTGCGTGCGGCGGCGGACGCCTCCGGCGCCAGGCCGGACCAGTACACGTGGAAGGTGGCGGAGTACCTGCCGGAGACTGGCGTCGGCTCCCCCGAGGGCCCGGACACCGAGCGGTACTGGCGCGCACGCCGCGAGGCCTTCGTCCCACCCGTCCTCTCCCAGCCCCCCGCCTCACCCCGCGCCGGGCACGCCTGATCGTCCTCACCCCCAGGGCCCAGGCGCACTGGTGGGAGTGACGGGTCAGCCGACGGAGCGGGCCGCTGTGCTGATGACCTTGGCCACCGCGTCAGGGTGCGAGATCAGGGTCAGGTGTGACCCGCCCCGGAAGACGGTCGTCTTCGCGTGGGCGCGACGAGCCATGCGCTCTTCCGACTTCGGGGTGATGATCCGGTCGCCTGAACTGATGAAGTACCAGGACGGGATCGTCTTCCAGGCCGCGTGCTTCGACGGCGTGTTGAACGCGGCCGTCGAGGCGGCCCGCTGCGTTGCCCACAGGTTCTCGGCCTGGTTGGTGGGCAGGTCACTGGCGAAGTCCCTGACGAAGATGTTCTTCTTGAGATAAAGGTTCTTCGCCCCGGACGGCGCCTGAGGGTATGCGGCGGTGTCGAACAGCGTGCTGGGTGGCGCGTTCAGTGCCGAGTTGGAGCCGCTCAGGGACCCGTTGGTCTCGCCGACGGCGGGCGCGGCGGCGTCCACGTAGACCAGGGCCTTGACGTTCTTGGTCTCCGCGGCGGCGTTGGTGATGACACTTCCCCCGTAGGAGTGCCCGACGAGCACCACCGGACCGCGCACCGTCTTGAGGAAGTCGGCGATCGTCTGTGAGTCGGTGGTGAGGTTCTGGAGGGGATTGGCGATGGCACGTACCTGGTAGCCCTCACCGCGGAGGATCTTGACCTCGCCGTTCCAGCTGGAGGCGTCGGCCCAGGCGCCGTGGACCAGCACGATGGTGGGTTTGGAAGCGGCCGACGAGGCTGCTGCCGTCGGCAGACCCATGGCGTAGGCGTGTGTCGGGAGGAGCGCGGAGACGGCGAACGAGACGCCGGCCGCGACAGCCGCGTAACGAAGCGAGTGCGTTCGGTGCATACCCATACCCACAGTTCTTGAGCCGGGACGTGACCGCGACAGCGACAACGGTACGAGTGATGACCTGCTGAGCGGTGTCATCCGAAGTCCTCGGGCACCGGCGGCCACAGGGCCTGGCGCACGGCCCTCACACCCAATGTGCCATGGGCCGCACCGCCTCGCATCCGGAGTACGTCGGCCACGGCCGAGCGGGCGACGACCCCGCGACCGACATCGGGGGCGGTGCCGCTCTGCCGGCGTCGTACCGGGAGCAGTTGGGCGGCAGAACGTCCGACGACCCGGACGACCGCGCCGGATGCGTGGGCCGAGTCGTCGGGACCTTCGGCCGAGGGCGCGTCCGGCGCACAGGGTCAGGAGGGGAACTGCGCTCGGGCTGCGGCTTCGATCAGTACCCGGCGCTGGGTCTGCGTCAGGTCTCCCGCGGCGGTGCGTTCGTCGGCGACGTCGGTCACCGCCCGCACCAGTCCGCCCCGGTTGCGGAACGGGCCCCGATCCCATACCTCGTCGAGGAATGTCAGTCCCGCGCTGTTGGTGCGGTTCTCGACACCGGTGTCCGTGGCGCCGAAGACGATCGCGGGTTCGGCGCGCTTGAAGTACATGTGGTAGCTCGCGGTGGTGTTGATGTGGAAGGGGGCCAGGGTCAGGCCGTCAGCGGTGAACGTCATCGGCTCCCCCGTGGGGCGGATCACCCGGCTCAGGTCACGACTGAGGGGGTAGTCCCGGTACAGAGTGAGGTTCTGGTACTCCGTGGCCGGGCTCCGGATCACGAGCGGCAGGGGGCCGTAGGCGACGGCCTGGGTCGCCGGGTCGTCCGGAGCGCGTTCGATGCGCAGGGTGAACGGCGCGGCGATCTCCACCCGGTCCCCGGTCCGCCAGCGCCGGTTCAGCGAGACGTAGGTGCCGGGCGCGGCGGCGACGGGCTGCGGGACTCCGTTGAGCCGTACGGTGAAGCCGCGCTCGGCCCAGTAGGGGACACGGAGTCTCAGGTCGAGCTGTGCGTTCCCGGTGATGGTCAAGGTGCTGGTGCCGGCCGGGTCGGTCGGGTAGTCGGTGGACTGGGTGACGGTCAGCCCGCGCTCCGGCCAGTCGAGGGTCGACGCGAGGTAGAGGTTCACATAGAGGGTGGACCCGTCCGTGGAGCTGAAGTAGACGGAGTCCTGGAACTTCGCGTGGGTTTCGAGCCCCGTGCCGCCGCAGCAGGTGCCGAGGTTTCCGTAGGACCGCCGGGCGCCCGGATTCACCGGTACGAAGTAGGTCAGCAACGGGTCGGTGTCGCTCGATGTGTTCCGTCGTGAGCTGAGGATCTGGCCGTACAGGCTCCGCTCGTAGTACTGCATGTACTTCGGGTCGGCCGTGTGGAAGAACAGGCTTCGGCTCAGTTTGAGCATGTTGTACACGCAGCAGGTCTCGGCGTTGTCCCGCTGGATGGTCGCGGCGATGACGTCCCGGGCACCGAACATCTCCCCTGAACCCGCCATGCCGCCGTCGACATATGTGCGGTGCGGTACCACCATGTCCCAGAAATTGCCGGCGGCGGTGAAGTACTGCTGTTCCCCGGTCTGTTCGTAGATCTCCAAGTACCCCTGGTACTGGGGGATGTGCTGGTTGGCGTGTTCCCCGTCGAGGGTGTCCCGGTCGGCCACGGCGGCCTCGAACAGGTAGGTGTTGTCGAAGCACTTGGCGGTCGTCAGGTACTTCTCGTCGCCGGTGTGGGCGTACAGGTCGGCCATCACCACGGGCATCGCGTTGTACTCGCCCGCGATGTAGATCTTCCACATCCGGTCGAGCTGGGTCCTGGGCAGGTGGCCGAGCCTGCTGTACGCCCAGTCGCCCATGCCCTGGACGATCCGGAACGCCCGCTCGCTGCCCGTGTGCTGGTAGGCGTCGAGCAGGCCGCGCATGATCATGTGGCAGGTGTACCAGGGCGCCCAGATCCGGGGGTAGGTGGCGTACTGCTCCAGCAGCGCGAACTGCGTTTCGGGATACGCGGCCAGGTAGCCGGCGCGGCTCGGCGCCGCGGGGTCGTCCGTGCCGACCAGCGCGGCCAGTGCGTCCTGACACTCGCCGAGCGCGCCGACCATGTGGTCGGCCTTGTCCTTGTAGACCTGCTCGCCGGTTCCGGCGTACGCGAGGCAGAGGGCGCTGAGGTAGTGCCCGGCGTAGTGGCCCCTGAGATTGCCGTCCGCGGTCTCCCAGCCGCCGGGTGGCTGGGCGCCGTGGGTGTCCAGTCCCGCGTTGGTGCGGAAGACGGCGAGCATGCGATCGGCCGGGTAGGCGCGCAGGAAGTTCAGGACCCGGTCGCGGTTCTCGGTGAAGAGGCTCGGTGCGAGCGTCACACGTGTGTGGTCGAAGGGCTTGACGATCCAGGACGAGGGCGTGGGCGTGGGCGTGGGCGTGGGCGTGGGGAGACGGTGGCCCTCCACGGCGCCGGCTGCGGAAGTTCCGGCCGCTCGTTCGGCGTCGTGGGTGTCGCCGCGCCGGCCGCCGTCGGGAACAGAGCCTGGAACGCCGGTATCGCGGTGGTGAGTGCGGTCAACCGCAGGACATCGCGGCGGGGGAGTTCCGACATGACAGTCTCCTCTGCGACAACGGACGCCACGCTGCTCCGACCGTGGCGTTCCGGAGATACGTGCGGTGCGGGTGCATGAGTGGAACCAGCGGAGCCGGCGCGCGCAAGCCTTGCCTTGCAGCGGTAGAGACAGTTGTTCGGTATATCGAATACCGTTCGAATTCCTGGAAGAGGGTATGAAGGTCGTTTCCCGGGTGTCAACCTCGGTGCCCGAGGAATGTGGTCGTGCGCGGGACGGGTCGTCGCACGACCGGGTGGACGGCGACCCGGCGGCATCCTGCCGCCGGGCAAGCCGGGGCGCGGCGCCTCATCTCCTCAACGTCCAACTCGCGTGGGTGGACGCGCTGTTCGAGGAGGCGTCGATATCGGGGTACGAGGGACTCCTGTTCGACGCCTTTGTGCGCTCGACGCAGTCAGGGGTGGGAATGGTGAAGGCGCCGGCTGCCGACCGGGGCGGCGGCTTCGTCACCCACAGGTCATGCCGCCCGGCCCAGCGCCCAGCGCCCCGCGTTCCCTCGTGGAGGAGCCGCGCGGGTGGGTTCACGGTTGTCGCGCGCTCGGGGACGGCTGGGGCGTGGACGGGCTCACCGGGCTCGGGACGGGGGACGGGGTGCCGATCGGTGGATGCGGGGACCGGGCCGGCTCGACCGGACGGGCCGGTTCCCGGCGCACCGAGAGGAACACCAGCGCGGCCACGGCGGCCAGGACCAGCACGCCCGCCACCGCCCGGCGCACCAGGACCCGCCGGGACCGCACCGGCCCGGTCGGCGGGCGCAGGGGCCGCAGGTCGGCCGGGCCGACGGAGTGCGCCCGCGCGGCCAGTGCGGCCCGCAGCCGCTCCTCCACCGGCGTCGCCGTGCTCCCCGTACCGGACTCGTTCATCGCAGCCCCTCCAGACGTCGGCCCAGGGCGTCCAGCGCCCTGCTGGCCGTGGACTTGACGGCACCGCGCGACAGACCGAGCGTCGTCGCGATCTCGGCCTCGGTCAGATGCGACCAGTAGCGCAGCACCAGCACCTCCCGCTGCCGCCGGGTCAGCGTGCCCAGCGCCGCCAGCACCTCCCGGTGGTCCTCGTGCAGCAACACGTCCTCCTCGGGGGCGGGCGCGTGCCCCTCGGGGACGGGGGTGTGCGCCCGTGCGGTCCTGCGCCGGCGCAGCACCGAGCGGGCCGCGTTGACGACGCTGGTCCGCAGATACGCCTCCGGGTCGTCCAGCCGCGCGAGCCGGTGCCCGTGCCGCCGGAACAGCGCGGTGAACGCGTCCTGTACGACGTCCTCGGCCGTGGGCAGGTCGTCCACCAGCAGCACCGCAAGGCGCACCAGGGACAGCCGGCGGTGGTGGTACAACTCCTCGATGCCCGGTGGCCGCCCGGCTTCCACGGTGGTCCGGGTGCCGGTACGTGGCTCGGTGCCGGGCGCGGCCTGTGTCGTACCCGCGCGAGTGCGGGCGAGGAGGCGGGCCCGCAGCGCTGCTGTCAGGCGTCGCCAGGACGCGGGCCGCTCCCAGGGCACGGCCGTCGCCGGTGGTGTCGCTGTCGTCATGGATCTCCCGGAGCCGGGTGCGGGGGAGCCGCCGCGCGACGGCTCCCCCGCACCGGCCCTGCCTCAGTGCTGCTGCGGAACCGGTGCCGGCGTGGCGTGACGGTGGTGCGGTACGGGCGCCGGACGCGCGTGTTCCGGAGCGGGTGCCGGGTGCTGGGGCGCGGGAGCAGCGGTGGACGGCACCGGGCTCGGGGCGGCCGGTCCGGGGGTGGCGGGCACCGGGGAAGGCGTGGCCGGTGCCGGTGCGGGGCTCGTCGTGCGTACGGGGGAGGGGACGGGGGACGGGGTTCCCGTGCGCACCGGCGACGGGACCGGGGACGGCGTTCCCGTACGGACCGGCGACGGGACCGGGGACGGGGGCGCCTGGTCACGCGCCGGGGCCGGGGCCGGGGCGGCGGCACTTTGGGAGTGGGCCGTGGGGTGGGCGGGGCGGCTGTCGGTCGCGGCCGGGCCGTCGTCCTGGGCCGCCTGGGCGGTCAGGGTGCCGGCGACGGCCAGGGCCGCGCCTACGGCGGAGACCCCCAGCGCGGCGCGCAGCCGGTGGGTGCGGTTCGGGCGCGGGGCACGGTGTACGGACATGTGTTCCTTCGGTCGCTCAGGGTCGGACAACTGGACGGGGTGGAGGCCTCCACCCCGACAGACGTCCGACCCCGGGCGAGGTTGCGGGTGACGTCCGGCGAATTTTCCGCCACCCGTTTCCCGCCACTCGCGAGCGACCGTCCACCCCGGCCCGAGGGGTCTCAGCCCAGGTGCTTCAGCAGTTCCTCGGCGACCGGGGCCGAGGAGGCCGGGTTCTGGCCGGTGATCAGGTTGCGGTCCACCACGACGTGCGGCGCCCACGGCTCACCCGCCCGCACTTCGACGCCCGCCTCGGTCAGCCGGTCCTGGAGCAGCCACTTGGCCTGTCCGGCGAGACCGCCCTGGGTCTCCTCCTCGTTGGTGAAGGCCGCCGCGCGGTAGCCGGCGAAGGCGTTGCCGCCGTCGGAGCGGACCGCGGCGAGCAGGGCGGCCGGACCGTGGCAGACCACGGCCAGCGGCCTGCCCGAGTCCAGGGCCGCCACCAGCAGCCGGCCCGACTCGGCGTCCACGGCCAGGTCCTCCATGGGGCCGTGCCCGCCCGGGTAGAACACGGCGGCGAACTCGGCGAGGTCCACCTCCGCGAGCTTCACCGGCGTCCGCAGCTCGGTCATCTCCTCCAGCGCGCGGGCGATCTCGTCGGCCTTCTCCTGGCCGCCGTTGACCTGGGCGGCCAGGCTCGCCCGGTCGACCGGCGGCACCACGCCGCCCGGCGTGGCGACGACGACCTCGTGACCGGCGGCCTTGACGGCCCGGTAGGGGACCACGGCCTCCTCGGCCCAGAAGCCGGTCGGGTGCGCGGTGCCGTCGGCGAGCGTCCAGTGATCGGCGCCGGTCATCACGAACAGGATCTTCGACATGGGGTTCTCTCTCCAGAAGGCTTGCGTCCACAGGCGGCTCGGGGCCGCGGATGCGGCGGTTCGGGCCTGCGAGAACGAACGTAGGCGAGTCGGCCCATAGGCATCCAATGAAGCACCGAATGGCTGACATTGGGTTTCCTATGGCGGCCGGGGAATACGCGGCAGCCATACTCGGACCCGTGGAGACCGCTTCCCCCGCTTCCCTCGACCTGAACCTGCTGCGCACCTTCCTCGCGGTGTACCGCTCCGGTTCCTTCACCGGCGCCGCCCGGCTGCTCGGACTGTCACAGCCCACGGTGACGACGCAGATGCGCGCACTGGAACGGCAGACCGGCCGGGAGCTGTTCGAACGGCTGCCGCGCGGTGTGACGCCGACCCCGGTGGCCGACGAGCTGGCGGCCCGGATCGCCGCGCCCCTGGACGAGCTGGCCGTCGTCGCCGGTCCCACCCCGCAGGCCGGGGCCCGAGCCGAGCCCGTCCATCTGGCCGGCCCGGCGGAACTCCTGTGCACCCGGGCCCTGCCGGCCCTCGCGCCGCTGATCGCGGAGGGCGTACGGCTGCGGGTGGCGACCGGGCTGACCGATCCGCTGCTGGACGAACTGCGGGCCGGCCGCCACGATCTGGTGATCGCCACCACCCGCCCACGCGGCCGTACGGTGCACGCCGTCCCGCTCACCGACGAGGAGTTCGTACTGGTCGCGGCCCCGATCTGGGCCGAGCGGCTGCTGGGGCGCGGACCTGCTCGGGAGAACGGGGGAGAGGGGGCCGCCGGGCGGAAGACCGAGGGGCGTGGGGTTGCCGTGCGGGATACGGACACCGACGGGGTCGTCGCATCGGAGACCGAGGACGAGGTCCCCGGACAGGGCCCGGCCGGGCTGGGCGCTGAGGGTGTGGGGTCTGCCCGGCCGGGCGCCGAGGGTCTGGGGTCCGCAGGGCAGGGCAGCGAGCGTCAAGGATCCGCCCTGCGGGGCAGCGAAAATCAAGGGGCCGCCGGGCAGGGCGCCGAGGACCAAGGGCTCGCCGGGCAGGGCGCCGAGCGTCAAGGATCCGCCGGGCGGGACGCCGAGGGTCTGGGGCCCGCCATGCAGGCCACCGAGCGTCAAGGGCCCACCATGCGGGGCGCCGAGGCCCAGGGGCCCACCGGGCGGAACGCCGGCGGGCGGTCGTTCGCCGCGCCGGGCTCCTTCGACCCCGCCGTGCTGCACGAGGTTCCGCTCATCACCTACGCCGAGGATCTGCCGATCGCCCGCCGGTACTGGCGGCACGTCTTCGGCCGGCGTCTGTCGCGTACCGCCGCCGTGACCGTCCCCGATCTGCGCGGGGTGCTCGCGGCCGTGGTCGCCGGCGCCGGGTTCAGCGTGCTGCCCCGCTATCTGTGCCAGGACCTCCTGGCCTCCGGCGCGCTCGTCGCGCTGCTGGAACCGGAGGACCCGCCGATCAACACCGGCTTCCTCGTCCAGCGCCCCGGCGCCTCCGACAACCCCGACGTGGCCCGCGTTCGTGCCCTCCTGCTGCGGGCGGCGCGCAGCTGGTAGGCGGGTGGACGGGGTCGTCAGGACGGGGTGGCTCCCGGGCCGGCCGTCCACTCCGGGGCCAGGACCGACCAGATCTCCTCGTCGTGCCGCTCGCCCCGGTGGAGGTAGCTCTCCCGCAGCACGGCCTCCTTGCGCATGCCGAGCCGGCGGGCGACCGCGATGCTGGGCGCGTTGCCGGCCGACACCCACCACTCGACGCGGTGGATGCCCCGCTCCCGGATCGCCCAGTCGATGAGCAGGCGTGCCGTCCGGGTCACCAGACCGCGGCCCACCGCGGCCGGTTCCAGCCAGCAGCCCGCCTCCGCCGTCCCCTGCGGCACGTCCATCCGGCGCAGGATGACCGCCCCCACCAGGGTGCCGTCGAGGCGGATCGCCCGGATGAGCCCCGCGTCGGCCGCCTCCTTCTCGGCGTACGCCTCCAGGAACGCCCGGCCGGCGGCGAGATCCGTGACCACGTCCGGCAGTCCGTTGAACCGGCCGATGAACTCCCGGCCCCGGTCCACGTGGGCGAGGAACTCCGCGGCCTGCCAGGGATGGAGAGGACACAGTTGGGCGCCGTCGGCACCTAGAGGGGGCGCGAACATGGTCACCTTCGGCCGAGAGGGTGGGACATCTGGTACGCCAGCCTACGGTCCGCGTCCTCCCCGACGGCGGTGAGGGCTTCGTCCAGCTCCATGAACCACCGCCAGGCGGGCCGTCCGTCGGCCTCGGCCAGCCGCGCCACCACCAGGTCCTCCAGCTCCGGGACGCGCTTGTTCTTCCAGACCTTGTCGGCCAGGCTCACCAGCAGGTCCTCCGCGCCGGTCCCGGGAGCCGTCCAGGACGCGTGGGTGCCGGCGAACCGGGCGAGGCCGGCCGGCACACCGTGCTCCAGCAGCAACTCCCGTCCCGCCGCCTCGTGTCGCGCGCCCGGACCGGACAGCTCGGCCGGGTGCAGGACCTTGCCGATGTCGTGCGTGGCGGCACCGAACAGCACCGCCTCCGCGTTCAGCTCCAGCCGCGGACAGCGCGGTCGTACCCACGCCAGGAGCTGTGCCGCGACATCGTGCACCGCTCGCAGGTGGGCCACCAGCCGTGGTGGTGCGTCGACTTGCTCCAGCAGCAGGGCGGCCCGCTCGGGCAGGGGGCGCAGGGGCGGGTCGTCGAGGTCGTCCGTCGCGATCGACGGTGGATCGCCGGCTGTCACCGTGCCAGGGTAATCAGTGACCTGTCCACGGGCCGTCGGCCGGTGCTGCTGACATCGTTGTCCCCTGCTCCCTGGATGGCGATGCGGGGTTGCGGGGCCGACGATGGTGCTGTGGGGTACGGCCGCCGCCGCAGCGCCGGTGCCGTCCGAGGCCGCCGGGGGGCGGAGGCCGGCCCCGGCCGCGGTCAGCGGCCGGAAGGGAGGACACCGTCATGCTGGAAGTGAAGACGGTCGAGAAGCCGGACGAACGGCGCGACTTCCCCCGCGGCCACCTCGAAGCCCTCCACCTGACCGGGCTCGACTTCGCGGTGGGCACGTTCGAACCCGGGTGGCGCTGGTCGGAGAGCGTGGCGCCGATCGCGGGCACCGAGAGCTGCATGGTCCACCACAACGGGTACGTGGTGCGGGGCCGGATGCACATCCGCATGGACGACGGCGGCGAGAGCGAGATCGGCCCCGGCGACGTCTTCGTCCTCCCGCCCGGCCACGACGCCTGGGTGGTCGGCGACGAGCAGGTCGTGCTGTACGACTTCGCCGGGACGATGGCGAACGAGTACGCCAAGGGTTAGCCGCGCGCCGAATCCGTCCGCCCGTCTCCTTGCCCCGCCGGGCCGCCCCGGAAGCGGTCCGGCGGAGTCGGTCTACACGTCGAAGACCCGCGCCCCCTCCTCCGCGAAGGCGATCGTGTCCGTGTGGCCGAACAGGCCCGGCAGGCCGCCGGTGTGGAGGAAGACCGTCCGCTCCCCCGGGCGGACGGTGCCGTCGCGGACCGCGGCGTGCAGGCCGGCCAGGGCGCGGCCGGTGTAGACGGGGTCGAGGACCAGGCCCTCGGTGCGGGCGGCGAGGCGGAGGGCTTCGCGTACCGGGGCGGTCAGGGTCGCGTAGCCGGCGCCCACCTGGTCCCGGCGGATCCGCAGGGTGTCCGGCGTGACCGCCTCCGCCGTGAGCGGTGCGGCGAACTCCGCGACCGCCGCGGCCGGGTCGGTCAGCGCGCCCACGTCGACGCCGAGGACCGACCCGCTGCCCAGGGCCGCGACCAGCCCGGCCATCGTGCCGCCCGAGCCGAGGGCCACGACCGCCGTACGCAGGCCCGGCAGTTGCTCGCGCAGCTCCGTGCCGCAGCGTACGTACCCCCTGGCTCCCAGCGCGCCGGAGCCGCCGAACGGGATCAGTGCCGGACGGGCGCCCTCGGACCGCAGACGCGCGCAGACCTCGGCCGCCGCCGCGTCCAGCCCGGCCTGGTCCACCTCGCCCGCCCAGGCGAGCCGCGCCCCGAACAGGCCGTCCAGGGCGATGTTCCCGGAGCGGGAGGCGCCCGGGGTGCCGCGCAGGACGAGGACGGCGTCCAGCCCGAGCCGGGCGCCCGCGGCGGCGGTCAGCCGGGCGTGGTTGCTCTGCGGGGCACCGGTGGTCACGAGCGTGTCGGCGCCCTCGGCGAGGGCCGCGCCCACCGTCCACTCCAGCTTGCGGATCTTGTTGCCGCCGCCGCCCAGGCCGGTCAGGTCGTCCCGCTTCACCCACAGGTCCTCCGGCCCGAGCCCGAGCGCGGCGGCGAGCCGGGGCGCCGGTTCCAGAGGGGTGGGGAAGGTGCCCAGCGGCACGGGCGGGTGGGTCATGGGGACGTCCTTGAGTCGGTGTCGGCGTGGGGTCAGTCGATCACGGCGGGGCACCTCGCGTCATACCGGCAAGGCCCGTGATCCGTGCGCGGAGCGGATCAGCCGGTCAGGGTCACGTGCCCCGCCTCACACCGGCAGCAGGCCCGCTATCAGCGCGCTGAGCTGGGCCGCCGTGCGGCACTCGTGCATCTCGACCAGCTCGGCGTACGCGGGCGCGGCCGAGTCGCCGGTGCCCCAGCGGTCGTGCGGCTCGGGGTTGAGCCAGTAGACGCGCCGGGCCCGCCGGGCCAGCTCGCGTACGGCGGGGAGGTTCGGGTCGCTCATGTTCGTGCGGGCGTCACCGAGGACGAACACCGTCGTACGCGGACCCACCGCACCGCCGTACCGCTCGGCGAACTCGCCCAGCGCCACGCCGTAGTCGCTGCTGCCGTGCCAGCCGGTGAGCGTGGCCTCGGCGCGGATGCGGGCGCTGAGCCCGTCGGGGTCGGCGCGGCCGTGGTCGAGCAGGCCGGTGACCTCGTCGAGCCGGTTGACGAACGCGAACACGCGCACCTTGCCGAACTGGTCGTGCAGCGCCTGCACGAGGAGCATGGTGAAGTCCGAGAATCCGGACACCGAGCCCGACACATCGCAGAGCAGCACCAGTTCGGGCCGGACCGGGCGGCGCCGCCGCAGCACCGGCCGCATCGGCACGCCCCCCGTGGACAGCGAGGAGCGCAGGGTGCGGCGCAGGTCGATCGTGCCGCGCGCGGCCCGGCGGCGGCGCGCGGCGAGCCGGGTGGCCAGCTTCCGCGCCAACGGCTGGACCGCGCGGCGGAGTTCGGTCAGCTGCTCCCGGTTCGCGATCAGGAAGTCGACCCGGTCGGCGGTCGGCCGCACACCCCGCCGCGCGATCTCGTCCCGCCCCCGCCGCTCGGCCACCCGGCGCCGGGCCTCCGCCCCCACCAGCCGCCGGAACTCCTCGATGCGGCGGCGGATCTCGTCGTCCAGCAGCCGGTCCGCGAACCCGGCGCCGCCGTTGCCGTCCCGGCCCCGGACGTCGGCCCGCACCCGGGCCAGCAGGGTCTGGGGCCGCAGCCGGTCCAGGGTCTGGTACGCCGACCAGCCGTCCGAGCCCGGGGAACTCCCGTACCCGCCCAGGCCGTCGACCGCCTCCGCCGCCAACCGGGCCATCATCGCCCGGTCGTCGGCGGCCAGCGCCTCGGCCAGCCGGTCGCGCAGGGCTTCCCGGTCCCGGGGAGCGTCCTCGGGACCGCCGACTCCGCGCGGGAAGTAGAGGTCGAAGACCGGGTCGAACAGGGCCCGTTGGCCCGGTCCGTGCAGCAGCGTCGCCGCCAGCCCCTCACGCAGGCGCTCCCGGTCCGCGAGGCCCAGCGCCTCCACCGCCCGGGCCGCGTCCACGGTCTCCCCGGTGCCGATCCGCACCCCGTGCGCGCGCAGCGCCGCGGCCAGGCCGGTGATCCGGTCCGCGACGTCGGTCACAGCGCGTCCAGGTCGAGCTTGGCCGCCGCCTTCTGGATGTCGTCCTGGTGCTTGAGGATCACCCCGAGGGTGTCCCGTACGACGGTCTCGTCCAGCGTGCCGGCGCCCAGGGCGAGCAGGGTGCGGGCCCAGTCGATGGTCTCGGCGACGGACGGCACCTTGCGCAGGTCCATCGCGCGCAGCGCCCCGACCACCCGGACCACCGACTCGGTCAGCGCCGCGCCGAGGCCCGGCACCTTCAGCCGTACGATCCGCCGCTCCAGCTCCTCCCCGGGGAAGCCGATGTGCAGGAACAGGCAGCGGCGGCGCAGCGCCTCGGACAGCTCGCGGCCGGCGTTGGAGGTGAGGACGACGAACGGGCGGCGGGTCGCCGTGACCGTGCCCAGCTCCGGGACCGTGACCTGGAAGTCGCTGAGCACCTCCAGCAGCAGCCCCTCCATCTCGACGTCGGCCTTGTCGGTCTCGTCGATGAGCAGCACGGTCGGCTCGTCGCCGCGGATGGCGGTCAGCAGCGGGCGGGGGAGCAGGAACTCCTCGGTGAAGATGTCGGTACGGCTCTCGTCCCAGCTCTCGCCGCGGCCCGCGCTGATGCGCAGCAGCTGTTTGGCGTGGTTCCACTCGTACAGCGCCCGGGACTCGTCCACGCCCTCGTAGCACTGGAGCCGGACCAGCCGGGCGTCGGCCACCTGGGCGACGGCCTTGGCCAGCTCGGTCTTGCCGACCCCGGCGGGGCCCTCCACCAGCAGCGGCTTGCCCAGCCGGGCGGCGAGGAACACGGTCGTGGCGACGGCGGGGGAGGCGAGATAGCCGGTCTCGGCGAGGCGGGCGGAGACGTCGTCGACGGACGTGAACAACGGGGCCTCCGGCGGGGTCGGGGACAGGGTCCGGGAGGAACGGCTTCCGATCTCCTATCTAAGCGCTTGTTCAGCTTCCGCGCCATGGTGTACACCGATCGGTATCCTCCGTGCCGGCGTCGCGGTAGTCTCGCGGTATGACCAGCACACAGAAGGCGTCGCCCCGTGACAGGCTGCTCGACGTCGCCGCCCGGCTCTCCTACCGCGACGGTGTGTCCATCGGCATCGAGGCGCTGTGCCGGGAGGCGGGCGTCTCCAAGCGGTCGATGTACCAGCTCTTCGAGAGCAAGGACGACATGCTGGCCGCCAGCCTGGAGCGGCGGATGCCGGCGTACCAGGCCCGGCTGACCCACCCGGATCCAGCGTCCGCGACCCCGCGCGAGAGGATCCTGTACGTCTTCGGACAACTGGAGAAGGGCTCCGTGGAACCCGAGTACCACGGCTGCCCCTACCTGGCCGTGCTGGTCGAGGTGAAGGATCCCGAGCATCCGGCGAGCGTGGTCGCCCGCGAGGCCAAGGAGACCCTGCTGAGCGCCTTCCGCGAGGAGGCGGAGCGGGGCGGCGCGCGGGATCCCGAGCTGCTCGCCCGCCAGCTCCTGCTGGTCTTCGACGGCGCCAGCGCACGCGCCGGCGCCCGGGTGGAACACCTGGACGACGCACTCGCCACGACCACGGTGACGGCCCTGCTGGACGCGGCGGGAGTCCGCTAGACCCTGTCGTCCGGATCAGGGAGCCGGCAGGTCACGCAGGCGCATGCGGTGCGGCGCGCACACGAACCCGGGCCGCCACGGCGCATCCCCCTGGTGCGGACCGTCAGGGCGCCCCCCGTCCGGGCCACCACAACGCGCCGCCGTCCTCGCCCGTCCGGTCCAATGGACCCGTGAGCGCGCCACCGGACGACTGCCTCGCGCGGAACGAGTGGATCTGCGGTGCCTATCTGAGCACCCGCCGCCAGATCCTGCTCGACGCGGTCGTCCAGCACCTCCAGCTGACCTTCCTGTCCGTCCTGATCGGCCTGGTCATCGCGCTGCCGCTGGCGGTGCTGGCCCGCCGTTGGGGCTGGGCGGCCGGGCCGGTCCTCGCCGTGACGACGATCCTCTACACCATCCCGTCGCTGGCCATGTTCTCCCTGCTCCTGCCCCTCTACGGCCTCTCGGCCACCCTGGTCGTCGCCGGACTGGTGCTGTACTCGCTCACCCTGCTCGTCCGGAACATCCTCGCCGGCCTGCGCGCGGTCCCGGAGGAGACCCGGCAGGCCGCGCGGGGTCTCGGCTACGGCCCCGTCCGCCTGCTGCTCACCGTGGAACTGCCCCTGGCCCTGCCCGCCGCGATGGCCGGCCTGCGCATCGCCACCGTCTCGGCGGTCTCCCTGCTCACGGTCGGCGCGATCGTCGGCTTCGGCGGTCTCGGCAACCTCATCTACTCCGGCATGAACACCTACTTCAAGGCGCAGGTGCTCACCGCGTCCGTGTTGTGCGTGCTGATCGCCGTCGCCGCCGACCTGCTCCTGCTGGGCGTACAGCGGCTGATCACCCCCTGGACGCGGGCGGCCCGTTCATGAGCACCCTCACCGCCGCCTGGGACTGGCTCACCGACCCCGCGCACTGGCCGGGCGACGACGGCATCCGGCACCGGCTGCTCCAGCACCTCCTGCTCACCGTCGTCTGCCTGGTCCTCAGCTGTTTGATCGCGCTGCCCGTCGCGCTCGTCCTCGGCCACCTCGGCAGGGGCGGCGCGCTCGCCGTGAACATCTCCAACGTCGGCCGGGCCGTGCCCACCTTCGCCGTACTGGTCCTGCTCCTGCTGACCCCGGTCGGGAGGTGGGGCGACGGCCCCACGGTGGTCGCCCTCGTGCTGTTCGCCGTACCGCCGCTGCTCACCAACGCCTACGTCGGCATGCGCGAGGTCGACCGGAACGCCGTCCAGGCCGCCCGGGGCATGGGCATGACCGGCCGACAGCTGCTGTTTCACGTGGAACTGCCCCTTTCGCTCCCCCTGCTGCTGAACGGCGTGCGCATCGCCGCCGTCCAACTCGTCGCCACCGCCACGATCGCCGCGCTCGCGGGCGGCGGCGGCCTCGGCCGGATCATCACAGCGGGCTTCAACCTGGCCAGCACGCCCCAGGTGGTCGCGGGCGCGCTGCTCGTCGCGGTGTTCGCCCTGCTCGTCGAGGGCGTCTTCGAGATCGCCGAGCGAGTGGCACCGGCCTGGGTCCGGGGCGGCCGATGAGACGCCGTACGGCACCTGCCGCCCCCACCCTTCCCAGCCGCCGCACGGCACGCGCCCGGCCCGCTCTCCTCAGCCGCCGTGCCGCACTCGCCACGGCCGCCCTTCTCGCGCTCGGTGCCTGTGCCACCGGCCCGTCCCTGGAGAGCCGCGGGCAGGTCACCGCTCCGCCCGGGGACAGCCGTCATCTGACCATCGGCTCGGCCGGCTTCACCGAGAGCGATCTGCTCGCCCAGATGTACGCCCAGTTGCTCGACCAGGCCGGCTACAAGACGTCCCTCCTCACGGTCGCCAACCGGGAGCTGTACGAACCCGCCCTGGAGTCTGGCCAGATCGACGTCGTACCCGAGTACGCGGCGACCTTGGCCGACTGGCTGAGTGCCAAGACCCACGGCGCCGACGCGCCCCCGGCCGGCTCGCCGGACCTCGGCGCCACGATGAAGGCCCTGCGCGCCCTCGCGGCCCCCCGCGGCCTCACCGTCCTCCCGCCCGGCCGGGCCGTCGACCAGAACGCCTTCGCGGTGACCGCCGCCTACGCCCGCCGGCACCACCTCAGGACCCTCAGCGACCTCGGCGCCTCCGGACTGAAGGTACGCCTCGCGGCGGGCGACGAATGCGTGCGACGGCCGTACTGCGCGCCCGGGCTGAAGAAGGTGTACGGCATCCACATCACCGGCATCGATCCCAAGGGTGTCGGCACCACCCAGGCCAAGCGGGCCGTGCAGGAAGGCCGCGACCAGATGGTGCTGACCACCACCACCGACGCCACCCTCGCCTCCTTCGGCCTGGTCCTGCTCGCCGACGACAAGCGTGTGCAGAACGCCGACTATGTCGTCCCGGTCGTCAACCGCTCCCGCGCGGGCGGTGCCGGCGTGGCGAAGGCGCTCGGCAGGCTGGGCGACGTCCTCACCACCGGGGACCTGGCCGCCATGAACCGGCAGGTCGACAGCTGGCGGCGGCTGCCCGCCGACGTGGCACGCGCCTATCTGAAGGACAAGGGCCTGCTGAAGTGACCCGGTCAGGCGTCCGCCACCGAGTCGAACGGCACCTGCCCCCGCGTGACCCCGCGCGCGTCGGCGTCCACCGAACGGCGCAGCGCCTCATGCAGCTTCGCCGGGGTCAGCACGCCGAGGAACCGCGCCCCGTCCAGCACGGCGACCCACCCGGCGTCGTGCTGGAGCATCACCCCGAACGCCTGCTTCAGCGGCGCGCCGACCGGCACCCAGGCGGTCATCCGGTGGGCGAGGTCCCCGACCGTGCCGCCCGCCGGCAGTTCCTCGACGCCGACCCAGCCGTGCAGGTCACCGTCCGAGTCCAGGACCACCGCCCACCGGGCGCCCGCGGACCGCAGCCGCTCCAGCGCCCGCGCGGCGGGCTCCTCCGGGCGGGCCACGGGCGGCTGCTCCAGGTCGTCCGGCTCGATCGCGGTGACCGACAGCCGCTTCAGCCCGCGGTCCGCGCCCACGAAGGAGGCGACGTACGGCGTCGCGGGCGCCCCCAGCACCGCGCCCGGCGTGTCGAACTGCTCGATGCGGCCCTGCCCGTACACGGCGATCCGGTCGCCGAGCCGGACGGCCTCCTCGATGTCGTGCGTGACCAGCAGCACCGTCTTGCGCACCGCCGCCTGCATCCGCAGGAACTCGTCCTGCAACTGCTCCCGCACCACCGGGTCGACCGCGCCGAACGGCTCGTCCATCAGCAGCACCGGCGGATCCGCGGCCAGCGCCCGCGCCACGCCGACCCGCTGCCGCTGCCCGCCGGACAACTGCTCCGGATAGCGCGGCCCGTAGGCCTGCGGATCCAGCCCCACCAGGTCCAGCAGCTCGGCCGCCCGGGCCCGCGCCTTCGCCCGCTTCCAGCCGAGCAGCGCGGGCACGGTCGCGGTGTTGTCCAGGACGGTGCGGTGCGGGAAGAGGCCCACCTGCTGGATGACGTACCCGATCCGGCGGCGCAGCCGGACCGGGTCGACCGTCGCGACGTCCTCGCCGCCGACGAGGATCCGGCCCGAGGTCGGCTCGATGAGCCGGTTCACCATCATCATGGTCGTCGTCTTGCCGCACCCGGAGGGCCCGACGAGCGTGACCAGCTCCCCCTCGGCCACCTCGAAGGAGAGGCCGTCCACGGCCGTCGTACCGTCCGGATACCGCTTGGTCACCTGCTCGAACCGGATCATTTCCTCAACGTACGGCAGGCCGCCGCACGCTTCATTCCGGCGTGCCCCGACCGGCGGACGCCCGGGGGGCGCGGTCAGCCGAGCAGGATCACCTCCAGGGTGCGGGGGCCGTGGACGCCCTCCACCCGGTCCAGTTCGATGTCGCTGGTGGCCGACGGGCCCGAGATCCAGGTCAACGGGCGGGTGGGGTCGAGGCGTTCGAGGGCCTGGGGTACGGAGGAGACGACCTGGTCCGGGACGCGCACGACACAGATGTGGTGGTCCGGGACGAGCGAGATGCGCCGCCGGCCCTGGTCGGGGGAGCCGTCGAGCACGATCGTTCCGGTCTCGGCGACGGCCACGGCACACCCCGTCACCACACTGTCCACCCGGTCCAGCCGCTGGGCGGTGTCCGCCACCCGGTCGTGGACGCGCACGGGATCGGCGGCGGACAGCCACTCCGGCGGCAGCCCGGGAGGGACCAGCACCTCCTGGGAGCCGCGCTCGGCCAGCAGCCGCATGACGAGCAGCGGCAGCTCCTCCGCGTCGCAGCGGTGCACGACGGCCCGGTAGTCCACCAGGTTCTCCGCCAGCAGCTCCACCGTCTCCTCGGTGGTCCGCTGCCCGTGCTCGCGCAGGTAGTCCCGGGGGACGGCCTCCTCGTAGGGCCCCTCGTCCGCGGGCACGTCCGCGAGCGCGCGCCGCACCCGGCCCAGGATCCGCTCCCTGCTGCTCACTTCGCACCGTCCTTTCCGCCGCGCGTGCGCTGCCACCAGTCCCGGAACGGTTCCGGCGGCACGGCCGGCAGGTCCCGGGTGCCGCTCCACGCCCGGCCGGGGCCGGGCAGGGTACGGGGGTGCAGCCGGCGGGTGCGGGAGGCCAGCCGCTGGCCCGTGCGCAGGGCGCCGGGGTGCGTGAACGCCCAGCGCGCCGCCCGCATCGCCGCCCGCTCGGCCGCGTGCCCCTTCGCCGGCTGGAGCACCACCGTGTTGCCCTGCCGCACCGCCGGACCGCCCTCGACCACCCGCTCCCGCAGGTGCACCAGCACCTCGGGGATGTCGATGGCGACCGGGCACACCTCGTAGCAGGCCCCGCACAGGCTCGACGCGTACGGCAGGGAGGCGTCGATCTCGCTCGCCGTGCCCCTCAGCTGGGGGCTGAGGATGGCGCCGATGGGGCCCGGGTAGACCGAGCCGTACGCGTGCCCGCCCGCCCGCTCGTACACCGGGCACACGTTCAGGCAGGCCGAGCAGCGGATGCAGCGCAGCGCCTGGCGGCCGACCTGGTCGGCGAGGGTGTCGGTGCGGCCGTTGTCGAGCAGGACCAGGTGGAAGGCGCGCGGACCGTCGCCGTCCGTCGTTCCCGTCCACATGCTGGTGTACGGGTTCATGCGCTCGGCGGTGGAGGAGCGGGGGAGGGTCTGGAGGAAGACCTCCAGGTCGCGCCAGGTGGGCACCACCTTCTCGATGCCGACGACCGAGATGAGCGTCTCCGGCAGGGTCAGGCACATCCGGCCGTTGCCCTCGGACTCCACGACGACCAGCGTGCCGGTCTCGGCGACCATGAAGTTGGCGCCGGAGACGCCGACCTTGGCGCGCAGGAACTTCTCCCGCAGGTGCAGCCGGGCCGCCTCGGCGAGTTCGGCGGGCGTGTCCGTCAGACCCTCCGGGGCCGGGCGGCCCCACTCACCCATCTCGGCGCGGAAGATGTCGCGGATCTCGCCCCGGTTGCGGTGGATGGCCGGGACCAGGATGTGCGAGGGGCGGTCCTTGCCCAACTGCACGATCAGTTCGGCGAGGTCGGTCTCGTAGGCGCGGATGCCCTCGGCCTCCAGGGCTTCATTGAGGCCGATCTCCTGCGTGGCCATGGACTTGACCTTCACGACCTCCGACTCGCCGGTCTCCCTGACCAGCCGGGCGACGATCCGGTTGGCCTCCGCGGCGTCCGCCGCCCAGTGGACCGTACCGCCGGCCGCGGTGACCGACTCCTCCAACTGGACGAGGTAGCGGTCGAGATGGCGCAGGGTGTGGTCCTTGATCCGCCTGCCCGCCTCGCGCAGCGCCGCCCAGTCGGGCAACTCGCCCACCGCCTTGGCCCGTTTGGCGCGGATGGTGTGGGTGGCGTGCCGCAGGTTGCCCCGCAGGACGGGGTTGTGGACGGCGTCGTGCGCGGCCTTCGGGAAGGCCGGCATGCCGAGATACGTTCCGGTCATACGGCCGGTTCCTCCTCCGTGCTCGCCAGGATCTCCGCGATGTGCACCGGCCGCATGCCCGTGCGCAGCCGGCTCATCGTGCCGCCGAGGTGCATCAGGCAGGAGTTGTCGGCCGCGCACAGCACCTCCGCGCCGGTCGACTCGGCGTTGCGCACCTTGTCGGCACCCATCGCCGCCGACACCTCCGCGTTCTTCAGCGCGAACGTGCCGCCGAACCCGCAGCACTCCTCCGCGCCCGGCAGCTCGACCAGCTCCAGCCCCTTGACGGCCTGGAGCAGCCGGCGCGGCCGGTCGCCGAGCCCGAGCCCGCGCAGCCCGTGGCAGGTCGGGTGGTAGGTCACCGTGTGCGGGTAGTAGGCGCCGACGTCCGTCACCCCGAGCACGTCGACCAGGAACTCCGTCAGCTCGTACGTCTTCGGCACCACCGGTGCCAGCGTCCGCGCCAGCGCGTCCCCGCGCCCCTCGGCCCGGGCCCGCTCGCCCATGCGGGGATACAGCTCCCGCACCATCGCCCCGCACGACCCGGACGGGGTCACGATCGCCTCGTACTCCCCGAAGACATCGGAGAAATGCCGGGCCAGCGGCTCGGCCTCATGCCGGTAGCCGGTGTTGTAGTGGGCCTGGCCGCAGCAGGTCTGCGCCATCGGGAAGTCGACGTCGACACCCAGTCTGGTCAGCAGCTTCACCACGGCCCGGCCGGTGTCCGGATACAGCGTGTCGTTGACACAGGTCAGGAACAGGGCGACACGCATCGCGGCTCCTCGGTGTCGGTCATCGGACGAGTGAAGGGTAGTCGGCGGGCGGCGCCGACGGGAGACCACGGCTCACCGCGTGGCGAGCCGGGCCTGGGCCGCCCGCCACGGGCCGGTGTCGCCGCGGGGCGTGTACCGGGTGAGCGGCTGGGTCCGGGTGAGCAGCCCGCGCAGGGCGGCGAGATCGCCGGCGAGCCCGTCCGCGCGGGCCTGCACGAGCACGTTGCCGAGGGCCGCCGCCTCGGTGGCGCCGGCCACCACCGGCAGCCCGCAGGCGTCGGCCGTCAGCTGGCACAGCAGCGCGTTGCGGGTGCCGCCGCCGACCAGGTACACCACGTCCACCGGATGATCGGCCAGCCGCTGCGCGTCCAGCACGGCCCGCCGGTGGGCGAGGGCCAGCGAGTCGAGGATGCAGCGGGTGGTCGCGGCCCGGGTTTCCGGCACCGGCTGCCCCGACGCGCGGCACGCCTCGGCGATCCGCTCCGGCATCCGCCCCGGCGCCAGGAACGCCTCGTCCCCGGCGTCCACCACCGAGCGCAGCGCCGGCACGGTGGCCGCCTCCCGCAACAGCGTTCCCAGATCCGGCTCGCCCCAGGCCCGTACGCACTCCTGGAGCAGCCACAGCCCCATGATGTTGCGCAGATAGCGGACGGTGCCGTCGAGCCCCAGCTCATTGGTGAAGTTCGCGGCCCGGCTCTCCTCGGTGAGCACCGGAGCGGACAGTTCCAGGCCGGCCAGGGACCAGGTGCCGGTGCAGATGTAGGCGAAGCGCTGCCCGGTCGCCGGGACGGCGGCCACCGCCGACGCGGTGTCGTGCGAGCCGACGGCCGTCACCGGCACCGGACCGGTCAGGCCCGTCTCCGCCAGCACCTCCGGCCGCAGCGTCCCGGCCGGATCACCCGGCCGGCGCAGCGGCGTGAACAGTCCGAGGTCGATCCCCAGCCGCTCGGCGACCTCGTACGACCAGTCCCGGGTCCGGGGATCGACGAGCTGGGTGGTGGAGGCGTTGGTCAGCTCGGTGCCCTGCTCGCCGGTGAGCCAGTACGCCAGCAGGTCCGGGACCAGCAACAGCCGCCTGGCGTGGGCGAACTGCTCCGAGGTGCGGGCGGCCACGAGCTGGTAGAGGGTGTTGAACGGCGCGTACTGGATGCCCGTCGCCGCGTACAGCTCCGCCGCCGGCACGGTCGCCCACACCTTCTCGGCGACCCCCTCGGTGCGGGCGTCGCGATAGTGCACGGGGTTGCCGAGCAGGGCCCCGTCGGCGTCCAGCAGGCCGTAGTCGACGGCCCAGCTGTCGATGCCCACGGAGGCGAGCCGTCCACCGCAGTGGGCACCGGCCGCCCGGAGCCCGTCGAGGACACCGCCATAGAGCGCCAGGATGTCCCAGCGCAGTCCCTCCGGTACGCGCACCGGCCGGTTGGGGAACCGGTGCGCCTCGCTCAGCTCCACCGAGTCCGCACTCACCCGCCCCACCATCACCCGCCCGCTGGAAGCGCCGAGATCGACCGCGGCGTACGACTTCACGTCTGCGCTCATCGCAGGAACGCGGCCGCCACACCCGCGTCGACCGGGATGTGCAGTCCGGTGGTGTGGGTGAGGTCCCCGCCCGTGAGCGCGAACACCGCGTTCGCCACGTGCTCGGGCAGCACCTCCCGCTTCAGGATCGTCCGCTGCGCGTAGAACTCGCCCAGCTTCTCCTCCGGCACCCCGTACACCGCGGCCCGCTGCGCCCCCCAGCCCCCGGCGAAGATCCCGGACCCGCGCACCACACCGTCCGGGTTGACCCCGTTCACCCGGATCCCGTGCTCACCCAGTTCGGCGGCCAGCAGCCGCACCTGGTGGGCCTGGTCGGCCTTGGTGGCGGAGTAGGCGATGTTGTTGGGCCCGGCGAACACGGCGTTCTTGGAGGCGATGTAGACGATGTCGCCGCCCAGCCCCTGCACGGTCATCACCCGCGCCGCCTCCCGCGACACGAGGAAGGAACCGCGGGCCATGATGTCGTGCTGGAGGTCCCAGTCCTTGACCGACGTCTCCAGCAGCGGCTTGGAGATGGAGATCCCGGCGTTGTTGACGACGAGGTCCACCCCGCCGAAGGCGAGGGAGGCCGCCTTGAACGCGGCGGCGATCTGCTCCTCGTCGGTGACGTCCACGGTGACGGCGACGGCCTTGTCCGGCCCGCCCAGTTCCTCGGCGACGGCCACGGCGTTCTCGCCGTTCAGATCGGCGACGACGACACACGCCCCCTCCGCCGCGAGCCGGTGCGCGATGGCCTTCCCGATCCCGCTGCCGGCCCCCGTCACGAGCGCGACGCGCGTGGCGAGCGGCTTGGGCTTCGGCATCCGCTGGAGCTTGGCCTCCTCCAGCGCCCAGTACTCGATCCGGAACTTCTCGGCTTCCTCGATCGGCGCGTACGACGACACCGCCTCGGCCCCGCGCATGACGTTGACGGCGTTGACGTAGAACTCGCCCGCCACCCGGGCGGTCTGCTTGTCCTTGCCGAAGCTGAACATGCCGACACCCGGGACGAGCACGACGGCCGGGTCGGCGCCGCGCATGGCGGGGGAGTCGGGCAGGGCGTGCCGCCGGTAGTAGGCGGCGTACTCCTCGCGGTAGGCGGCGTGCAGCTCCCGCAGCCGCGCGACGGCGTCCTCAAGCGGCGCGGCCGGCGGCAGGTCCAGCACGAGCGGCCGGACCTTGGTGCGCAGGAAGTGGTCGGGGCAGGAGGTGCCGAGGGCGGCCAGCCGGGGGTGCTCGGCGCGGGCGAGGAAGTCGAGGACGACCTCGGAGTCGGTGAAGTGCCCGACCTGCGGCCGGTCCTGGGACGCCAGGCCCCGGATGTACGGCGCGAGCGCGGCGGCCCGCTCCCTCCGCTCGGCCTCGGGCAGGGCCTCGTACCCCTCGACGACCGGCCCGAAGGGCTCCGCCTTCCCCTTCTCGGCGAGGAACGCCTCGGCGGTCCGGATGATGTGCAGCGAGTTGCGCTCGCACTCCTCGGACGTCGATCCCCACGCGGTGATCCCGTGCCCGCCGAGAACGCACCCGACGGCCTGCGGGTTGGCCTCCTTGATCGCGGCGATGTCCAGCCCGAGCTGGAACCCGGGCCGCCGCCACGGCACCCACACCACGCTGTCCCCGAAGCACTCGGCGGTCAGCTTCTCCCCGTCGGCCGCACACGCGAGCGCGATCCCCGAGTCGGGATGCAGATGGTCCACGTGCGGGGCGTCCACCAGACCGTGCATGGCGGTGTCGATGGAGGGCGCGGCCCCGCCCTTGCCGTGCAGACAGTAGTCGAACGCGCCGACCATCTCGTCCTCGCGCTCGACACCGGGGTACACGTCCACGAGGGCCCGCAGCCGGTCCAGCCGCAGCACGGCCAGTCCCGATGCGGTGAGCGTGCCGAGGTCGCCCCCGGAGCCCTTCACCCACATCAGCTCCACCTCGCCCCCGGTGACGGGATCGGTGGCGCTGCCCTTGGCCGACGCGTTCCCGCCGGCGTAGTTGGTGTTACGGGGATCGGAGCCGAGCCGGTGGGAGCGGTCGAGGAGGGCGTCGACTTCGGGATGGGTGGTCATGACTACCGGTTCTTTCCAGGAGAGGGGACGTGGTGAAGGGGCGCGGGGCCGTGTCGATACGCGGCTCCGCCGGGTGGGCGCGACGAGCCGCGACGGACCCGCACCCCGCAACGGCGCTTCAGAGGCAGACGCTTCACGCCCCCCAGCCGGCCTGCTCGCCCCCGACCCGCTCGGCGACGATCCGCTCGGCCCACCCGGACCGGGCGTACGCGCCCATCGGATCGGGGTCCAGCCCCGACTCCTGGCGGACCTCGCCGAGGAGCCCCCGGACATCCGTGTTGTACGCGTCCATCAGCACGGCATTGGCCCCCAGTACGTCCCCGGAAGCCTGCGCCCGGGCCAGCGCCGCCCGATCGACCAGCAGCGCCTTCGCGGTGGCCTCCTGCACATTCATGACCGACCGGATGATCGCCGGGATCTTCGCCTCGATGTTGTGGCACTGGTCGAGCATGAACGCGACGTCGGAGGTGAACCCCCCGCCCCGGATCACCTCGTACATGATCCGGAAGAGCTGGAAGGGGTCGGCCGCCCCCACCATCAGGTCGTCGTCGGCGTAGAAGCGCGAGTTGAAGTCGAACCCGCCGAGCTTCCCCTCCCGCAGCAGCAGCGCCACGATGAACTCGATGTTGGTCCCCGGCGCGTGGTGCCCGGTGTCGACGACCACCTGGGCCTTGTCGCCGAGCTTCAGACAGTGCGCGTAGGCGGTCCCCCAGTCCGGCACGTCGGTCGTGTAGAACGCCGGCTCGAAGAACTTGTACTCCAGCAGCATCCGCTGGCCGTCCCCCAGCCGGGCGTACACCTCGGCCAGCCCCTCGGCCAGCCGGTCCTGCCGGGCGCGGATGTCGTCCTGCCCGGGGTAGTTCGTCCCGTCGGCGAACCACAGCTTCAGGTCCCGTGACCCGGTGGCGTCCATGATGTCGACGCACCGCAGCAGGTGGTCGACGGCCTTGCGCCGCACCGCCGCGTCCGGATGGCAGATGCTGCCCAGCTTGTAGTCGTCGTCCTGGAAGGTGTTGGAGTTGACCGCGCCCAGCCGCACCCCGCGCTCCTCGGCGTACTTCGCGAGCGCCGCGTAGTCCTCCACGGTGTCCCACGGAATGTGCAGGGCGACCGTCGGCGCGATGCCGGTGAAGGCGTGCACCTGGGCCGCGTCCTCCAGCTTCTCCCAGGGCGAGCGCGGCACACCGGCCTGGGCGAACACCTTGAACCGGGTGCCCGAGTTCCCGTACGCCCACGACGGCGTCTCGACGGCCTGGGTCTTGAGCGCGGCCTTCACCGCGGCGAGGTCGGTCACTTGGGGGCTCCTGTGGTGTCGGGGGGACGACTGAGCGGATGTCGGACGGAACGACCGAGCATGTGAACGCCGAATGTGAAACGATTCAGAACGGCAAGCTAGGTGCCGACCGCGGGGGTGTCAAGGACTCCAGCGGACCCCGTCTTCCGTGATCCGGCCGTGACCTTTGGCTATCGAAAGTTTTTCGACACGGACCCATTGACGTGACATGACTGTGGTGCCTACGGTCCCGGCAATCCACTTGAAACCTTTCACGACACCGTGGCGGCCTCGCGGCCCCTTCGCCGGTGTCGTCGAGGAGCCCCCATGACCCACCCGCCTGACACGGGACCGGCCCCGGTGCTGGCACTCAAGGGCGTCTCGAAGTCCTTCGGCGCCGTACGCGCCCTGAGGGACGTCTCCCTGGAGCTGCTGCCCGGCGAGGTGCACGCCCTCGCCGGAGAGAACGGCGCGGGCAAGTCGACGCTGATCAAGACCCTCGCCGGAGTGCACCGGCCGGACACCGGTCAGGTGCTGCTCGACGGCGAGCCCGTCGTCTTCCACGGCCCCGGCGACGCCCGCGACGCCGGCATCGCCGTGATCTACCAGGAGCCCACGCTCTTCCCCGACCTGTCGATCGCCGAGAACATCTTCATGGGCCGCCGGCCCCGGCGCGCCCTCGGCCGGATCGACCACAAGGCCACCCACGCGGCCACGGCCGCCCTGATGCGGCGGCTCGGCGTCGACCTCGACCCCGACCGGCCGGCCCGTGGCCTGTCCATCGCCGACCAGCAGATCGTGGAGATCGCCAAGGCGCTGTCCTTCGACGCCCGGGTCCTGATCATGGACGAGCCGACCGCCGCGCTCACCGGCAGCGAGGTGGCCCGCCTCTTCGGCGTGGTCCGCACCCTGCGCGAACAGGGCGCGGCCGTGCTGTTCATCTCGCACCGGCTGGAGGAGATCTTCGCGATCTGCCAGCAGGTCACCACGCTGCGGGACGGCGCCTGGATCGCCAGCGAGCCGCTCGCCGGGATGACCGAGGACGACCTGGTCCGCCGCATGGTCGGCCGCGACCTGGCCGAGCTCTACCCGAAGCAGCAGGTCCAGGTCGGCGACGTCGCGCTCAGCGTGCGGCGGCTGACCCGCGAGGGCGTCTTCACCGACGTCTCCTTCGAGGTCCGGCGCGGAGAGATCGTCGGCCTCGCGGGGCTGGTCGGGGCCGGCCGCACCGAGGTGGCCCGGGCCGTGTTCGGCGTCGACCGCTGGGACGCGGGCGAGGTCGAGGTCGGCGGGCGCCGGCTCACGAACGGCGCCCCGTCCGCCGCGATGGCGGCCGGACTCGCCCTCGTGCCGGAGGACCGGCGGGCCCAGGGCCTGGTGATGGACATGTCCATCGAACGGAACATCGGCCTGACCGGACTCCGTACGACCGCCCGGGCCGGGCTGGTGCACCGGACCGCCGAACGCAGCCGGTCCCTGGACTGGGCCGTGAAGCTCCAGGTGAAGTACGCCCGGATCGCGGACGCCGTCTCCACCCTGTCCGGCGGCAACCAGCAGAAGGTCGTCCTCGCCAAGTGGCTCGCCACCGGCCCCCAGGTGCTCATCGTGGACGAACCCACCCGGGGCATCGACGTCGGCACCAAGGCCGAGGTGCACCGGCTGCTCGGCGAGCTGGCCGCCGACGGGGTCGCCGTCCTGATGATCTCCTCCGACCTGCCCGAGATCCTCGGCATGGCCGACCGCGTCCTCGTGATGCACGAGGGCCGGATCACCGCCGAGATACCCCGCGCCGACGCCACCGAGGAGACCGTGATGGCCGCAGCCACCGGGAGGGCCGCCGCATGACGGTCACCACCGACGAGACCCCCGTCACCGGAGCACCCCGCTCCAGCGGCACCCGGCTGGTCGACCGGGTCTTCAAGATGCGCGAACTCGCCATCCTGGCCGTCTTCCTGGTGATGATCGCCGTCACCCAGGCGGGCAACAGCGAGTTCCTGTCCGAGCAGGGCATCAAGGACCTGCTCCTCAACGCGACGATCCTGGTGCTCGTCGCCACCGGCCAGTCACTGGTCGTCCTCAGCCGCAACGTCGACCTGTCCGTCGGCTCCACGCTCGGCATCAGCGCCTTCGCCGCCGGAACCTACCTCCAGGGCGGCGGGAACCCGGTCGTCGCGATCCTCCTCGCCGTCCTGCTGGGCATCGGCCTCGGGCTGCTCAACGGTCTCCTCGTGAGCCTCGGCCAGGTCCCCGCCCTCGTCGTCACCCTCGGCACCCTGTACGTCATCCGGGGCGTCGACTCCATCTGGGTCGGCTCCCGCCAGATCACCGCGGCCGATCTGCCCGGCGGCTTCGTCGACTTCGGCTCCGGCGGCATCTCCGCGATCCCCTGGCTCGCCGTGATCGCGCTGGTGGTGCTCGTGGCGACGGGCTACTACCTCAAGCACTACGGCAGCGGGCGGGAGCTGTACGCCCTCGGCTCCAATCCGGAGGCGGCCCGGCTGGCCGGCATCCCGGTCCGCAAGCGCATCCTGGCCGCGTACACCTTCTGCGGAGCGCTCGCCGGACTCGCCGGCGCGATGTACCTGGCCCGGTTCGGCAACGTCGACTCCGGCACCGGCAACGGCTACGAACTCACCGTCGTCAGCGCCGTGGTGGTCGGCGGCATCGCCTTCACCGGAGGCTCCGGCAGCGTCTACGGCGCCGCCCTCGGCGCCCTGCTGCTCACCTCGATCAACAGTGTGCTGCCCGCACTCGGCGTCAGCTCCGTGTGGGTGCTCGCCATCAACGGCGTCCTGCTGCTGCTCGCCATCGCCGTCGACCGGATCGTGGCGCTGCGCGTGGCCGCCGCCCTGAAGAAGAAGTCGGCCCCCAGGAGGTCCGCCATGGCGAAGGAGAAGGCCGGTGCCTGAGTCGCTCACCCGCGCGGTCCGCTGGGACACGGTCGTCGGCGCGCTGCTCATCGTCCTGTTGCTGCTGTCGTTCGGCTTCGTCGACGGCTTCGGCAACGCGCTCAACCTGTCGTTCCTCATCGGCAACACGCTCCCGATCGCGCTGATCGCCCTGCCGATGACCCTGCTGGTCGTCGCCGGCGAGATCGACCTGTCCGTCGCGTCCACGGCCGGGCTGTCCGGCGCGGTGATGGGCAAGCTGTGGAACGAGGGCATGGCCATCGAGCAGATCATCCCGCTGTGCCTGCTGCTCGGGGTGGCGTGCGGCCTGCTCAACGGCCTGCTGGTGACCCGGCTCGGGCTGCCGTCGCTGGCGGTCACCATCGGCACGCTGGCCGCCTACCGGGGTGTCGCGCAGATCGTGCTCGGCTCCGACGCGGTGACCGATTTCCCCTCGCAGTACCTCGACTTCGCCGCCGGCCGCCTCGGTGACTCCTTCCTGCCGCAGGCGTTCCTGCCCTTCCTGGTGCTGCTCGCCGTCGCCGTGGTGCTGCTGCACGCCACGCCCTTCGGCCGGTCGCTGTTCGCGATCGGAGCGGGGGAGGAGGCGGCGCGGTTCGCGGGGATCCGGGTGAAGCGGACGAAGCTCCTGCTCTTCGTCGCCACGGGGGCCATGTCGGCGCTGACCGGTGTCTTCTGGGCGCTGCACTACGCCAGTGCCCGGTACGACAACGCCACCGGGCTCGAACTGTCCGTCGTCGCCGCCGTGCTGCTGGGCGGGATCGACTTCGACGGGGGCAGGGGCACGATCGGTGGTGCCATCGCCGGTGTCTTCCTGCTCGGTGCGTTGCAGAACGTGATGAGTCTGCTGAACGTCTCGGCCCAGTCGCAGATCGTCGTCACCGGTGTGCTGCTCGTGGTGTCCGTGCTGGGCCCCCGGGTCGCGCGGCAGATCTCTCTCGCGCGGGCGGCCGGTTCCACCGGATAGCCCGTCCCCCGGCCGCGGGCCGTCCGCGGCCGGCCGCGCCCACGCGGCGAAGCCGCACCTCCACACAACCCCGCGCCCCTTGAGGGGCGCACCACCCACTCCCGACGACAAGGGGCCCTTCCCATGCTCAAGCCGACCCTCCGCCGCACCTGCGCCGCCCTCGCCGCCGGCACCTCCCTCGCCCTCGCGCTCACCGCCTGCGGCGGCACCACCAAGAAGGACGTCAAGGACGACAACGCCTCCGCCGCCTCCGCCGGCAAGGCCGACCCGAACGCCGCCACCAAGAAGGGGCTGACCATCGGCTTCCTGCCCAAGCAGGTCAACAACCCCTACTTCACCACCGCCGACAAGGGCGGCGAGAAGGCGGTCGCCGAGCTCGGGTCGACGTACAAGGAGGTGGGGCCCAGCAGCGCCACCGACACCGCCGGGCAGGTGAGCTACGTCAACACGCTCACCCAGCAGCGGGTGAACGCCATCGCGGTGTCCGCGCAGGACCCGGGGGCGCTGTGCACGGCGCTGAAGCAGGCCATGAGCAACGGCATCAAGGTCGTCACCTACGACTCCGACACCAGCCCGGGCTGCCGCAACGCCTTCGTCTCGCAGGCCAGTGCCGAGGACCTGGGCCGTACCGAGGTGCAGCTCCTCGCCCAGCAGATCGGGTACAAGGGCGAGATCGCGGTCCTGTCGGCCGCGCAGACCGCGACCAACCAGAACACCTGGATCGGCTACATGAAGGACGAGCTGAAGGACCCCAAGTACAAGGACATCAAGCTCGTCAAGATCGCCTACGGCAACGACGACGCCCAGCAGTCCTTCCAGCAGACCCAGGGCCTGCTCCAGGAGCACCCGAACCTGAAGGGGATCATCTCCCCGACCACCGTCGGCATCAAGGCGGCGGCCCAGTACCTGTCGGGCTCCAAGTACAAGGGCAAGGTCAAGCTGACCGGCCTCGGCACCCCCGACGACATGCGCAAGTACGTGAAGAACGGCACCGTCGACGCCTTCGAGCTGTGGGACCCGGCCAAGCTCGGCGACCTGGCCGCCCGGACCGCGGTCGCGCTGGCCTCGGGGCAGATCACCGGCAAGGAGGGCGAGACCTTCAAGGCCGGCGCCACCACGTACACCATCGGCAAGGACGGCGTGATCGACCTGGGCAAGCCGACCGTGTTCGACGCCAAGAACATCGACCAGTTCAACTTCTGACGGACGGGGGCTGTTGATGCAGCGCGTGTGCTTCCTGCTGAAGGTCAGGGCGGACCGGCTCGACGAGTACCGTGAGCGGCATGCGGCCGTCTGGCCGGAGATGCTCGACGCCCTGAAGGCGACCGGCTGGCACGACTACTCGCTGTTCCTGCGCGAGGACGGCCTGCTCGTCGGCTATCTGCGGACCGAGGACTTCGCCGCCGCCCAGGCCGGTATGGCGGCCACCGACGTCAACGCGCGCTGGCAGAAGGAGATGGCACCGTTCTTCGAGTCCCTGGACGGTGCCCGGCCCGACGAGGCCATGCGACCGCTCACCGAAGTGTTCCACCTCGACTGACGCGGGAGCCGCGCGGATGAGACCCGCCGTCACCCGGCAGGGCGTCACACGACTGGACGCCCGCGCCGTCTGCTCCGTCTCCTACGACGGCCTGGTCACCACCGACTCGTTCCAGAAGAACGGGCTGTCGACCCACCGGGGACACCAGTACGCCGCCCGGTACACGCCGGCCAGCGACGCGGTCGTGGCCCGCCGGGCCCTCGGTGCCGGCGACCGGTCGACGCCCACCCTGCCGCACCGGCCCGAGGCCGGCGACGGCCGCAACGCCCTGGCCGGGTACGGCGGTTCGCGGTGGACCGCGCTCGGGGAGCGGACCGGCGCGACCGGCACGTACACCAACGAGCACGCCCCCAGCACCGCCCGGAACACGCACCCGCGCGGGCATCGACCACGACACGCGGGGCCGGCCGCGCGCCCCGTCCACCTGGCGGGAGCGGGACGCGGCCGTCACGCGTGGCCCCGGCGGCCTCACCAGCCACGGCACCGGCCAGGTGCCGTGCACCCGCCGGCCCCGGACCACCCGCTGATGAACCAGGAGAGCCGGTTCATCGACGTTCCTGTACCAGCAGAAGTCCACCGGTACGACGCCCTCGGCGCCGCACGCGGCCGGCTTCGCCCTGCCGGCGTGACGGTAACGTGAAGGCCGTCCCGCCGCATCCCGTTCCCTGGAGGTCCGAAGCCCGATGGCCCAGTCGGTGGGTATCAAGGATGTCGCCCGCGCCGCCGGAGTGTCGGTGGGCACGGTGTCCAACGTCATCAACCGCCCGGACACCGTCGCCGGCGAGACCCGTGCGCGCGTGCTGTCCGCGATCGACCGGCTCGGCTACGTCCGCAGCGAGTCGGCGCGCCAGCTGCGCGCGGGCCGCAGCCGGATCATGGGGCTGCTCGTGCTCGACATGGGCAACCCCTTCTTCGTGGACGTGGCGCGCGGCGCCGAGCGCGCGGCCCGGGAGGCCGGGCTCGGCGTGATGGTGTGCAACAGCGCGCAGGACGCCGCCGAGGAGGCCGAGTACCTGTCGCTCTTCGCCGAACAGCGGGTGCGGGGCGTGCTGCTCACCCCGGCCGACGCCACCGGCCGCAACATCGCGGCCTTCCGCCGGCACGGCATCCCGTTCGTGCTGGTCGACCGGGTCGCCGAGGGCACCACCGAGTGCTCGGTCTCCGTGGACGACATCGCGGGCGGCGCGCTGGCGGTGCGGCACCTGGTGGACGCCGGGCACCGCTCGATCGCCTACGTCAGCGGGCCGCCCGGGCTCAACCAGGTCCGTGACCGGCGCACCGGCGCGCTGAACGCCCTCGCCGAGGCCGGGCTCGGCCCCGAGGCGCTGCGCGAACTGCCCACCGAGCGGCTCGACGTGGCCGCCGGCCGGGACGCGGGGGCCCGGCTGCTCGGCCTCGCCGACCGGCCCACCGCCGTGTTCTGCGCCAACGACCTGCTCGCCCTCGGCGTGCTCCAGGCGATGTACGCGGCGGGCGTGACCGTCCCGGACGACCTGGCGATCGTCGGCTACGACGACATCGAGTTCGCCGCCGCGGCCGCCGTACCCCTCACCTCGGTGCGCCAGCCCGCCGTCACGATGGGCGCCCTCGCCGCCGGACTGCTGCTGGAGGAGACCGAGCAGGGCGAGGGAGACGGCAAGGGGAAGCGGACGCACGAGCACCGGCGGGTGGTGCTCCAGCCGGAGCTGGTGGTGCGCCGGTCCAGCCTCGCCGCACGCTGAGCCTCGCGGTGTCCCCGCCCGCGCCCAGCCTCGCACCGGACGGACGTGCCGATCGGCGGCGCTGACCGGAAGTTCAGTAACAATCCATGATCCCGGTGCTCGGCCCGCACCGGCTCATGTGCTGAACTGGGAGACGTCCAGCCCGTCCGTCCCAGGAGACCCGTTGAGCCTCAGCTACCGCCAGCCCGGCGTCGTGCTCACCGACCGCCACTTCACCGTGCCCCTCGACCACGCCGACCCGGGCGGCGAGACGATCGAGCTGTACGCCCGCGAGGCGGTGGCGAGCGACAAGGCCGGTCAGGACCTGCCCTGGCTGGTGTACCTGCAAGGCGGTCCCGGCTTCGGGGCGAATCGTTTCGTCGGACGGGAGGCCTGGCTCGACCGGGCCTTGAAGGAGTACCGCGTCCTGCTCCTGGACCAGCGCGGCACCGGACGCTCCACGCCCGCCACCCGGCAGACGCTGCCGCTGCGCGGCGGTCCCGCCGCCCAGGCCGCCTACCTCACCCACTTCCGCGCCGACTCCATCGTCCGCGACTGCGAGGCCATCCGCCCCCAGGTCACCGGCGGCGCCCCGTGGACCGTGCTCGGCCAGAGCTTCGGCGGCTTCTGCACGGTGTCGTACCTCTCCCTCGCCCCCGAGGGCCTCGCCACCGCGATCATCACCGGCGGCCTGCCGTCCCTGCACGCCCACGCCGACGACGTCTACCGGGCCGCCTACCCGCGCGTCGAGCGCAAGGTCGCCGCGCACTACGCCCGCTACCCGCAGGACGTGGAGCGGGCCCGCCGGATCGCCGACCACCTCCTCACCCACGACGTGGTGCTGCCGAACGGCTACCGCTTCACCGTGGAGGCCTTCCAGTCCCTGGGCATCATGCTGGGCGCGAGCGACGGCAGCCACCGGCTGCACCACCTCCTGGAGGACGCCTTCGTGGTGACCCCGGCCGGCCTGGAGCTGTCCGACGCCTTCCAGGAGCAGGCCCAGTCCCTCCTGTCGTACGCCTCCCACCCCCTCTACGCCCTCGTCCACGAGTCGATCTACGGCCAGGACGCGCGCCCCACCGCCTGGTCGGCCGAGCGCGTCCGCGCCGAGTTCCCGCAGTTCGACGCGGCGAAGACACTCACCGGCGACGGCCCGGTCCTGTTCACCGGCGAGACCGTCCACCCCTGGGTGTTCGACGCCGACCCGGCCCTGCGCCCCCTGCGCGAGACGGCCGAACTGCTCGCCGCCCGCACCGACTGGCACCCCCTGTACGACCCCGCGCGGCTCGCCGCCAACGAGGTCCCGGTCGCCGCGGCCGTCTACCACGACGACATGTACGTCGACACCGGCCACTCCCTCCAGACGGCCGGCGCGATCCGTGGCCTGCGCCCCTGGGTCACCAACGAGTACGAGCACGACGGCCTGCGCACGGGCGCGCCCCGCGTCCTGGACCGGCTGCTGGCGCTGGTACGCGACGAGGTGTGACGTACGCGAGAGGACGGCTGGGGCGCGCCGTACACGACGTCGCGAGCGGGGCCTGCGCGCCCTCGCCGTGGTGGCCCACCCGGACGACCTCGCATACGGGTGCTCCGCGGCGATCGCCGCCTGGACCGACGCCGGCCGCGAGGTCGCCCATGTGCCGGCCACCCGCGGCGAGGCGGGCATCGACACCCTGGACCCGGCCATCTGCGGCCCGCTGCGCGAGCGTGAGCAGCGGGCCGCCGCGGCCGTCGTCGGCGTCGGCACCGTGGAGTTCCTCGACCGCCGGGACGGCGTGATCGAGTACGGCAGCGCGCTGCGCCGCGACATCGCCGCCGCGATACGCCGCCACCGCCCCGAACTCGTCGTCACGCTCAACCACCGCGACACCTGGGGCGGCGTCGCCTGGAACACCCCCGACCACGTCGCCGTCGGCCGCGCCACCCTGGACGCCGCCGCGGACGCGGGCAACCGCTGGATCCTCCCCGAACTCGCCGAGCAGGGCCTCCAGCCCTGGAACGGCGTCCGCTGGGTGGCCGTCGCCGGTGTTCCGGCAGCCCCGCGCACGCCGTCGACGCCAGGCCGGGCCTGGACCGCGCGGTGCGCTCACTGCTCGAACACCGCACCTGCATCGAGGCGTTGACCGACCAGGACCCGAAGACGTACGTCCATGACTTCCTGACCGAGACCACCACGGCCACCGGCGAGCGCTTCGGCGGCACACCGGCGGTGGCCTTCGAACTGTTCGCCCGCTAGCGGCGCCGCGGGCCGTCGTCGTGGGTGCGCACGGGTGCGGGGGCAGGCTCGCAGGTCAGTAGGCTGGACCCCATGCCGGATCAGATAGCCGACCCCTCCGCCCTGCGCGCCGACTGCGCCCGGTGCTTCGGGCTGTGCTGTGTCGCCCTGCCCTTCGCCCGCTCCGCCGACTTCGCGCTGGACAAGCCCGCGGGCAAGCCGTGCCCGAACCTCCAGGGCGACCACCGCTGCGGCATCCACGCCGACCTGCGCCTGAAGGGCTTCACCGGCTGCACGGTCTACGACTGCTTCGGCGCCGGCCAGAAGGTCTCGCAGGTCACCTTCGACGGGCAGGACTGGCGTACCGGGTCCACGGAGCACGCGCGCCGGATGTTCGACGTCTTCCCGGTCGTACGGCAACTGCACGAGCTGCTGTGGTACCTGACCGAGGCGCTGGGCCTGCCCGCCGCCCGGCCCGTCCACCCCGAGCTGCGCCGGGCGCTGGAGAAGACCGAGCATCTGACCCGGCGGACCGCCGAGGAACTGGCCGCGCTGGACGTGGCCGCGCACCGGCAGGAGGTCAACGTGCTCCTGCTGCGCACCAGCGAGCTGGCCCGGGCCGACGTCGGCGGCAAGGGCCGAGGGAAGGGGAAGGGCCGGGGCAGGGACCGCAGGGGCGCGGACCTCATGGGCGCCCGCCTCAGGGGCGCCGATCTGCGCGGGGTGAGCCTGCGCGGTGCGTATCTCATCGCCGCCGACCTCACCGGTGCGGACCTGCGCGGCGCGGACCTGATCGGCGCCGACCTGCGCGATGCCGATCTGACCGACGCGGACCTCACCGGCGCCTTCTTCCTCACCCAGCCGCAGGTGAACGCCGCGCGGGGCAGCGCGGGTACGCGGCTGCCGGCGTCAGTCAGTCGCCCGGTGCACTGGACTGCGGCTCGCTGACAGGGGCTCCTCCGCCGGTCCGGCCGGGTCGTGCCGCCGGTCGTCCGCGGCTTCGTCTCGGGCTGGTCGCGCCCAGGCGGCGTCAGCCGCACGTCGGACACTGCCCCGCGCCCCTGCGGGGTGTCCCTCGCCCACCTCCTTGAGGGCCGGCCGGCGCTCCAGTCGCAGCCGCAGCCCTTCCGGCATCAGGGTCAGGCGTTCGGCCACGCTCAGCCGGTAGCCCGGCTCGGCGTGCAGGTCGTAGCGGCGCAGCAGCAGGCCGAGGACCAGGGTCGCCTCGTGGAGGGCGAACTGGCGGCCGATGCAGGCCCGCGCGCCGGTGCCGAAGGGCTTGAAGGTGTGCGGTGGCCGGGTGCGGACGGCCGCCGGGGTGAAGCGGTCGGGGTCGAACCGTTCGGCGTCCTCGCCCCAGACCTCCGGCTCGCGGTGCAGCATCGGGGTCAGCACCAGGGCCCACGCGCCCCGGCGCATCGGGTGGTCCCCGGCGAGGACGGTGTCCCGCCGGGCCTCGCGGGCGAAGGCGGGCGCGGTCGGCCACAGCCGCAGCGACTCGTCCAGCACCCGGCGCACATAGCGCAGCTTGGCGACCTGGTCGTAGCCGGGCCGCGGGGTGTCGCCCCAGACCTGTGCGACCTCGGCGCGGGCCCGGGCGGCGATCTCCGGGTGCCGGGCGAGGTGGTAGAGGGCGAAGGAGAGCGCGCCGGAGGTGGTCTCGTGGCCCGCCACCAGGAACGTGATCACCTGCTTGCGGACGTTCTCCGGCGACAGTTTCTCCCCGGTCTGCGGGTGCGCCGTCGCCAGCATGCGGTCCAGCAGGTCCCCCTCGCCGCCACCGGACCGGCGCCGGGCGGCGACCAGGCCGTCGACCGTGCGGTTGAGGTGGGCGATGTCGGCCGCGTTGCGCCGGGCGGCGGTGCGCAGCAGCAGCGGGGCCAGCGGTCCCGGCACGCTGTTCAGCCGTTGCGCGTAGGCCAGCGTGCCGACCATCGCCGTGACGAAGGGGTGCGGCCGGTCCCGCTCGAAGGAGCCGAAGTCGTGCCCGAAACCGGTCCGGGCGATCGTCTCCAGGGTCAGCCGGGTCATGTCGCCCGGCACGTCCACCGGGCGCCCGGCCGCCAGGCGGCGGTCCCAGTGGTCGGTGAGCCGGCCGGCGACCGACAGCATCATCCCGTGGTAGCCCTCCATCGCCTCCCGGCTGAACCCGGGCGCCAGGACGTCGTGCGCCAACTGCCAGTTGGGCTCGTGGTTGTAGGCGGTGAACAGGCCGTCGCCGGCCACGGGCCGCAGATTGGCGACGCCGAGCCCGACGTGCTTGGCGAACCGGGACTCGTCGGCGAGGTCGGCGACCAGCCGCGCCCCCCACACGAACACGAACTCCTTGCCGAACGCCCGGCGGCGGAAGATCGGGCCGAGCTCGCGCGCGAAGCGCATCGAGTCCTGCAACGGCCGGTGCCGGTCGACGCCGAGCACATCGCCGAGCAGCGGCACCCGGTGCGGCGGACGGGGGATGCGGCGCAGCTCGGGCCAGCCCTGCTCGGCGCTCCGGAAACCCTTCGGCAGCCCGGTCTCCATGGTCTCCGTCGTCGCCGCCATGACGCGATCTCCCTTGATCCAGCGGGTGGTTGACGCAGTGACGCACGCGTGTTGTACGTGGGTTCAATAACGCGTTCCAGTGTGGTGCCCTTGTTGAACCGACGTCAAGTAAAGTGACGCCATGCCCGCGAACCAGGGGGAGCGCGCCCGGCGCAGACTCAGCACCGGGGAACGCCGTGAGCAGCTGCTGTCGGTCGGCGCGAAGCTGTTCTCGGAGAGCCCCTACGACGACGTGTGGATCGAGCAGGTCGCCGAGATCGCCGGGGTCTCGCGGGGGCTGCTGTACCACTACTTCCCGACCAAGCGGGAGTTCTTCGCCGCCGTCGTGGAGCGGGAGAGCGCGCGCATGCTGCGCATGACGGCGGCCGAGCCCGGGGTGCCGGTGCGCGAGCAGCTCGCCGCCGGCCTCGACACCTACCTCGGCTACGTCCAGGCGCACGCCCACGGCTTCCGCGCCTTCCACCGCGCCGACGCGGCCGGCGACCAGGCCGTGCGCCGGGTCTACCAGCGGGCGCTGGCCGCCCAGGAGGAGCAGATCCTGGCCGCGCTCGCCGCCGACCCCGAGTTCGGGCCCGCCGTCGAGACCGCCCCGCGGGTGCGCCTGGCGGTGCGCGGCTGGCTCGCCTTCACCACCGCCGTCTGTCTCGAATGGCTGCGCGGCGAAGGGGAGTTGAGCCGGGAGCAGGTGCGCGATCTGTGCGCCCGCGCTCTGCTGGGCGTCCTCGCCTAGCCCCACTGGGGCCGGAACGACTCCGTCCGGTAGGGGCGGTGTGGTTGGCGCGCGCCCCGATCTCCGATAGGTTAGGCAAGGCTTACCTAAGGAGGTCTCGGATGGGTGACACGCAGGACTGGACGGCCGCCCCCGGCGCGGCGGAACAGGCACGCTCGGTGCCGGCCGCCGCCTGGTCGTGCGCGGTGACCGCGGACGGCGTCCGCGAGGAGTACGTCGGCACGCATACCGTGACCGAGGACGGCGCGGTACGGCTGACGGTGCCCGACGACAGCGCCCTGTTCGGGGCGGTGCTGTGCGCCCCGCGCCAAGAACCCTCCGCCCTGCTGGAGTTCGCCGACGTGGCGCCCGTACCGGTGCGCCACCGCATCCGCGCCCGGCTCTTCCTGTCCGGCTGGTTCGCCCCGTCCGGGGGAGCCCTCCTCTTCCGGCCCACCCGCGTGGTGCTGCGCCGGCCCGCCGGGGCCGTGGTGGTCGACCTGGACGAGTTCACCGCCGCCCGGCCCGACCCCCTGACCGGCGCCGAGGCCCGGTTGCTCACCCACCTCGCCGACGCCCACCCGGACGCCGTCGAGCGGCTCACCCGCCTGGTGCGGCCCGAGAGCCTGCACGGCGCGACCCGGGTGGCACCGCTCGCCGTCGACCGGCACGGACTCACCCTGCGCATCGAACGCACCCGCGCCCACGGCGACGTACGACTGCCCTTCCACACACCCGCCGACGACGTCACCCAGCTCACCGAGCGCGTGCACGCCCTGCTGGCCCAGGCCAGTGCCGCCGCCTGCCCCCGGGCGCTACAGCGGCAGCGCGCAGACGGCGACGGGTGACGCGAACGGCTCACCGGCCGGGCGGAGTTCACCGCTGTCCGCGTCGACGCGGAAGACGGTGACCGTGCCCGAGCGCTGGTTCGCCGCGAACAGCAGCCGGCCGTCGGGCGAGAACGCGATCTGCCGGGGGAAGTCCCCGCCCACCGGCACCGTGCCGAGCAGCCGCAGCCGGGCCCCGCCGTCCTCGACGGCGTACCGCGCGAGGTTGTTGTGGCCCCGGTTGGCGAGGAACGCGTACCGGCCGTTCGCCGTCACCAGGATCTGCGCCGGATAGTTCGTGCCGCCGCCGGACCCCGTCGACTGCGGCTCGCCGATCGTCAGGCGCCCGCTTCCCGGCTCGTACGCGCACACGGCCACGGTGTCGTCCACCTCGTTGGCCAGGTAGGCGTACCGGCCGCCCGGATGGAAGGTCAGATGGCGCGGTCCCGCGCCGGGCCGGGTCCGTGCCCGCGCCGCCTCCGCGAGCGTGCCCTTCGCCCGGTCGAGGCGGTAGGTGTAGACCGTGTCGGTGCCGAGGTCCACGGCCAGGACGTGCCCGCCGTCCGGACTCGTGAGGAACTGGTGGGCGTGCGGCCCCTGTTGACCGGGGCCGGGCGGCGGAGAGCTGTGCGTGACCAGAGCGGTGCGCTCGCCCAGCGCGCCCGAGGCGTCGATCGGGTGCACGGCGACACTGCCCGAACCGTAGTTGGCGCTGAGCAGCCAGCGCCCGGAGGGATGCACCGACAGATGGCACGGGCCCGCGCCGCCGGTGCTCCGGGTGCCGAGGATTCGCCGGTCCGCGAGGCGTACGGCCGTCACCCCGCCGTCCTCCCGCTCGTCCACCGCGTACAGCGTGCGGCCGTCCGGGTGCACGGCGAGATACGACGGGTCGGGGACCCCGGTGAGCGTGCCGGACCCGGTGATCCGGCCCGACTCGGGGTCGTACGACGCCAGGCCGATGCCGGTGCCGCCGCCCTGGACGGAGGTGTAGGTGCCCACGTACAGCGGGCGCGGTCCGGACGGCCTCCGGGGCGGCGGGGCCGCCTGCGGCTTGCCCTGCCCGGCCGGCGTGTCCGTCGGCGGTGCCGCCGGGGACGGCACCATGACGACCGCCGCCGTACCGGCCATGGCACCGACGAACCGGCGTCTGGTCCAGCCGCCGTGCTCCCGGTCCGGGTCCCGGTCCCGCCGGGGGAGGGGAGACCCCGCTCCCGCCGTCCCTGCCTCCGTGTCCATACCGCTACCCCAGGTCGTCGGTGCCCCCGCTCGTGACAGCCACCTTGGCCTGCGCGGGCCGCCGAGGGCAAGCCGGGCACCGGCAGCCGCGCGGCAGGCACCGCCGGCGGTCCCTACCAGTCGCCGTCCGCCACCGGCTTGCCCGGCGCGTCCTTCAGGGGCGTCACCTGGTCGGCGGACGGCGCCCGCCACGGCTCCAGGTCGTCCCCGAGCCACTCGCCGACCGGCTCGACCGCCTCCAGGGTGGGCGTGGGGGCGAGGTCCTCGGCGTCCGCGTCGTAGGAGTCGTACCAGGGCCGGCCCGCCCGGGGGTACGCCGCCCGGTCCACCGGTGACGGCGGCGGTGCCTCGCCGGTGATCCGGCGCCACTCCGGGGGTGTGACCAGGTGCACGAACACCCGCCCGGCGGGCTACTCGGACCAGTCGCCCGGCGGCCGGTCGTCCCGGTACACCTCCTGCCGCATCGAGCCGCCGACGCCGAGCCCCATGGCCGTGGCGCGCGGCGGGAGAGCGGCGGCCGGGGCGGGCGGAGCGCCGAAGGCCGCGACGGGCGCGGACGGCGGCGGTCCGGGGGGTCCGCCGGGGGCCGGGCTGCCACGGGCAGGGCCGCGCCGTACCCGCCTCGCGCGTCGGCCAGGCGCCGCTGCCGCTCATTCTCCAGGCGTCGCCACTCGGCGAGGGCGTCCTCCTTCAGCGGGAACGACCGGAACTGGACGCCACTGCACGCCTCCTCGCCGGTGACCTGCCCCTCCACGGTCGCGCCCAGCCCCAGCGGTACGGCCACGAACTGGCGGACCCGTGCCCCTGCCGGAGTTGATGCCGTCCAGCCAGGGCTGGCGGGGCAGCACCACATAGTTCTGCGGACGCCGGGACAGCCGGTCGCGCCAGGGCTCGCCGGACACCGCGCACACCTTGCCCACACCGACCTGGAGCGCGGCCGGCTCCGACGCGGCGAAGCTCAGCCACATCGCCTCGCGCAGATACACCGGCAGCATGACGCCGCCGCGCGCCCGCATCCACGCGGCCACCCGGTCGGCGTGGTCGGCCACCCGCCGCACCGGGAACTCGCCCAGCCCCGGCGGCAGCGGATGCGTATGCTCTCCGGCAGGCGCAGCGTGCGGACGAACCGCACCGCCACCCCGCCGGGCAACCGCGGCGTGTTCCCGTCGATCCGGACTCCGTCACCGGCCACCGGTACGCCCTTCCCCTCCCGGTGCCGTCAGCGGCCGTCCGTAGGTTCCGTCTCCTGCGGTGCCGGAAGCGCTCATCCGTACGCCCCTCCCCCCGCGGCGCGGACCGCCCCGGCGGCTTCCTCACCGATAACGCTCGCCGAACCCCACGTGGTTCCGCCACAGCTCCTCCTGGACCCCGAGGCGGTCGCGCAGCAAGGCGAGCCGGGGCAGCTTGGCCCGCTGCCCGCGCGAGACCCGGTCCAGCTCCTCCAGCAGGCGGCGGGTGCGATGCTCGGTGTTCAGCTCGTCGATGATCCTGGTCGTCTCGGTCAGGACCGCCCCGAGCAGCTGCCAGTGCGCCCAGTCCTTGCGGATCTCCTCCTGGAGCAGCTCGGCCAGCCGGTCCCGGGTGCCGGCCGCCGTGTGCAGCTCGGCCGACAGCCGTGCCTCCGCCGACTCCGCGTTCTCGCTCAGATGGGTCGTCACCAGCACCGCGAAGCTGACCACCGCGTCGGCGATCTCCGACAGCAGTTGCTCCACGGTCGCCCCCACCCGGGGCGGGAAGAGCTCCTTTGGCCCACGGGCCTTCGCCAGGTCCGTGAACGAGCGGGCCAGCACCCGCAGCACCACCGTGCAGATCTCCAGCGTGTCCAGACCCGTGCGCAGCACCACCCGGTGCAGCAGTCCCTCCTTCACCCGGGGATTGAGCCGCAGACTGTCCTCCGCCTGCCGCAGTGCCGCGTCCACCTGCACGATGTCGTGGTCCAGCCGGCGCGCCTCGTGCAGCCGCTCGGCCGCCCGCTCCCAGGGGATCCGGCCCCCGGCCTCCTCGCCCATCCGCAGCATCAGCTGGCGCACCCGCCGGGCCAGGTCCTCGATGGACCGGCCGGCCTCGTCCACCCACACCGGGGGTGGCAGCAGCAGGTTGCAGGCGGTGCCGACGACCGCGCCGATCAGCGTCTCGACGATCCGCGCCCAGGCGGTGAACCCGACCGTGGTGACCCCGAGCACCAGCATGGCGCTGATCGCCACCTCGGCGACGTACTCGTCGACGCGGACCAGGTGTCCCACGGCCAGCGCGGCGACGATCAGCAGGGCGAGGCTCCACCAGGTCAGGCCCACCAGCACGCTGAAGGCGATGGCGACCAGGACGCCCGCGACCACCGAGTTCACCCGGCGGATGCCGTTGGTGAGCGTGGCGTAGAAGGTCACCTGGACGACCAGCAGCGCGGTCAGCGGCGCGGTGAGCGGGGCCGGCTCGGGGCTCAGCCGGAGGGCGATGACGTAGGCGATGGTCGCGGCCGTGGCCGACCGCAGAGTCTGGACGACCACCGGCTCCCGGCGGCGCTTCGCCAGACGCAGTAGTCCCGTGGTCAACTTTCGTTCGCGCATCCCTTGGCCTGTTCCCGCTCATCGGGTGCGTCGAACGTAGCCGTTCGCGGACCGGTTCCGCCTGGTTTACGCCAGATGCCTACGCATACAGCTTGTCGACGAAGGCGGCCAGATTGCCCGTCGTGCGCGCGATCTGCTCCTCCAGTGTCAGGCTCTCCTCGAACCGGGCGCCGGACTCGGGGACCTTCCTGCCGCGCACGTACAGCGAACAGGCCAGGTCGGTGCACATGTACAGCCCGACCGAGTTGCCCTCCCGGCCGGCCGCCCCCGCCTTCCGCGCGGTCATCAGCGACACCCCGCCGCCGGGATGCGTGGTCAGACACAGCGAACACATGCTCCGGTGCAGGAAGCCGCGCTGCGCGGGCGGGAAACGCAGGGCCACGCCGACGAGCCGGTCGTCCCGCTCCATGACCAGACAGCTGCGGTCGGGAGCGCCCGGATCGCGCCAGCCGAGGAAGTCCAGATCGTCCCAGGGGCGGTCACCGAGATCGCGCGGGACGGCCAGGCGCTTGGCCTCGCCCTTGGAGCAGTTGATAAACGAGTTGCGGATGTCCTGCTCGGTGAGCGATCTCATGGGGGGATCCTTCCGGATTACCAGTCACACAAACGAACCTAGAGACTCTAGGTTCGCGACTATCCTATTTAGCCACATGGGGGTTAGCCAATGGATTTCCGGCGAGGGCTGTCCGGGCTGCCGCGGCGTGCCCGGCGAGCGCTGGACCATGTCGCCGGCACCGCGTCCGGCCCGCCGCTCGACCCCGGTCTGCGCATCACGCTCAACTTCCACCCCGACCGGATCTCCGGCGGACTGCCGATCCTGGAGTCGCTGGCCCGGGACGGCGCGTACCACTCGCAGTTCGTCACCGGCACCAGCAACGGCGGCCTCACCGCGCACCCGGGCGGCGACCGGACGCGCTGGGAGAGCCGGATCTTCGGCGGCGCCTACGACGACGCCGACCCGGCCGAGCGTCCGGTGTACGGCGCGCTGGACTTCCGGCGCCAGGTGGTCGGCGCGGCCCCCCGCTTCGGCTCCTCGCACCTCAGGCTCTCCGGAGCGGCCCTGGCCAGGGCCACCTTCTGCTACCCGGACAGCTCGACCGAGCCCGGCGACTTCGGCGTGGCCGGCGCCATGCCGCTGATCGCCCTCGCCGAGGCCGACGAGCAGGACGCCCTCAACGACTACATCGAGGCCCATGTGCACGGGGGTGTGCTGCTCGACCGGGACGTGGAGGCGCTGGTACTGGACGCGAGCTACCGGGGCACACCGGTGGAGACGGCCGCCCGGCGCCTGCCCTTCCCGCTCGTCTGGCACCCCGGCTACCGCCTCACCGTCACCGCACTGCGCCGGCACGCCGACTACCGCGGCCCGCGGTACGCCGACCTGGGCGCCCGCATCGCCGAGCGCGGCCTCATCACCCCCCGCGTCATCGGCGACGCGGCCCGCGGCGCCCGGTACGACCTCCAGGCCCTCAAGATGGTCTGGCACACCCTGGCCCGCTTCGGATCCCCCGAGGGCGCGGGAACGGCGAGGCTCCCCCCGCCGCCGGCCGTCCCGCCTCCCACGGACACCGCGGCCGGTCCCGGGGGTCCCGCGGCCCTGGCTCCCCCGTGCGCCGCCGCCGTACAGACCCCGCCGGAGCGCGACGGCTGAGGCTCCCGGAAGGTCGGACCATGGCCGCCGCGGATGCCGCCACCGGGCTTCGGCGGGTGCCGCCACCAAGAGCTGCCGCCGCTTGGCCAGCCCCCCCCGCAACGCCACCGACGACTTGGGCCTGCCCCGGCTACGGCGGGCGTGCTCCCCGACGTGCCTCGTGCCTCCCCACGACCCGCCCCGCCCGAGCACCCCCGCTCCACTCACGGTCGGCATCCCCCCGACGACCCGACCGCCCCGCCGGGCAGGCCCTCGGCCACGGCCGGACTCGACCGCCCCGCCGGGCAGGCCCTCGGCCACGGCTGGACTCGACCGCCCCGCCGGGCAGGCCCTCGGCCACGGCTGGACTCGACCGCCCCGCCGGGCAGGCCCTCGGCCACGGCTGGACTCGACCGCCCCGCCGGGCAGGCCCTCGGCCACGGTCGGCATCCCCCCGACGACCCGGCCTGCCCGCCGGGCCGGCCCCCGGCCTCGGCGGCGTGCTCCGGCCTCGGCGGCGTGCTCCGGCCTCGGCGGCGTGCCCCGGTCTCGGCGGCGCACCCCGGCCCCGGCCCCGGCCCCCGGCCCCGGCCCCCGGCCCCGGCCCCCGGCCCCGGTGGCGCACCCCAGCCCTGGCCCCGGCGGCGTGCCCCCGCCCTACCCGCCCGCTACTCGCTCCCCGTTCCCGGTCCCGTCGCCCGCCCCGGTTCCGGTGGCCACACCCCCGTGGCCAGTACCCCCATCGCGTAGGCCCGGGCGACGAGTTCCGTGCGGTTCGTCGCGTTCCAGCGTGCCGACAGGCGGCGCAGGTGGTAGGTGACGCCGTCCCTGGTGAGGCCCAGTTCGCGGGCGGCGCGGGCCGTCGTGGCGCCGCCCGCCAGCAGGGCCAGGACCCGTCGCTCCGTGTCCGTGACCCGTACCGGCTCCGGTTCCGGTGCCGGGCGCTCGCCCAGGACCCGCAGCATCACCAGCAGCGCCGGTGTCTCCTCCACGCTGTCGCTCACCGGGTCCGCCGTCAGCTCCCCGTGCCGCTCGTCCCCGCCGGGCGCCCGCCAGCACACCGACACCTGGTAGCGGGAGCGGTGCCGCAGGCGCAGCGCCTCGGCGATCCGCTCCACCTGGCCGGCCTCCTGCGGCCGGAACAGCTCCAGCACATGCCGGCCGCGCAGCCGCCCAGGGGTCGTACCGCACTCCGCCGCCATGGCGGGGTTCGCCAGGACGACCTGGCCGTACACATCGCACACGGCCACCGGTACCGCCACCCGGTCGAACAGCACCAGCGCACGGTTGCGCCACACCACCGCGTCGGCCCGTTCCGCTTCCATGGCACCTCATCCAAGGGGAAGGGCCAGGTCAGCGGCAACTTGGCGGAGGGGCCCCGGCCCCCGGCCGCGGCGGGCCCGGCGCGCGCAAGTCCCGGCGGGCACTTTCCACTGCACGATCGTGTAGTGCCATGGCCCCGGCGCCCTCCGTCCGTCGCCCACCCTGGACGCAGGACATCCGTTACCGCGAAAGGCAGTTGCCGCGCCATGCCCCCCACCGCACTGCGCCCCGAACCGGCCGGAACCCTGACCGGCGTCCCCGTCGTCGACATCACCGCCTCCGGCCCCGGCCGCACGCCCATCCAGCAGACCATGGAGCTGATGCGGGAGCACGGCCCGGTGCTGGTGCGGCGGCTGCACGGGCGGGACGTGATGTTCGTCGCCGACGCGGACCTGGTCGCCGACCTGGCCGACGAGGAGCGGTTCGCCAAGCACGTCGGGCCTGCCCTGAGGAACGTGCGGGAGTTCGCCGCCGACGGCCTGTTCACGGCGTACAACGACGAGCCCAACTGGGCGAAGGCGCACGACATCCTGATGCCCGCCTTCGCGCTGGGCTCGATGCGCACCTACCACCCGGTGATGCTGAAGGTGGCCCGGCGGCTCATCGACGCCTGGGACCGTGCGGCGCGGGCCGGCCGGCCCGTCGACGTGCCCGACGACATGACCCGGATGACCCTCGACACCATCGGGCTCGCCGGGTTCGGCTACGACTTCGGGTCGTTCGAGCGCGCCGAGCCGCACCCCTTCGTGGAGTCGATGGTCCGCTGCCTGGAGTGGAGCATGGCCCGGCTGGCCCGCACCCCCGGCACCGACCACTCGGCGGCCGACGCGGCCTTCCGGAAGGACGCCGACCACCTCGCCCGGGTCGTGGACGACGTCATCGCCGCCCGCACCGGCACCGACCAGAGCGGCGCCGAGGACCTGCTCGGCCTGATGCTCAGCGCCCCGCACCCCGCCGACGGCACCACCCTGGACGCGGCCAACATCCGCAACCAGGTCATCACCTTCCTGATCGCCGGCCACGAGACCACCTCCGGCGCGATGTCCTTCGCCCTCCACTACCTGGCCAAGCACCCGGCCGTACTGCGGCTCGTGCAGCGCGAGGCCGACGCGCTGTGGGGCGACACGGCCGACCCCGAGCCGTCGTACGAGGACATCGGCCGGCTCACCTACACCCGCCAGGTCCTGAACGAGGCGCTGCGGCTGTGGCCGACGGCCGCCGCGTTCAGCCGGCACGCCCGCGAGGACACCCTGCTCGGCGGCCGGATCCCGCTGCGCGCCGGCCAGGCCGTCACCGTGCTCGCGCCGATGCTGCACCGCCAGCCCGTGTGGGGCGACAACCCCGAGCTGTTCGACCCGGAGCGGTTCACCCCCGAGGCCGAGGCGGCGCGTCCGGTGCACGCTTTCAAGCCGTTCGGCACCGGTGAACGCGCCTGCATCGGACGGCAGTTCGCGCTGCACGAGGCGACCATGCTGCTCGCCCTGCTGGTCCACCGCTACCGGCTGCACGACCACGCCGGCTACCGGCTCACCGTGAAGGAGACCCTTACCCTCAAGCCCGAGGGCTTCACCCTCACGCTCACCCCGCGCACCCCCGCCGACCGCGTGCACGCGCCCCTGCCCGGCACCGCCACCGCGCCCGCCGCCGGCACCCCCGCCCCGGACGCCCTCCCGGCCCGGGTCCGCCCCGGCACCCGCGCCCTCTTCCTGCACGGCAGCAACTACGGCACCTGCCGGGACTTCGCCGCCCGGCTCGCCGACGAGGCCGCCGCCGTAGGCTGCGCCACCGAGGTCGCCGCCCTGGACGCCTACGCGGACGGCCTGCCCACCGACCGGCCCGTCGTCATCGCCGCCGCCTCCTACAACGGCCGCCCCACCGACGACGCCGTCGCCTTCACCGCCTGGCTCGACGGCACCCCCGACCTGACCGGAGTGACCTACGCCGTCCTCGGCGTCGGCGACCGCAACTGGGCCGCCACCTACCAGCAGGTCCCCACCCGGATCGACGCCCGCCTCGCCGAACTCGGCGCCACCCGGCTCACCGAGCGCGCCGCCGCCGACGCCTCCGGGGATCTCACCGGTGCCGTACGGGAGTTCACCGCCCGCGTGCGCTCCGCGCTGCTGAGCGCGTACGGCGACCCGGACGCCGGCCACGACACCACCGACGAGCCCGCCCACGCCTACGCGGTCCGCACCCTGTCCGGCGGGCCGCTGGACGCCCTCGCCGAGCGGCACGGGCTGGTCCCCATGACGGTCACCGAGGCCCGTGACCTCACCGCACCCGGCCATCCGCGCACCAAGCGGTTCCTGCGCGTCGCCCTGCCCGAGGGCGTCACCTACCGCACCGCCGACCACCTGACCGTGCTGCCGGCCAACGCTCCCGAGCTGGTGGACCGTGCCGTCGCCGCCTTCGGCCTCGACGCCGACGCCGTCCTGGACATCCGGGCGACCCGTTCCCGCGCGAGCGAAGCCGAGCGTGGGGGAGCCCTCGGCGTCGACCGGCCATTGACGGTACGCCAACTGCTCACCCGCCACGTCGAGTTGCAGCAGCGGCCGACCAGCCGCCAGTCGGCCCTCCTCGCCGAGGCCAACCCCTGCCCGCCCGAGCGCGCCGCCCTCGCCGCCCTGCCCGGCGACGACCCGCGCACCCTGGTGGAACTGGCCGAGGACCACCCCGCCCTGCGCGGTGCCCTGGACTGGCCGCGCCTGCTCGACCTGCTGACCCCGCTGCGCCCCCGCCACTACTCCATCTCCTCCGCACCGGCGGCCGACCCCCGCCACGCCGACCTCATGGTGTCCGTGCTCGACGCCCCCGCGCGCTCGGGCAAAGGCCGCCACCGGGGCACCGGCTCCGGCCACCTCGCCTCCCTGCGGCCCGGTGACACCGTGTACGCCCGTGTCCAGCCCTGCCGCGAGGCGTTCCGGATCGACCACGGGGCACCGGTCGTGATGGTCGCCGCCGGCACCGGACTCGCCCCGTTCCGGGGTGCCGTCGCCGACCGCCTGGCCGCCCGCCGGACCGGCGCCCGGCTCCCCGCGGGACTGCTCTACTTCGGCTGCGACGCCCCGGACGCCGACTACCTGCACGCCGAGGAGCTGCGGGCCGCCGAGCGGGCCGGCGCGGTCTCGCTGCGGCCGGCCTTCAGCGCCGCGCCCGAGAACGGTGCCGCCTTCGTCCAGCACCGCATCGCCGCCGAGGCCGGCGAGGTCTGGGAGCTGCTGGGCGCCGGTGCCCGGGTGTACGTCTGTGGCGACGGCGCCCGGATGGCTCCCGGCGTCCGCGCCGCCTTCCGTACCCTGTACCGCGAACGGACCCCCGGCGCCGACGAGGCCGCGGCCGAACGGTGGCTCGACACGCTGGTGGCGGACGGGCGTTACGTGGAGGACGTGTACGCGGCGGGCTGAGCCGCCGGGGGAGGGGCGCGGGGCGCGGGACACGGAGGAGCGGGCCCGGCGGGTCCTGGCCGCGGCGGGCCTGCCGCCCGCCCGGCCGGGCGGGGTGCGCCCGCTCGGCGGCGGCACCTACAACACCGTCGAGGAACTACGGCTCACCGACGGCCGCCGCTCTGTGCTGAAGACCGCGCCGGACCCGCCGGGCCTGCGCTGCGAGTCCCGGCTGCTGCGCTCGGAGGAGGAGTTCTGCCGCGCCGCCGCCGAGGCCGGTGTCCCCGCACCGCGCACCGTGCGCACCGACGGCGGCCCCGCCGCACGGCACACTCTCCAGACCCACTGCCCGGGCATCTCCTGGGACGACTTCCTCACCGCCGTCGAACAGGCCGCCCTGCGCCGGGAGCTGGGCGGCCACGTGGCCCGGCTGCACCGGGTGACGGGCCCCGGCTTCGGCTATCCGTCCGGTGCGCTCGGCCCGCTCGCCCCGGACTGGCGGACGGCGTTCACCGCGATGACCGACGCCGTGCCGGCCGACGCCCGCGACTACGCGGCCGACCTGCCGTGCCCCGGGGACGAGGTGGTCCGTACCCTCCGCTCCGGCCACGAGGTACTGGAGGAGGTCACCGTCCCGCGCGCCGTCCACTTCGATCTGTGGCCGGGCAACATCCTGGTCCACCGCACGGACCCCGCGTCGGCGGACTCGTCGACGGCGAGCGCATGTTCTGGGGCGACCCGGTGGCCGACTTCGTCTCCCTCGCCCTGCTGGACGACATCGAGAAGGACCAGGACTTCCTCGCCGGTTACCGGGACGCCGGGGGCCGCGTCCGCTTCGACCGCTCGGCGCGGCTGCGGCTCGCGCTCTACCGCGCCTACCTCTACCTGATCATGCTGGTCGAGACGGTTCCCCGGGCGGTCGACGCGGAGCGGCGGCGGTGGACCCGGCGGACCGTCGCGCCGGACCTCGTCGCCGCGCTGGACGAGATCACATGTCTTCGCCTTAGCTCATAGCGTGAACTAAGGGTTGGGGGAATGTCGCGCCCCGGCTGTCCGAAGGGGTATGTTGCAGGTCGGGCAGGGTTCGTGAAGGGAGCCACATGGCGGCGCGCAACGGGCGCACGGTACGCGACCTGAGACGAGGCAACCGGACGGCGGTGCTCCAGCGGCTGTACTTCGACGGCCCGCTCAGCCGGTTCGAGCTGGGCCCGGCCACCGGACTCAGCTCCGGCTCGGTCAGCAACGTGGTCGCGGACCTGATCGCCGACGGACTGGTCGAGGAGGCCGGCAGCGTCGACTCCGACGGCGGCCGGCCGCGCACGCTGCTGCGCGTCGCCCCGCACAGCGGCCAGATGATCGGCGTGGACGTGGGCGAGACCCGCGTCCGGGTCGAGCTGTTCGACCTGGCCCTCACGGAACTGGCCCGCGCCGAACGCCCGCTGACCCCGCAGGGCTACGACGTCGACGTCATCGCCGGCCATATCCGCGACGGCGTCGCCGAGGTCCTCACCGCCGAACAGGCCGCCCCCGACCGGCTGCTCGGCGTCGGCGTCGGCGTCCCCGGCATCGTCGAGCGCACCGCGGACCGGGGTGCCGTCGTGCATGGGCAGACCATCGGCTGGGACGCGGTCCCGCTGGAGCAACTGCTCCGCTCGGCCTCCCAGCTCCCCGACGGAGTGCCGTACCTCATCGACAACGGCGCCAAGACGCTCGGCCAGGCCGAGATGTGGTTCGGCGCCGGGCGCGGCGCCCGCAACGCCGTCGTCGTGCTCTTCGGCTCCGGCGTCGGCGCCTGCCTGGTCACCCCCGAGGTGGAGCACGGGCGGGCCGTGGAGTGGGGCCATCTGACGGTACGGGTGCGCGGGCGCCGCTGCCGCTGCGGCGCGCCCGGCTGCCTGGAGGCGTACGCGGGCGCCGAGTCGCTGCTCGCCCGCTGGCGCGAGGAGGGCGGCCGGCCGCCCGAGGACACCGACGAGGAGACCGCGCTCACCGCGATGCTCGCCGCCGCGTACCCGTCCGAGGGCGGTACGGCCGACCCGGTCGCGCTGGCCGTCCTGGAGGAGACCGCCGAGTACCTGGGTGCCGGCCTGTCCGATCTGATCAACCTCTTCCAGCCCGAGCGGATCCTCATCGGCGGCTGGGCCGGGCTCCAGCTCGGCACGCGGTTCCTGCCCGCCGTACGCCGGCACGCGGCCACGTACGCCCTGCGGCACCCGGCCGACAAGGTGACGATCGACCTCGGCCGGCTGGGCCCGGACGCGGTCACCGTCGGCGCCGCGATCCTGCCGCTCGCCGACTTCTTCGCCAGCGGCGGGCGCCGCCCGGAACCGGCCGCCGAGGACCGCCTGCCCGCCTGGCGCACAGCGCTCCAGGAACGCGCCCCGCACTGAGGGGCTGGGGCGGGCTGGACCGGGGGAGCGAGGCGCCCGGCCCCGCGCTCCGGCCCACGGCCGCGGGGTCAGGCCGTCGGTTCGTCCGGGGCCGGGTGTTCCGGGTGTACCGTGCCCGGCTGCGGGGCGCCCCGGGGGCCGGTGCCGGCCTCGTCCGTGTCCGGTGCGACGTCCTCGTCCGCCTCCTTGCCGGCGGCGTGCCGCGGGGACACGTCCCACGGATCCTCGGCGGGCCGGGCCTGCTGGTCGGGCATGTCCCGGGGCACCGGCCGTTGCTCGGCTCCGGACCCGGAGCCAGGTTTGCGCACCGTCATGGTCTTCTCCGCTCCTCGTCGGCTCGTTCGGTGCTCCGGGCGCGCTCAGCCGACCTTCCGCCCGCGCATCGGCTCGGTCTCCAGCCCACCGCCCTTGCGCAGGCCGTCCAGGAACTCCTGGATCACCTCGGTCGCCGTGTGCCGGGGCTCCCAGCCCAGCTCGGCGCGCGCCCGCGCGCAGTCCATCAGCGGCAGCCGCAGCACGGCGTCGAACAGGTGCGGCGAGGCGGGCAGCAGGTGCAGCCCCCAGGCGGCGGCGATGGCCGAGCGGGCCGCCGTACGCGGCAGCCGGACCGGCCGGGAGCCGAGCAGCTCGGCGAGCACACCGGCGTCCAGCGCGGGATCGGCGGCCAGGTTGAAGGCGCCCCGGGCGCTGTCCGAGCGCACCGCGAGCCGGTAGGCCTCGGCGGCGTCGTCCGTGTGCAGCGCCTGCACCCGCAGGCCGGGGATGTCCGGCAGGAACGGCAGCAGGTCCGGCCGGGCCAGCGGACCGGGCAGGAACCGCCCGCCGAAGATCCGCCGCTGTTCGCTCGCGGACTCCCACTTGAACAGGAACGCCGGCCGCATCCGGACCACCCGCACCTCGGGGTGGTCGCGCTCGAACACGTCCAGCGTGCGCTCCAGGTAGGCCTTCTCCCGGCAGTACGCGGCGTCCGGCCAGCCGTGCGTGGGCCAGGACTCGTCCACCGGGCGGTCCTTCGGCCCCGGCGAGTACGCCCCGACGGAGGAGGCGTGCACCAGCACCGGTACCCGGGCCGCGACGACCGCCTCGAACACCCGGATGCCTCCGAGCACATTGGTCCGCCAGGTGGTGGCCGGATCATGCGTCGGCTGGAAGGCCCAGGCCAGATGGATCACGGCGTCGGCACCCTCGAACCGCTCGGCGAGGTTCGCCCGGTCCCCGGCGAGGTCGACGGCGGACCACTCGGTCTTCGGCGGCGACCACTCGGGCGTCCGCCGGGCCAGCCCGCGCACGGACTTGATGTCCGGGTCCTCGGAGAGCAGGCGCACCACACTCGTCCCGACGTTGCCGGTGGCGCCTGTCACGACGACCCTGCTGCCCGCTGAGCTGCTCACCTTCGGCTCCTTACGTCGGCACGGTGGAGGCTGCGACGAGCGGCCGGGTACCCGGGCGCCGCGTCCGCACACGCGGCACGGGGGCGGCACGGGGAAGCCCCGGCCGTGACGGGGGAATCACGACCGGGGCGGTCAGGTGGTGGGGGCGGATGGCGGTCGCCTCTCGGCGAGACGCTCCACAGGGCTTCAGCCGAACGATCGTCCCTGTGGGCAAAAGGTGAGGCCCGGGGACACTGTCCCATCCGCACCCACGGCTTGTTCAACGGGCAACCACACCCAGGTGTTCCAGCCCCCCGCGTGACGTGCGTCACCACCGGAACCCCTCAGCCCAGCGGGCTCCCGGCCAGCCGCGCCAGCAGGTCCGCGGGGTCCGCGTACACCGCCTCCGCCCCCGCCTCCTCCAGGTCGGCCCGGGGGATCCCGCCGCACAGCACGCCCAGACAGCGCACGCCGGCCTTGCTGCCCGCCCGCATGTCCCACACGGTGTCCCCGACGAACACCGCCCGCGAGGCCGGCACCCCGGCCAGCTCCAGCGCGTGCTCCACGGGCTCCGGGGCCGGCTTGCCCTCCCGCACGTCGTCCGCGCTCGCCGTGGCCGCGATGGCGTCGTCCGCGTCGATCGCCCGGCGCAGCGCACCGAGCTCGGCACCGCTCGCCGAGGTGGCAAGGACCACCGTCCAGCCGTCCCCGTGCAGCCGCCGCAACAGCTCGCCGGCCCCCGGCAGGGCGGGGAGCCGGTCGAAGTACTGGCCGTACAGCGCCGTGTGCGCGGCGCTCAGCGCGGCGTCCTGGTCCCGGTCGCGGTCGTCGCCGAGCAGATGGGCGACGAGGTCCGTGGAGCCGAGGCCGACGGCCCGGTGCACGGCGTGCATGGGCACCTCGTGGCCCGCCTGCCGGAACGCCTCCCACCAGGTCGCGACGTGCAGGTGATTGGTGTCGACGAGGGTACCGTCGACGTCGAACACGGCGGCACGGTCCATTCCGGGTCCTCTCCGTCAGCCCCGGGTCCTTCCGGCCGGCCCCAGGGTCCTCGCGGTCAGCTCCCGGAACGGGTACCACGCCCGGAACCCGCCACGCGTGCCGGCAGCCGGCCCTCCCGCGTCCAGTCCAGCAGCTCGTCGGCCGACCAGGTGGTCACCACGCGCTCGGGCGGCACCCCGCACTCCTCGGCCCGCGCGCAGCCGAGGATCTGCCAGTCCAGCTGGCCGGGCGCGTGGGCGTCGGTGTCGACCGAGAACAGCACCCCGGCCTCGACCGCCCGGCGCAGCAGCCGCCGGGGCGGGTCCAGCCGTTCCGGGCGGCTGTTGATCTCCACGGCGGTCCCCGACTCGGCGCACGCGGCGAACACCTCGTCCGCGTCGAACTGCGACTCGGGCCGCCCCCGGCCCGTGACCAGCCGCCCGGTGCAGTGCCCGAGGACGTCGGCGTGCGGATCGCGCACGGCGGCGACCATCCGCCGGGTCATGGACCGGGCGTCCATCCGCAGCTTGGAGTGGACCGACACCACGACCACGTCCAGCCGGTCCAGCAGCTCCGGTTCCTGGTCCAGCGAGCCGTCGTCCAGGATGTCGCACTCGATGCCGGTGAGCAGCCGGAACGGCGCCCAGCGCGCGTTCAGCTCCGCGACCACCGCCAACTGCTCCCGCAGCCGCGCGGGCGACAGGCCACGGGCCACGGTCAGCCGCGGCGAGTGGTCGGTGAGCACGGCCCACTCGTGCCCCAGCCCGGCCGCCGCCCGCCCCATCTCCTCGATCGGGCTGCCGCCGTCGGACCAGTCCGAGTGCGTGTGGCAGTCCCCGCGGATCAGCGCCCGCAGCCCGGCCCCGGCCCCCTCGGCGCCCGCCGGCGCCCCGGCCTCCTCCTCCAGTTTGCGCAGGTACCCGGGCACCTCACCGCCCAGCGCCTCCCGCACCACCTGCGCGGTCTTCGGTCCGACCCCCTTCAGCGACTCCAGCGTCCCGGCGGCGGCCCGCTCGGCCACCTCTCCCTCGGGCAGCGCGGCCAGCGTCCGGGAGGCGGTGCGGAAGGCCCGTACCCGGTAGGTGGGCGCGAGCGCCCGCTCCAGGAGGAACGCGATCCGGTCGAGGGCGGCGACGGGGTCCATGGGAACCAAGGGTGCACCAGGCGCCCCGGAGGGGCGCGGGGAACCGCGCGACCGGCCGCCTTCCGTGTCCGCGGTGGCGGGTCCGTTTGTCCCCACCGCCCCCGGGTACTGCGTGACCCGTGCACGTGACCCACCGTGAGGAGGCCCGTGATGTCCGTACCGGATGCGCAGCGAACGGCCGTGGTGACCGGCGCGGACAGCGGCATCGGTCGGGCCACCGCCGTACGGCTGGCCGAGGCGGGCCTGGACGTCGGCATCACCTGGCACACGGACGAGAAGGGCGCCGAACAGACGGCGGAGGAGGTCCGCGCGCACGGCCGCCGTGCCGCCGTGGGCCGGCTGGACCTGACCCGGCTGCCCGAGGCCGCCGACGCGGTGGACGACCTGTGCGAGGAGCTCGGCCGGATCGACGTCCTCGTCAACAACGCCGGTACCGGCACGATGACCCCCTATCTCGACCTGACGCTCACGGATGTGCGCCGGGTCCTGGACGTCGACCTCGTGGGCCCGTTCCTGCTCGGGCAGCGGGCCGCGCGGCGCATGATCCGGCAGGGCGGCGGCGGCCGGATCGTGAACGTCACCTCCGTGCACGAGCACCAGCCCCGGGTCGGCGCGGCCCCGTACTGCGCGGCCAAGGGCGGGCTCGGACTGCTCACCCAGGTGATGGCCCTGGAGCTGGCCGAGTACGGCATCACGGTGAACGCGGTCGCGCCGGGTGAGATCGCCACCCCGATGACCGGCCAGGAGGACACCGACGTGCGCGGCGAGCGCCGTCCCGGCGTGCCGCTCGGCCGGCCCGGTGACGCCCGCGAGGTCGCCGCCGTGATCGCGTTCCTCGCGAGCCCGGACGCCTCCTACGTCACCGGCGCCTCGTGGAGCGTCGACGGCGGCATGCTGCGCATGGGCCCGCAGGCCGGCTCCCATCTGACCAGCGACGACTGGCGCCGGCCCTGAGGCGGCGGGGACGGCGACGAGGCCGGGGGGAGACCGCGGTGAGGCTGCGCAGCAGTTCGCCCGACGACCCCGGCTACGCTGCGGCCGGGGCTTCCGCTACGCCGACGGCGCCGGCGAGCCCCTGACCGACCCCGAGCAACTCGCCCGCTTCCGCGCCCTGACCATCCCGCCCGCCTGGCGCGACGTGTGGATCTGCCCCTGGCCCAACGGCCACCTCCAGGCCGTCGGCACCGACGACGCCGGACGCCGGCAGTACCTGTACCACGAGCGCTTCCGGGCCGAGCAGGACCAGGCCGAGCACGAGCACGTACGGCAGGTGGCACGGGCCCTGCCCGAGCTGCGCGCCAAGGTGGCGCCGGACCTCGCCGGGCGGGGGCTGAGCCGGGACCGGGTCGCCGCCTGCGCGGTCCGCCTGCTCGACCTCGGCTTCTTCCGCATCGGCAGAGACCGGCACACCCGCACCAGCGAGACCTACGGCCTGACGACCGTGCTCCGCGAGCACGTCGGCTGCGCACGCGGCGAGATCGGCTTCGGCCACCCGGCCAAGGGCGGCACCGAGATGGTCCGCGCCCTCGTCGACGAGCAGGTGCACGCGGTCGCCCGGTCCCTGCTGCGCCGCCCGCGCGGCGGCGACCGCTTCCTCGCCTGCTGGGACCACGGCGCCTGGCACGACCTACGCGGCGACGACCTCAACGAGGCCCTGCGCCGGCTGTCCGGCACCGACTCACCGCCAAGGACTTCCGCACCTGGCACGCCACCGTGCTGGCCGCCGTGGCGGTCTCCGTGACCGCGCGGGGCGCCCGGGCCGTCCGCGAGGTCAGCCACTACCTGGGCAACACGCCCGCGGTGTGCCGGACGTCGTACATCGACCCGAAGGTCTTCGAGCTGTTCGAGCAGGGCGTCACCGTCGCCCCCGTGCTCACCCGGCTGGGCGAACACGGGGAGTTCGGTCGTCCGGCCACGCAGGGAGCCGTCGAGGCGGCCGTACTCGATCTCCTCGACGGCTCCGGCGGATGACCCGTCGGCGCGGGTTGCGTTCTACCCTCGATTGCATGACCGAACAAGCAGCCCCCCACATCTCCCGCCCGCGGATCCTGGTCCTCGGGGTGTGCCCGGGCCGGCACGGCGAGCCGCCCTTCCGGATCATGGAGATCGACGGTCAGGTGGTCGGTGAGGCCAGGACCGTCACGGACGTGCTGGAGACGGCCGCCTCCTACGGCATCCCCATCCACGACCTGGACGACCCGGACGCGGTCCGCTGGGTGGGCGGCGGCAAGTACACCTGGACGCTGCACTGACCGGCCGGCGGGGCAGGGTCAGCCGACCGTCCACTTCTGGTTGGCGGTGCCCGTGCAGGTCCAGATCTGCAACCGTGTCCCGTTGGCCGAGTTGTTGCCGGTGACGTCGAGGCACTTGTTCGCCTGCGGGTTGACGATGTCGCGGGCCGCCGGCAGGGCCCACTTCTGGGCGGGGCTGCCGTTGCAGTCCCACAGCTGGACGGGCGTGCCGTCGGCGGTGCCGCCGCCACTGACGTCCAGGCACTTGCCGAGCGCCCGGAGCGTGCCGTCCGAGCCCACCGTCCACGACTGTGCGGCCGAGCCGTTGCAGTCGTAGAGCTGGACCGGGGTGCCGTTCGCGGGGTTGGCGCCGGCCACGTCCACGCACTTGCCCGCCAGGCCCCGGATCGGCACACCGGCGGCGCTGTCGCTCGTCGTCACCGACACCGAGTCCACCACCAGCGCCTGCGGGAACTGCGTGGAGCCGTCGGGGTCGCCCGGCCAGTAGCCGCCGACCGCGAGGTTCAGGATCAGGAAGAACGGCTTGTTGAACACCCAGGTCTTCCCGCCCAGGTCGGCCGGGGTGCGCCGCTGGTAGACGTTGCCGTCCACCGACCAGGTGATCGAGTTCGGCGCCCAGTCGACGGCGAAGGTGTGGAAGGCGTCCGCGAAGGCCTGCCCGTTCGGCAGCGAGTAGCCCGCGCCTATGCCGCCGGAGCCGGAGTAGCCGGGGCCGTGGATGGTGCCGTGCACGGTCGAGGGTTCGAAGCCGACGTTCTCCATGACGTCGATCTCACCCGAGTCCGGCCAGTTCACCGGCGTGCCGAGCATCCAGAAGGCGGGCCACATGCCCTGGCCGCGCGGGATCTTCATCCGCGCCTCCACATGGCCGTACTGGGCGTTGAACTTCCCGGCCGTGTTCAGCCGGGCCGAGGTGTACTGACAACTGCCGTACCAGCATTGGTAGCCGGCCGGGTTCTCCTTGCGGGCCGTGATCACCAGGTGGCCCTGGCCGTCGAGGGCCGCGTTCTTCGTGCCCGAGGTGTAGTACTGCCGCTCGTGGTTGTTGACGTTGTCGCCGGTCTCCAGGGTCCATTTCGAGGAGTCGACGCCGGCGCCCGCGGGCCCGTCGAAGGTGTCGGAGAAGGTGGTGACGGCCGCCGCCGTGGGGGCGGCGGTGTCGGCCCGCGCCGGGCCGACGGCGGCCGAGCCGATCAGTGCCGCGGACAGGGCGGCCAGGAGACATCTGCGGAGCAGGCGTGGGGAGGCCATGGCTCTCCGTTCATGTGGGGGTGTGAGCGGTGCGCCTCTTGATTTAAGGAGTGAGATAAGGGGCCGTCAATACTCTGGTACGGACCTGTCGCTGACGATCAGCCGGCGGACGGCTCACGCACGCGCCGGTGCACCCCCCGTCCGAGCCGTCGCCCCAGCAGCAGCCAACCCAGCAGCGCCCCGGCCGTGTTGAGGATGACGTCGTCGATGTCGAAGGCCCGCCCGGTGACCAGCGCCCCCTGGACCAGCTCCACCATCAGCATCACGAGGGCCGTCAGCGCGAGCACCTGGAGCACACCCCGGGCACGCGGCGCGAGGACCGGCACCAGCACCCCGAACGGCACGCCGAGCAGCACGTTGCCGCCGAGCTGCCGGAGCGCGTCCCGCAGCGACGCCTGCTCCAGATAGGCCTGGAGCGAGCGGCCCGGGTGCAGGTTGCTGTGCGTCAGCGGCACCGACGCGGGGGACGGCTGGAGGGTGATGCGGGCCAGGGCGACGGCGAACGCGACCATGCACGCGAAGGCGACGAGGATCGCCAGCAGCCGGACGGGCAGCGGCCATACGTGCCGGGGCCGGCCTTCCTCGGCGGGTCGCTCCCGGGTGCCCTCGGCCGGGCGCCGGCGGGCGGCGGACCGGGGGCGCAGCTTCCCGGCCGGCCACCACGTCCGGGTGGACCGGGGGCGCGCCCCGTCGGCCGGCTGCCGTTTCCGGGCGGGGCGGACCCCCTCGGCCGGCTGCCGTTTCCGGGCGGCGCGCAGGATCTCCGGCAGGCGCGGCACGGTACGGGCCATGTGCTCCTCCATTCGTCAACTTCCGCGGTCCGAACGTCGGTTACCCCCGCCGCGGCCCAGGATGCCCGCCGTCCGGCCCGCACCCGTGGTTTCCGTTCACGCCTGAGGGGCACTCCGGGTGCGGACCCGCGTGCCGCCGCTCCCGCCCGGGTCCGGCGGTGCTTGGATGCCCCCAGCGGCTTGGTGGACACATCGCCGCGTATCCGAGCACAGCGGACCCAGGAGGTGCTGCGTGACCCGTCGTACGGCACCCCGGGCGGCCTTCCTCGCCGCCGGTGAACTCCTCGCCTGGTGGGCGGTGCTGGCACTGCTGTGGCTGGTGCTGATCAGCACCGTCGACACCCTGGAACGGATCGTCGGCGCGAGCTGTGCCGCCGTGGGCGCGGTCCTCGCCCGGACCGGCCGGCGGGCGGTGAGCCGGCGGTGAACGGCTGGATCCTCGCGGCGACCGTCGAGCTGGGCGGGGGAGGAGCGGCGGCCCTGTGGGGCGTGACCACCGGCCCGCCCGCCCGCCGGGTCATCGCCCAGAACCTCACCGCCTCCGCCGTCTGCCCGGCCCTGCTGCTCCTCGCCCAGGGCTACGGCCGCCCCTCCTATGTCGACCTCGCCCTGCTGCTGGCCCTGCTCGGCCCGGTCGGCACGCTCGTCTTCGCCCGGCTGCTCTCCGACGACCTGGCCGGGGAACACCCGGGCGCGTGGGCCCTGACCTGGACGGCGGCGGGCCTGGGCGCGGCGGTCGTGCTCGCCCTGTGCGTGGCCGGCGCCCCGGGCCGGGCGACGGTGAAGCTCCTGGTGATCGGCGCCCTGCTGATCAGCGGCAACGTGATCGCCTCCCGCGCCCTGGCGGGCGGATACCGGGGGGTGCGGGGTGGCTGACGGGACGCCGGGTGCGGCCGGCCGCCGGTACGCCCCGCGGGGCGGGCGCGCGCCCGCCGGCACGTGGAAGGCGGGTGCCGTGTGTCCGACGCCCTGATCGTCGTCGTGCTGCTGCTCGTGGCCGGATCCGCCACCGCGGCCGTGGCCCAGCGCGACCCCGCCCGCCAGGCGCTCGTGCTGTCCTTCCTGGGCGTGCTGCTGGCCGTGCTGTTCACCGTGCTCCAGGCCCCGGACGTCGGCCTGTCCCAGCTCGCCGTCGGCTCCGCCCTCACCCCACTGCTGATCATGCTGTCGGTGCGCAAGGTCAGACGCCGGGGCCGCTCCGAGGAGGGTGACGGGTGAACCGGCTGCGGCTGTGGCTGCTGGCCGTCGGCGGCGCGGGCCTGGCCGCCCTGCTCGTCGCGGCCTGCCTCGACCTGCCCGGCTTCGGCGGGTCCCGCCACCCGTACGGCGACCGCGCCGTCCACGCCGCCCTCTCCCGGCACACCGCCAACACCATCGCCTCCGTCAACTTCGACCAGCGCGCCTACGACACCCTCGGCGAGATGAGCATCCTGTTCGCCGCCGTCCTCGGCTGCGTGGTGCTGCTGCGCGAGGCCCGCGACGAGCACCGGGCACGGCCCGAACCCGCCGACGTGGCCCGTCCGGTCCGCCGCTACGCCCTGCTCGTGCTGCCCGTCGCCCTGGTCACCGGCCTGTACGTCATCGCCCACGGCCAGCTCAGTCCCGGCGGCGGCTTCCAGGGCGGGGTCGTCGCCGCGACCGCCCTGCACCTGCTCTACCTGGGCGCCGACTACCACGCGCTGGAACGCGTCCGCCCGCTCGGCGTCTACGAGACCACCGACGCGCTCGCCGTCTCCTCCTACCTCGTGCTCGGCGCCGCCGGGATCCTCGCCGGCACCGCGTTCCTGGCCAACACCCTGCTGCCGTACGGCACGTTCAACACGCTGTCGTCCGGCGGCACCGTCCCCCTGCTGAACGCGGCCATCGGCATGGAGGTGGCGAGCGCGGTCGTCGTCCTGCTCGCCCACTTCCTCGACCAGGCCGTGGAGATCGAGGAAGAGCACGGGAGGGGAACACCGTGATGCACGTCCTTCCGTACCTGGTCGCCGCCTACATCTTCCTGACGGGCTGCTACGGCCTCGCCACCAGCCGGAACCTCATCCACGCCGTCGGCTGCCTCGCGGTCTGCCAGTCCGCCACCTACGTCCTGCTGCTGGCGGTCGGCTACCGCGACGGCGGCACCGCACCCGTCTTCTCCGACATGAAGCCCGGCTCCCGTCCGGTGGTCGACCCGGTCGTGCAGGCCCTCACCCTCACCGACGTCGTCGTCGGCGCCACCGTCACCGCGCTGCTGCTCGCCCTCGTCCTCCAGATCGCCAAACGGCACGGCACGGTCGACCCCGACGAACTGCGGGAGCTGCGCGGCTGATGCACCACCTGATCCCGCTGCTCGTCGCGATCCCGCTGCTCGGCGCCGCCCTGCTGGTGGCCACGGGCCGCCATCTGCCCCGGACCGCCGCCGAACTCACCGGATTCGTCGTCTCCGGGGCCACGGCCGCCCTCGCGCTGATCCTGCTGCTGAACTCCGCCCCGCCGATGGTCGAGTGGGTCGGCGGCTGGCTGCCCGTCGACGGCGAGAGCGTCGGCATCCTGGTGGTCGGGGACGGCCCGGCGCTCGGCATGGCCGCGCTGGCCTCACTGCTCACCCTGGCCGCGCTCGCCTACTCCTGGCGCTACTTCGACGAGCCCCCGCGCGACCGCACCGGCTCCTTCACCGCGCTGATGCTGGTCTTCCAGGGAGCCATGTGCGGCTTCGCCGTCGCGGGCGACCTGTTCAACGCGTTCGTGTTCTTCGAGCTGATGAGCGTGGTCGCCTACGCGCTGACCGGCTACCGCATCGACGAGGCCAAGGCCGTGCAGGGCGCCCTGACCTTCGGGGTCGTCAACTCCCTGGGGGCGTACGCGATGCTGATGGGCATCGCCCTGCTGTACGCCCGTACCGGCGAGCTGGCCATGGCGAAGATCGGCCGCGGGCTCGACGCCGCCGCCGGGCCGGGCGGGCCGGACGCGCTGGTCCTCGCCTCCTTCGTGCTGGTGCTGACCGGGCTGCTGGTGAAGGCGGCGGCCGTGCCGTTCCACTTCTGGCTCCCGGACGCGCACGCCGTCGCCCCCACCCCGGTCTGCATGCTCCTGTCCGGCGTCATGGTGGAACTCGGCGCCTACGGCGTATGGCGGGTGTACGGCACCGTCTTCGCCGGACCCGGCGGCATCCCCGCCGCCGACCTGACCCGCGCCCTGGTGACGCTCGGCGCCCTCACGGCCGTGACCGGCGCCGTCATGTGCTGGTACCAGCGGCACATCAAACGGCTCCTCGCCTACTCCACCGTCGCCCACACCGGCCTGTTCCTCGTCGGCTTGGGCGTCCTCACCCCCGAGGGCGACGACGGGGTCGCCCTGTACCTCCTCGGCCACGCCGGCGTGAAGGCCGCGCTGTTCGCCTGCGCGGGCGTCCTGCTGGACCGGTTCGGCAGCGTCGACGAGCACGCGCTGCACGGCCGGGCCCGGGGGCGGCTGCGCGCCACCGCCGTGATGTTCGCCGTCGGTGGCCTCGGCCTGGCCGGTCTGCCGCCGTTCGGTACGGCGCTGGGCAAGGCGATCACCGAGGAGGCGGTCGGCGGCCCGTTCACCGTGGTGTACGTGGCGGCCTCCGCGATCACCGCCGGCGCGGTCCTGCGGGTCACCGCCCGCGTCTTCCTGGGCCTCGGGCCGCGCCCCGGGGACGCGGAGTACGAGACCAGCGGCTCCGACGAGGAACCCGAGACGTCCGGCCCGCTGCGCCGGATCCCGGACACCATGACGATCGTGCCCGCCGTGCTGCTCGCCGCCGCCTTCGCCGTCGGGGTGGCCCCCGGCTTCGGCGCCCTGGTCGCCCGCTCCGTGAACGAGGCCGGCTCGGGCGGCGCCCACGCCTCCGCGCACTGGACCCTGCCCGGCGTCCTGCTGGGCGTGGCCTCCGCCCTGCTGGCCCTGGCGCTGGCCGGGCTCGCGGTCAGCCGCCCCGGCTGGGTGGCCGCGCCCGGCTGGGCCGCACCCCTCAGGCGCCTCCAGTCCGGGCACGTGGGTGACTACGTGGCCTGGCTGCTGGTGGGCGCGACCGTGCTGGGGGCGCTGGCCCTGCCGGGGATTCTCGGTTCCTGATCAGGTGCCGTACGCGATGTGCACCTCCGTGAAGCCGAGGGAGCGCAGCAGGCCCTGGAGCATGCCGGTGGTGTTGCGCTCGGCCCGGGCGGTCAGCCCGCTGGTGCGCGCCGCGTCCCCGATGTGCCGGACGGCGAGCTGCTGCACGGCCTGCTCGCTGTTGGGGTTGTCGGAGAACAGGTCACCGAGCCGGTCCAGCAGCCCGCGCTGCTTGGACACGGCGTAGGAGTGGTCGGGGTCGAGGGCCGGCCTGCCGAGCCGTGCGTGCGGCAGCCGGATGGTGGCGGACGTACGGTCGTCGTTGACCGTCACGTCCCTCTCGCCGACCCGGCCCAGGTCGACGTAGGCGTCCACGGTGCCCGCGCCGACGTACAGGGTGCGGGTGCCGCGGATGGCGTCGGGCAGGAACTTCGCGTCCTTGTCCAGGTCCACGACGACCTGGAAGTTGCCCGACGCCGCGTCGTAACGGCTCATGTCCTGGATGGACTTGAGGAGAGCCGGGCCGGAGCGGTCATGGGTCTCGGTGCCGAACAGGTCCTTGATGCCGGGCAGTACGGCCAGCCGGATGCCGGCGAACAGTACGGCGAGCACCAGCACGAGCGCCGCCACGGCCTTGGCCCACCCCGGCAGGCGCCTCACGGAAGTCGTCATCGCGACCGTCCTCCTTCCTGTTGACCGCATGCCCGTCAACAGCCGGAGCAGACCGGTGCGTCATGTGTGCGATGCGGCCGGCCGGGGTCACAGTGAGCCGGACGCGGCCCCGGAGCGGGCCAGGGCCGCGTCCAGGCTCGGCTGCGGGGGCAGCAGCCGGGCCAGACCGGTGACCCGGAACACGCGCAGCGTCAGCGGGTGCGTGCACACGAGGTGCAACTGCCCGCCGCGCTCCTGCACCCGGACGCGCGCCCGGTACAGCAGCCGCAGCCCCGAGCCGTCGAAGAACTCCACGGGCCGCAGGTCGATCACGACGCGCGCCCCGGGCCGGTCGGTGGCCCGGTCGACGAACGGGCCGATCTCCGTCGCCGAGACGATGTCGATCTCACCCCGGAACTCCAGCACCGTGTGCCCGCGGTACGCGTACACGCCCAGTTGCCGGGGGAGAGGTACGGGTTCGTGTCGCACCTCGCCACCACCTCCCACCCGCGCCCGGACGTCGTTTCCCGATCGTCAAGTTACCCTCGATGGAAGGAATTTGAGCATGTTCGATTGACATATGTCTTCGAGTTTGCCGCTTGTCGGCGCGCAGCGCTCAGTCCGCCAGCAGCACCAGCTTGCCCGTCGTCCGCCCGGTGTCGCCCAGCTCGTGCGCCTTCGCCGCGTCGGCCAGCGGGAACGTCCCGGCGATCGTCGCCTTCAGCCGGCCGGACTCCGCGAGCTCCGCGACCGCCCGCATCCCGGCCCGGTCGGCGTCGACCAGCATCCGCACCGCCCGCACCCCGAGCCGCTCGGCCTCCTCGTGGAACTCCGCGGAGCCCACCGGCAGGATCGACACCACGACACCGCCCGGCCGCAACACCCGCAGCGAGCGCACGGAGGTCTCACCGCCCAGGGTGTCCAGGACGACGTCGACGTCCCGCACCGCCTCCGTGACATCCGTCGTGCGGTAGTCGACCGGCTCGTCCACACCGATCTCCCGCAGGAAGTCGTGCTTGCCCGCGCTGGCCGTCCCGATCACGTACGCCCCGCGCGCCTTGGCGATCTGCACGGCCACATGGCCGACCCCGCCGGCCGCCGCGTGGATCAGCACCCGCTGCCCCGGCCCGACGTCCGCGTGCTCGGTCAGCGCCTGCCAGGCGGTCAGGGACACCAGCGGCAGCGCGCCCGCCTGCACGTGGTCGAGGGAGGCCGGCTTGCGCACCAGGGCCCGGGCCGGGGCGATGACGTACTCGGCGTGCGAGCCGTGGCCGAAGGGGTAGGGCAGCATGCCGAAGACCTCGTCGCCGGGCCGGAACGCGGCCACGCCGATCCCCGTCTCCGCGACCTCCCCGGAGACGTCCCAGCCGAGCACGAACGGGGGCCGGCCCAGGAACCCGTCGGTGGCCCGGTGCTTCCAGTCGGTGGGGTTCACCCCGGCGGCCCGCACCCGGACCAGCACCTCGTTCGGACGCGGCTTCGGCCGCTCGACCCGCACTTCCCTCAGGACCTCGGGACCGCCGAGAACGTCCTGGCTGATGGCTCGCATCGTGTTCACATCGCTCATGGTCACCCAGCCTGCCGAAGCCCGCCCGGCCGGGAAATGGCATGAATGCCAAGCTTCGATAGGATCGTGCCATGCGTGGCACACCGAGTCCCGAACGCGTGGTCGTCCTGGCCCTCGACGGCGTCTACCCCTTCGAGCTGGGCATCCCCAGCCGCATCTTCGGCGCGGCCGACGGCCACTACGAGGTGTTCACCTGTACGGTCGACGGCCGCCCGGTGCGCACCAACGCCGACTTCACCGTCGGTGTCGTCCACGGCCCCGAGATCCTGGAGACGGCCGACACGGTGGTCGTCGCCTCCATGGCGCCCGCCCACATCCCCACCGAGCTGCCGGTTGAGGTCGCCGCCGCGCTCGACCGGATCCGCCCGGACGCCCGGATCGTCTCCATCTGCACGGCCGCCTTCGTCCTCGCCGAGGCCGGACTGCTCGACGGCCGCCGGGCGACCACCCACTGGCAGGTGGCCGACCTGTTCCGGCGCCGCTACCCCCGGGTCGACCTCGACCCGGACGTCCTCTTCGTCGACGACGGCCGCATCCTCACCTCCGCCGGCGCGGCCTCCGGCGTCGACATCTGCCTGCACATCGTCCGCACCGACCACGGCAGCGAACTGGCGAACGCCGTCGCCCGCCGCTGTGTCGTGCCCCCGTTCCGGGACGGCGGCCAGGCCCAGTACATCGAGCAGCCGGTCCCCGAGAGCGGCGCCGCCGGCACGGCCGCGACCCGCGCCTGGGCACTGGAGCGGCTGGACGAACCGCTCACCCTGGCGGACCTCGCCGGGCACGCCCGGATGAGCCTGCGCACCTTCGCCCGCCGCTTCAGCGACGAGGTCGGCCTCAGCCCCGGCCGCTGGCTGATCCAGCAGCGGGTGGCCCGCGCCCGGCACCTGCTGGAGGCCAGCGACCTGCCGGTGGACCGGATCGCCACCGAGGTGGGCTTCGCCACCGGCGCCTCGCTGCGCCAGCACCTGCACGCGGCGATCGGCGTGTCCCCGCAGGCCTACCGGAGGACCTTCCAGCGGGCCCGCTGAACGTTCCGTCCGGCTCCGGCGTCGAAGGACCGCACGGAGCACGGGAGAACAGGGGCGGGAATGCGCAGAGGGCTGGTGGCGACGGCGGTACTGACGGCCGTGACGGTGGGGGCGGTGGCCGGGTGCGACGCCGGGCCCGGGCCCGACCTGGTGGTGGAGGGCACCCCACCGCCGACCCCCTACAGCGGACCGCTCGACGTACCGACCAAGGAACTCGACGAGAGCACGCCCCGGGCGCTGCGCCTGGCCTCCGGGGCGGCCGGCCGGGCGCTGGAGTGCGACGGGGAGATCTTCCAGGGCTCCGGACCCGACGGCTGGAGCAGGTCCGACGGCGGGGACACCCCGCAGGAGGGGCTGGCCCTCTACTTCGACATGGTCCGGCCGGAGGAGCCCGACCACGGGTACCGCGTGGAACGCGAGGAGGCGGACCGGGTCCTGTACTCCTACGACGTGGACGGCCGCACCAAGGTGGCGGTCGTCGTGGCCAAGGACCAGAAGGACCGCCCCGGCTGGGGCCCCGAGACGCACGCCTCCTGCGACCCGGCCGAACTCCCGGAGAGCTTCACGTCCACCACGGACTGGCAGATCTGGACCGACCGCGCGGGCCGGAGGGTGCCGGTGGCCCGGCTGCACAGCTCCTCGGGACCGGAGCACTGCGGCTGGCAGTCCGCCGACTTCCTCGCCCTGGCCGACCGGACCTACGCCCGCGACCCCGAGGGCGTGCTGGGCCGGGACGAACTGCTCCGGGCGCCCTACCGCGCGAGGGTCCGCATGCCCGCGGACGCCCGGGACACCGGGTACCGCTTCCGTGACCGGCGGCTGTGGCTGACGGCGGGCAGGGCGACGGCGTACGTCCGCACGGACCACGGGGTGGAGGCGTGGCCGCTGGTGAAGGAGGGCGTCGGGTGCGATTGACCGGCGCGGGCGGGGGTTTCGGGGCCGGGTGACGGGATGGTGGGCTCCTCGTCGCTCGGCGCGTGGACCTGACACCGGACGCCGAGCACGTCCAGCTCGTTGATCCGCTCGGGCGCACCCGGACACGCCTCGGGCGACTCCGTGCGCGGACCGGGGGCCCACGGCCACACTGGTCGGGACGATCACGCAGAGGAGGCCGTACGCCATGACCCCGCCCCCCGCCCGCACCGCCGAACAGCGCAAGAAGGACACCCTGCACCGACTGGACCACGACGTCGACGCGTGGGTCGCCACCGCCGGACCCGACGGCGCGGCGCCGTACCTCGTACCGCTGTCGTTCGTGTGGGACGGCAGTTGCCTGCTGATCGCCACCCCGGCGGACAGCCCCACCGGCCGCAATCTCGTGGCCACCGGCCGCGCCCGCCTCGGCATCGGCCCCACCCGGGACGTCGTCCTGGTCGACGGCGGCGTCCGCGCGGTGACACCCGAGGACCTGCCCGAGGAGGACGCCGAGGTCTTCGCCGGGAAGACCGGCTTCGACCCGCGCCGACTGGCCGCCCGCTACCTGTACTTCAGGGTCTTCCCGGAGCGGATCCAGGCCTGGCGCGAGGAGAACGAGCTGCGCGGGCGGGAGCTGATGCGCGACGGACAGTGGCTGCCCGCCGACTGAATCCGGGGGCCGGGGATATCCGCTGGGGAGAGGACACTTCCCGGGAGGACCCATGTCACTGGTGAAAGCGGGCGTGGTCGTGCTGGACTGCGCCGAGCCTGAGAAACTCGCCGAGTTCTACCGCGAGTTGCTGGACGGAGAGCGGGTGAGCGCGTCCGCCAACCTCGTGGAGGTCAGGGGCGCCGACGGCGTCCGGCTGGCCTTCCGGCGCGATGTCAACGCGACCCCGCCCAGCTGGCCGCGCCCGGAGAACTCCCTCCAGGCCCATCTCGACTTCCTCGTCGAGGACTTGGACGAGGCCGAGCGACGCGTGGTGGGACTCGGCGGGCGGCCGATCGAGACGCGGGACGCGGCGGGCCCGTACGAGGAACGGGGCTACGCCGACCCCGCCGGCCACTCCTTCACCCTGCGCCTGCTGCCGCCGACAGCACCGAAGCAGGGGTGACCGACGCCGTGGGGGCCCGGTCGACGGCGGTGCGGGAACGGGGTCGACCGGGCGGCGGCTGCCCGTGGCACCCGGCGAGGCCGGCGGACGGCGGGGGTGCCGGGTCGGCGGCGGTGGTGCCGGGGCGGGGATGAACCCCGGCGCCGCGACGGTGCTCGGCCGGGGCGCCGGGGCAGGGGGCGGTCGGTCCGGTCAGTCCCGGCCGCCCTTGTCGGTCGCCGGCCACACGCCCGTCGACCGGGCGATGGCCTTCGCGCCGGTGCGGTCCACGGCGCTGCGCACCACCGCGAAGATCGCGCCCTGGACCGCGGCGGCCAGCAGGATCTCGCCCCAGCCGCGGTCCGGGTCCAGGGCGTCGGGGGCGTCCTCCTCGTGCCGGATCGCCATCCACGCCTTGCGGAAGGCCATACCGGCCAGCGCGCCGCCCGCCCAGCTGAGCACGAATCCGACCGGCTGGTAGACGAGAGGGAGCTTCTTCTTCTTGTTCTTGGCCATGGGTGACTACTTCCTCGTCAATCGGCCCTCATGCGGGCCGTCCCTGCGCGGCCACTCGTTCGCCCGGGGCCACCGGACCCGGCGCCGTACCGTCACCGAACGGCCGGCCGCCCAGCTCCGCGCGGCCGTGCGGGCTCAGCCAGCCGCCGAGGTCCGGGCCGAGCGGCACGATGCCGGTCGGGTTGATACCGGTGTGCACCTGGTAGTAGTGCCGCTTGATGTGGTCGAAGTCCACCGTGTCACCGAACCCCGGCGTCTGGAACAGATCCCGGGCGTACGCCCACAGCACCGGGTGCTCCGCCAGCTTCCAGCGGTTGCACTTGAAGTGGCCGTGGTAGACCGCGTCGAACCGGACCAGCGTGGTGAACAGCCGGATGTCCGCTTCCGTGAGGGTGTCACCGACCAGATACCGCTGCCCGGACAGCCGCTCACCGAGCAGTTCCAGCCGCCGGAACACGGCCGTGCACGCCTCCTCGTACTCCTTCTGGTGCGTGGCGAACCCGGCCCGGTACACCCCGTTGTTCACGTCCTCGTAGACCTCGGCCATCACCTCGTCGATCTCGTCGCGCCGGCCGGCCGGGTAGAGGTCCGGCGCGCCGGCGCGGTGCAGGGCGGTCCACTCGGTGGCCAGGTCCAGGGTGATCCGCTGGTAGTCGTTGGTGACCAGCCGGCCGCTGGGGACGTCCACGAGCGCGGGCACGCTCACCCCGCCCGGGTAGCCGGTCTCGCGCTTGTCGTAGGCCTCGCTGAGGAACCGGATACCGAGCACCGGATCCCGCCCGTCCGGGTCCAGGGTGAACCGCCAGCTGCGGTCGTCCTGGACCGGATCGGCGATCGCCATCGAGAGCGCGTCCTCCAGCCCCAGCAGCCGGCGCGAGATCACCGCGCGGCTCGCCCACGGGCAGGCGCGGGAGATCACCAGCCGGTAGCGGCCCGCCTCGACCGGCCAGCCGTCCCGGCCGTCCGCGGTGACCCGGTCCTGGAAGTGGCTCCTGGACCTGCTGAAGGTCTGGTGTCCGTAGGCGCGGTTGCCGTCGCCGCTCATGTCTCCTCCTCGCCGCACGGGTGGTCCTGACGACCGCGTTCCCCGTTTCACCCGGCCGGCACGGTGTGAGCGGCCCGGTCGGGGGCAACCGGCGAGAGATGAGTGGGACACCCTCGGAACGGGAGCCGGCCGCACGCACGGCCGAGGACAACGGAACACGCCCGGCACAGGCCGCGGACGGCGCGCCGGCGCGGGCACAGACCCCGGACGGCGCACCGGCACGGGCGCACGCCCCGGACGGCGCACCGGAACCGGTGCACCACACGGACCGGACAGCGCCACCCCCGCATGCGTCGCGCCCACAAGCGCCGTCGGCACACGCCCAGGACGGCGCACCGGACGGCGCACGCGACCACACCGACCGAGACCCCGGCGGGCGTGCCGGTGCCGACGGCGACCGGCACACCAAGATCACCGTCCTCGTGGCGCTCGCGGCCAATCTGGTGATCGCCGTCGCCAAGGCGGTCGGCGGCGTCCTCGCGGGCTCGCCCGCGCTGCTGTCGGAGGCCGCGCACTCGGTCGCCGACAGCCTCAACGAGGTCTTCCTGCTGGCCGCCCTGCGCCGCAGCCGCCGCCCCGCCGACGCCCGGCACCCCTTCGGCTACGGCAAGGAACGCTTCTTCTGGTCCCTGCTCGCCGCCGTGGGCATCTTCGTCATGGGCGGCTGCTTCTCCTTCTTCCAGGGCGTGGAGGCCCTCGGCAGCCACACCGAGGAGAAGTTCAGCGGCTATGTGGCGGGCCTGATCGTGCTGGGCGTGGCCCTCATCGCCGAGGGCGTCTCACTGCTGCGGGCCCTGCACCAGGTGCGCCGGCAGGGCGGCGGCCTCCGCGCGCTGCGCGACCCGGCGCTGCGCACGGTGGTCGCCGAGGACGGCACGGCGGTGCTCGGCGTGACCCTCGCCCTGGGCGGCATGGCCCTGCACATGGTGACCGGACAGGTCGTCTGGGAGGCGTCCGCCTCGCTGGCGATCGGCGTGCTCCTCGTCTACGTCGCCTTCCGGCTCGGCCGCGACGCCCGCGCCCAGCTGATCGGGGAGGCCGCCGACCCGGAGCAGACCGGCAGGATCCGCGCGCTGCTGCGGGCGCAGCCGGAGATCGACAGTGTGGAGGCGCTGTTCACGATGAAGATGGGGCTGGACTCCACGCTGGTCGCCGCCCGCGTGGACCTGGTGCCGGGCCTGGACAGCGAACGCGTCGAGGAGGTCGCCGTACGCATCAAGCGGTCCCTCGCCCAGACGTTCCCCGAGGCCGACCAGGTCTTCCTCGACGTGACCGACCGGCCGGCGGGCGAGGCGCGGAAAAGCCCCGCCGCGACGGGGGAACGCGGCGGGGCCTGACCCACGAGTGCCCGTCCGGGGACCGGCTCACACCTCCCCGGAACGGATTTTTCTGGAACGGGGCGGCCCCCGGCCCGAATCAGCGCTGGTCGAGCGGCTCCAGCACGAAGACCGGGATCTCCCGGGACGTCTTCGTCTGGTAGTCGGCGTACGCCGGGTACGCGGCCACCGCCCGCTCCCACCACTCGGCCTTCTCCGCCCCCGTGACCTCGCGGGCCCGCATGTCCCGCTTCACCGGGCCGTCCTGGAGCTCGACATGCGGGTCGGACTTCACGTTGAAGTACCAGACCGGATGCTTGGGCGCACCGCCGAGGGAGGCGACCGCCGCGTACCGGCCCTCGTGCTCCACCCGCATCAACGGCGTCTTGCGGATCTTCCCGCTCTTCGCACCCCGGGTGGTCAGCACGATCACCGGCAGCCCGGTGTCGAGCAGCGTCGTGCCCTTCGTCCCGCCCGAGTTCTCGTACAACTCGACCTGCTCGCGCACCCACTGCGTCGGACTGGGTTCGTACTCGCCCTCAAGAGGCATGGGATTTTCGTTCCCTTCGTCGGTCCAAACGGCTGACTGCCATCGCCACAACACCGGTGACGCCGTGAATCATCCGTACCGCGCGCCGATGGCGCCGATGGGGTGATCGCCGTCCGTCCACGGTGATTACCTCCGGGGTCATCGCGCCGCCGCGCCGCGCGCGGCACAGTGATCCGCGTCCCGATCACTGCCCACCCGGGGAGGGAACCACCCATGTCCGCCGACCGCACCGACGCGACCCGTGCCGCCGTCCGGGAACTCCTGCGCAGGATCGGCCAGGGCGATCCGGAGCGGATCGCCGCGCTGTACGCGGAGGACTGCGACTGGCGGCTGGACTGGCCCGAGGAGGAACACGGCCGCGCCGACACGCCGTGGATCCGGCACCGCGCCACCCGCGCCGACGCCGCCGCCCACTACCGGGAACTGGCCGCCCACCACGTCCCGGAGAAGGCCGGCACCACCATCGAGCGCGTCCTGGCCGACGGCGAGGACGCGGTCGTGCTCGGCGTCATCCGGCAGACCGCCGTCCCGACGGGCCGCGCCTACGCCGCCCGGTTCGCCCTGCACCTCACCGTCCGGGACGGCCTGGTCGTACGGCACCACGTGTACGAGGACAGCCTCGCCGTCGCCCGTGCCTTCGCCCCCGGCGAGCAGGGCGCCCGGACGCCGTGACCGGGCGCGCCTCCGGGCCGCGGCCCCGCGCGCGGCCGTGGCCGGTTTCCGTCCGTCGGACCCTGGGTACTTCGGCCAGATGACGACGGTCACCTAAGTGGCCGAACTTGGCGTCGACCTATAGGTGCCTGGGGCATCTAATGATGATCGACTCGACGCACTTCTTCGTCTGCGAGGTCTTTCCATGACGGAACTGACGGACATCTCCGCCCCGGCTGCCCCGCCCGACCCCGTCGCCTTCCCCCAGAACCGCACCTGCCCCTACCACCCGCCCACCGGCTACGGCCCGCTGCGCGACGGGCGCCCCCTGTCCCGGGTCACCCTCTACGACGGCCGCGAGGTCTGGCTGGTCACCGGGTACTCCGCCGCCCGCGCCCTGCTCGCCGACCCCCGCCTGTCCACCGAGCGCCGCCGCCCCGGCTTCCCCATGCCCACGCCCCGGTTCGCGGCGGGCCGCGACCGCAGGGTGGCCCTGCTCGGGGTGGACGACCCGGAGCACCACCGGCAGCGGCGGATGCTGATCCCGTCGTTCACCGTCAAACGCGCGGCGGCGCTGCGCCCCTGGATCCAGCGGATCGTGGACGAACTGCTGGACGCGATGATCGCCCAGGGTCCGCCCGCCGAGCTGGTCTCCGCCTTCGCGCTGCCCGTGCCGTCGATGGTGATCTGCGGTCTGCTCGGCGTGCCGTACGCCGACCACGAGTTCTTCGAGGAGCAGTCCCGCCGGCTGCTGCGCGGCCCGACCGCCGCCGACACGGTGGAGGCCCGCGAACGGCTGGAGGACTACCTCGGCGGACTGATCGACGCCAAGGCGGAGGAGGCCGAGCCCGGTGACGGGATCCTCGACGAGCTGGTCCACGACCGGCTGCGCACGGGGGAGCTGGACCGCGCCGACGCCGTGTCGCTGGCCATCATCCTGCTGGTCGCCGGCCATGAGACCACCGCCAACATGATCTCCCTCGGCACCTACACCCTGCTCCGGCACCCCGGCCGGCTGGCCGAGCTGCGCGCCGACCCCGCGCTGCTGCCCGCCGTCGTGGAGGAGCTGATGCGGATGCTGTCCATCGCGGAGGGGCTCCAGCGGGTGGCGCTGGAGGACATCGAGATCGCCGGCACCACGATCCGGGCCGGCGACGGCGTGCTCTTCGGGACCTCCGTGATCAACCGTGACACGTCCGTGTACGACGACCCCGACGCCCTGGACTTCCACCGCCCCGACCGCCACCACGTCGCCTTCGGTTTCGGCATCCACCAGTGCCTGGGCCAGAACCTGGCCCGCGCGGAACTGGAGATCGCCCTCGGCAGCCTGTTCACCCGGCTGCCGGAGCTGCGGCTGGCCGTGCCGGCCGAGGACATCCCCTTCAAACCCGGCGACACGGTCCAGGGGATGCTGGAACTCCCCGTTACCTGGTAAGAGGCTCTCCTCATGCACATCGACATCGACAAGGACGTCTGTATCGGCGCCGGGCAGTGCGCGCTGGCCGCGCCGGGCGTCTTCACCCAGGACGACGACGGCTACAGCACGCTCGTGCCCGGACACGAGGACGGCGCGGGCGACCCCATGGTCCGTGCGGCGGCCCGCGCCTGCCCGGTCAGCGCGATCACCGTACGGGACAGCACCGGCTGACGACCGTCCGGCGGTACGGCGCCCGGACCGCCGTACCGCCGGACGATTCCCAGCGCACCGTGCGGACGTACCCGGCGCTGCCCGGCGTCGACACGTCCCGGTCCCGGCGGACGATGCTCAGCCGGTCCCCCCAGCGGGCGCGGGCCGCGCGCAGGCCGGCGTCGGTGTACTCGATGTCCACCACCCGGTCGTCGAACGCCTTCGCGTACACATCGCACTCGTCGTACTGCCCGCACTCCTCCGTCACCGCGAAGTCCAGCCCGGCCCGTTCGCGCCGCCCGGCCAGCTCCGCGGTGTTCTTCTGCCCGACGGCCAGCCGCCGGGCGTGCGCGTGCCGGGACAGCAGACGCATGAACGCCGTCGCGTCGGACGCGGTGAGCAGCCGGTGGGAGCGGGTGTAGCTGTCGTAGTTGTCGGGCTCGACGGCGTCGAAGCCCTTGTCCGCGCAGCCGTCGATCCAGCGGTTCACCCGCCGCGCCACCCGGTCCCGTTTGGCGGGGGTGCCGATGTCGAGCAGCGGCTCGTCCCAGTCCTCGTCGACGACGACCCGGCCCCGCGCGTCGCGCAGCAGCAGGTCGGCCGGCCAGGAGGAGCGCTCGCCGGGCTGGGCCTGGAAGGCGTTGACGTAGCAGATGTTGTACAGGCCCGGTGCCGGGCCGTCCGAGCGGTCGCGGCTGACGATCCGCACGTCCGCGGGCGGGGGATAGGCACCGCCGATCTGGTAGTCGAACCCGGCGTGCCGCGGGGGCAGCCGCAGCGCGGCGCGCCGGGGCGCGCCGTCCTCCTCCCGCTCGCCGGAGGCGCAGCCGGACAGCGCCGTCACCGCGACGACCAGGGCCGCTGCCAGGGCTCCCAGGGCCGTGCGCGCCCCAGTGGCGCGGTGAACACGTGTCAGGGGCACGTCCGCTCCGTCCTGTCCACGCCGGGCGGCGCGGTACGTGTCAGGATCAGATCGTCCGTGCGCTCCGGACGTCAAGTCGGCCCCGCCGCACGTCGTAGGCTCGGCCGTGACCATCGTCCCGAAGGCAGGAGCAGCAACGATGCAGTACGTGAAGCTCGGTTCCACGGGCCTGGACGTCTCGCGGATCTGTCTGGGCTGCATGACCTACGGACTGCCGGACCGCGGCACGCACGAGTGGACCCTGGACGAGGAGGCGTCCCGCCCGCTGATCCGGCAGGCGCTGGAGGCGGGCGTCAACTTCTTCGACACCGCGAACGTCTACTCCGACGGCACCAGCGAGGAGATCGTCGGGAAGGCGCTGCGGGACTTCGCCCACCGCGACGAGATCGTGCTCGCCACCAAGGTGCACGGCCGGATGCGGCCGGGTCCCAACGGGGCCGGGCTGTCCCGCAAGGCCATCATGAGCGAGATCGACCACAGCCTGCGCCGCCTCGGCACCGACTACGTCGACCTCTACCAGATCCACCGCTACGACCACGAGACCCCCGTCGAGGAGACGATGGAGGCGCTGCACGACCTGGTGAAGGCGGGCAAGGTCCGCTACATCGGGGCGAGTTCGATGTACGCGTGGGAGTTCTCCAAGGCGCAGTACACCGCCGAGCGGCACGGCTGGACCAAGTTCGTGTCCATGCAGAACCACTACAACCTGCTCTACCGCGAGGAGGAGCGGGAGATGCTGCCCCTGTGCGCGGACCAGGGCGTCGGCGTGCTGCCGTGGAGCCCGCTCGCCCGTGGCCGGCTCACCCGTGACTGGGGCGCGGTGACCCAGCGCAGCGCGAACGACGCCTTCGGCAGCCGGCTCTACCTGGAGAGCGACCACGCGATCGTCGAGGCCGTCACCCGGATCGCCGGCGAGCGGGGCGTGCCACGCGCCCAGGTGGCCCTCGCCTGGCTGCTGCACCAGGACACCGTGGCGGCACCGATCGTCGGCGCCGCCAAGCCGCAGCACATCGAGGACGCGGTGGCCGCCGTCGAACTGAAGCTCAGCGAGAAGGAGATCGAGGAACTGGAGCGGCCGTACGCGCCGCACGAGATCAGCGGCCACTGACCGGTCAGTGCGGTCCGCGCGGTACGGACTTCCGTGCCGCACGGACCCCCGCCCTCGCCCCCGGCATCGTCAGGTCCGGCAGCAGGCGCCGATGTGCTCGGCCGGATGCTCACCGACTCCCGCGCTCCGGCGGCCGGCGCCTGTCGGGTGGGCGAACAGCGGTAAGGGGAGGAAATGGCGGCCCTTGACGAAATGTCAATAGAGAGAATCCGGGGCGGGAAATCCCGAGAATCGGGAGATCGCTTGTTCCGGTGTCTCCGGCTGTGTAAAAGTGCCGCCTCAGGTGGTCGTTCGAGCTGCCACGACATCGCCGTACCGCTTGGTATGGACTTATTTCGGTAATGCCTCGGGAGGAATTCGGCCGTGACCGACGCAGGCCTGTCGGACGAGCAGCTGAGCGCCGAACTGAAGAAGTGGACGGGAGCGTCGCCCACCCTGCGCCCCGTCGGCGAACTCCTCGACCGGCACTGGGCGGCGGCCTTCGCCTACGCCCGGCTGTGCACCGACGGACCACGCTCGGCCGGCATGCTCACCACCGCCGCCTTCACGCGGCTCTTCGGCGCGTCCCTCCGGCAATCCGGCCCTAGCGCGGCCTGGCGGCCCCATGCCCTGGTCGCCGTCCGCCGGATCGCGGCCGAGTGGGACACCGACGGCCGCCGGGAACTCCTCCACCCGGCCCTGCGTTCCGGGGACGGCACCGGCGAGCGGGCCTCGGCCCGGCTGCTGCCACCGCCCGGCCGGAGGGTGCTGTCCCGGGCGTTCCAGCGGGTGCCCGAGTCCTCCCGCGCCCTGCTGTGGCACACCGAGGTCGAGGCCGAACCCCTTTCCGTGCCCGCCGCGTTGCTCGGCCTGGACGAGGAGGACGCCCGCGTCGAACTCCGCCGGGCCCGCGAGCGGTTGCGTGAGGAATGCCTCCAGGCGCACCGCGAACTCGCCCCGGAGGACGACTGCCAGCGCTATCTGCGCATGCTCGACGTGACCTTCCGGCGCGGCGGCACCGGCATCGACCCCGACCTGCGTCAGCACCTGGCCGGCTGCTCCCACTGCGCCCGGACCGCCGACCAACTCGCCCGCTTCAACGACGGCCTGGCCCTCGCACTCGCCGAGGCGGTCCTCGGCTGGGGTGCCTGCGGCTACCTGGAGTCCCGGGCGGCGGACCCGCAGCAGCCGCCGGCCCCGGCTGCCGCCGCCGTAGCACCCGCGGGCCCCCGGGCCGGGGAGGAGTTCGCCCCCGGTCGATCGGCCCGCCGCGGCCCGTCGTCCGGGGGAGCACGGTCCACCGTTGCGGAGGGCACGGACGACGTCGACTCCGGGGTGCCGGGTCTGGGCGGCGCCCGCCGGTCGGCGGGGCGCGGTGCGTCGCGTGTCCGGCGCGGAGGGGGAGCCTCCTTCGCTGCGGCCGACGGTACGGGGCGCGGTGCACCTGGTGGGCCGGGTGCGGGGGGTGCGCGTCGTGCGGTCGGCGGTGGCGTGTTCTTCGTCCGGCGTCGAGGCGCGGTCTCCTCGGCCGTCGCCGGCGGCATCGAGCGTGCCGGATCCGCCCTGTCGGGCGCGCGGAGCGCCCGGCGCCGTACGCGTGCGAACCCCGTCACCGCCCCGGGCGCGGACGGTGCCGGACCCGGACCCGGACCCGCCTCCCGCCGTTCCGTCCAGCGCGCCGCCCGCCGGGCCCGGCGCCGGAACCTCGCGCTGGCCGTCCTCACCGTCAGCGGTCTGGTCGTCCTGCCCCTGGCGCTGTGGTCGGCGCTCGGCTCCGACGACGTGCCCGCGTCCGGCGCCACCGGGACGCCCTCGCGGACACCGGGCGGCGACGCCGCCTCCCCGGGTCCCTCCTGGGCCGGCCGGAACGCCTCGGGCCACGGCACGCTGCGGGGCCGGCTGCGCAACCTCGCCTCCGGCCTGTGCGTCGGAGTCGTCGGCGACAAGGCCGTCCGGGGCGCCGAGACGGAACTCGCCGACTGCTCCGCCGCCCCGGCCCAGCAGTGGACGTACGAGACCGACGGTCTGCTGCGCAGCGGCGCCGCCCCACGGCTGTGCCTGGACTCCCGCCTCGGCTACTCCGTGCGCCTCACCCCCTGCACGGCAACCGGCGAGGCCGCCCGCGCCCTGCGCTACGACTTCACCCTCCAGGGCGCCCTGGTGCCGCGCTCCGACCAGGAACTGGCCCTCACCCCGGCTGCCACCGACGGCTCCGGCGCCCTCGTGGTCAAGACCCGCGCCGGGGGCACCGCGCAGCGCTGGGCCATCGACACCGCCCACCCGGACCTGCGGATGGAGAACGTCGACTGGGACGGCGGCAAGACCCCGGTGCCCCTCTCCACGCCGCACCGGCCGTGACGTAGGGCGGCCCCACAGGACGCCGGCGCCGCCGGGTCAGGGGTGGTGGTGCGGCGGAGGGGGCGGGATCGTGTCCAGACGCGGGGCCGGTTCCGGCCAGACCAGCAGGACCGGGCAGGGCGCGTGGTCGACGGCGAAGCGGACGGCCGGGCCGAGGCTCTTCGGGCCCAGCCGGGACCGGTCCCCGTCCCGCGCCAGCACGAGCAGCCCGGCACCCTCGGCGGCGGCCACGACCTCCCGTTCGACCCGGCCCGACCGCTCCTCGCGCAGGCAGGGCCGGCCCAGTCGTTCGGCCGCCGCGTCGAGCAGGGCCGTCGCCGACGTGTCGCCGAGCGCTTCGAGGCGGTCACCCGGGTCCTGGCTGCGCCGCCCGAGCAGCCCGGCGAAGGCCCCGTGCGCCACCGCCGGCACGTCCGGTCCGCTCACATGGAGCAGCACCACCTCGGCGTCGCCCGGTGCGTGGGCGCGCACCGCGTCCACGCAGGCGGGCCAGGTGCCTTCCACGAGCCAGACGATCACGCGCATTCCTCGGCCTCCTCGGCTCACTACCCGTCACACGATCCGCAGTGACCCCCACAGTGCCACCACCGCGACGGCGAGGGAGGAGGGCACGGCGAGCAGCCCGAGCCGGGTGAACTCGCGGAGGTCGACGTCGTGCTCGTGCTGGTGGACGATCCGCCGCCACAGCAGCGTGGCCAGCGACCCGGCGTAGGTGAGGTTGGGGCCGATGTTCACGCCGAGCAGCACGGCCAGGACGGCCCCCGGACCGGCGGGTGCCGCCAGTGGCAGCAGGACCAGGACGGCGGGCAGGTTGTTGATCAGGTTGGCCAGCAGGGCGGCCAGCGCGGCGATCCCGAGCAGCGCGGGCAGCCCGGTGCCGCCCGGCATCACCCGCCCGAGCACGTCCGCGAGTCCGTTGTCGACCACCGCCCGCACCACGATGCCCAGCGCCAGCACGAACGCGAGGAAGGCCGGGGCCGCCGCCCGTACGACGGTCAGCGGGCCCGCCTTCCGGCGCACCAGCGCCCGCCCGGCCAGCACCAGCGCGCCGGCCGCGGCCACCCACGCGGGCTCCACGCCGAACGCCGACGCCACCACGAACCCGGCCAGCGTGCAGCCCACGGTCAGCAGCGCGAACAGCGGCAGCTCGGGCGTCTCACCGGTGTCCCGGCCCGCCGGGGCCGCCGCCGCCAGGTCCCGGGCGAAGAACCGCCGGAAAACCAGGAACTCGACGCCGATCGCGGCCAGCCACGGCAGCGCCATCAACGCCGCGAACCGGGTGAAGCTCAGCCCGCTCGCCGCGAACGCCAGCAGGTTCGTCAGGTTGGACACCGGCAGCAGCAGCGACGCCGTGTTCGACAGATGCGTACAGGCGTAGACGTGCGGCTTGGGCCGTACGCCCGTGCGCGCGGCCGTGGCGAAGACCACCGGGGTGAGCAGCACGATCGTCGCGTCCAGGCTGAGGACGGCGGTGATGGCCGACGCCAGCGCGAACACCGCCGTCAGCAGCCGCACCGGACGGCCCGCCGCCCACCGCGCCATCCACGCCCCGCACGCCTGGAACAGCCCCTCCACGTCACAGAAGTGGGCGAGCACCAGCACCGCCGCCAGGAACCCGACCACCGGGCCGAGCCGCTCCGCCTCGGCCCGCGCGTGCCCGAGGGAGATCGCGCCGGTCGCGACGGCGATCCCGGCGGCGGGCACGGCCATGACCGCCTCCGGCCATCCGAAGGGCCGCACGACGGCCCAGGCCAGCACGGCGACCAGCAGTACGGCGGACAGCGCCTCGGCGAGCGGGGTGTTCAGGGCGGGTCCTTCCGGAGTGGATCGGGGGTGCCCGCCCATGAAAACAGATGATCCCGAAGGGTTATGACGTCCGGGCGCCCGCCGCGCCCAGGAACTCCGCCCAGCCGCCCGCCGGGGACTGCCCGGGCACGAGCGTGCGCAGCTTGCGCAGCACCGCCGGGTCCTGCGCCTCCAGCCAGGCCACCAACTGCTTGAAGGACACGAACCGCACGTCGTCGTAGGCGGCCATCTTCCCGATCGCCTCCTCGACGGCGTCCATGTAGATGCCGCCGTTCCAGCGTTCGAAGTGGTTGCCGATGAAGAGGGGCGCGCGGTTGGACTCGTAGGCCCGCCGGAAACCGGCCAGGTAGGTGTCGCGGGCCTGGACGCGCCAGGTGTCGTACTGCGCGCGGTCGCCGAGCGGGTTCCCGCCGGACTGGTTGAACATCATGTTGTAGTCCATCGAGAGGACCTGGAAGGAGTGCCCGGCGAACGGTATGGACTGGAGCGGGAAGTCCCAGAGCCTGCCCCCCTGCACCTTGCCCGGCCAGACCTGGAGGCCGCCGGGGGAACTGGCGTCGTACTTCCAGCCGAGCGCGGCGGCGGTGGGCAGCAGTCGGGCCTGGCCCTCCAGACAGGGAGTACGGCCGCCGATCAGCTCCTTGCGGTAGTCGAAGGGCAGCGGGTCGAGGTCGGTGAAGCCGGTGTTGGTCTTCCACTTCGTCACGAAGTCCACCGCCTGGTCGATCTCGCTGCGCCACTCGGCCGGGGACCAGTTGCGCACGCCGGTCGCGCCGCAGAAGTGCCCGTTGAAGTGGGTGCCGATCTCGTGGCCCTCCAGCCAGGCCGCGCGCACCTGTTGGAGCGTGGCGTGGATGTGCCGGTCGGCGAGGTAGCCGATCGCGGAGGCGCCGACCGGGTGCTGCGGCGGCCGGTACAGGTGCTTCTTGGACTCGGGCAGGGTGTAGATGCCGCTGAGGAAGAACGTCATCCCGGCGCCGTGGTCGGCGGCCACCTTGCGGAACCGGGAGAACAGCTTGTTGCTCAGCTCGCCCGCGCCGTCCCACGAGAACACCACGAACTGCGGGGGCCGCCGGCCCGGACGCAGCCGCTCCGGCTCCGGCTGGTGCGGCTGGGCGCCGGTGTCGGCGGTGGAGCCGTCGCCGATCGGCTTCACCGGCCGGGCCTGCGCGGTGCCCTTCCCGTCCGCCGGGTCCGGCCCGCCGGTCCTCAGGCCGGTGCCGGAGGAGCAGGCGGCCAGTGTCCCGAGGGCGCCCGCCACCGCCCCGGACGCCAGCATCCGCCTGCGTGAGATCCCGCTCATCTTCTCCCCGATTCCCTGGTCACGGCCCCTGTGGGGGCCACTTCGCTGTGCGGTCGACCGGGTTCGATGACCGGGGGGCGGGAAAAGATCGCGGCCCGCGGCGGCTGTTGCCGTCCTGTGACAGTTGTGGCGCCAGCATGACAAACGCGGCGGGCACCGACGTGGCGGACCCCGCCGCCTCGGGGGAGTGACAGCGGGGTCCGCGCGGAGGGGCGTCGGGTCAGGAGGGCCCGGCGCCGGGGCTGAACACCGTCAGACGGACGGTCGAGGAGTTGCCGGAAACCGGCACGGGGCCGCCCTTCCAGACCACCTTCACCTGGTCCCGCTCGTCCGGCGGGGTCACCAGCAGCGTGGCCGGCGTGGCCGTCTTGGCCCCGCTGACCCCCGGGTTGGAGAAGGTCAGCCCCGCCCAGGCGCTCTGCCCGGGCTTGAGCGTGACGGTCACCGGGGTGCCCGGGGACCGCTGGGGGTCCGGACCGAGCTGGTCGCCGGAGGCGCCCACGAAGGCCGCGCCCGGATAACCGTGCAGGGTGCAGGTCCGGGCGGAGGCGTTGGTGAGGACCACGGGGAAGTTCTCCTGGCCGGCGCCCGGGTCGTTGCGGCCCACGGAGGCGCGCAGCTCGGAGGTGTGGCAGCGGGTGCTCGCCGCGGCCGGAGCGCTCGTGGCCGTGGCGCCGCCCGGGGACGCCGTCGTCCGGGGCGCGGCCGGCGAGCCGGTGCCGGTGGCGGAGGAGGCCGTGGCGGGCGGCGCCGGGCTCGTCGTGCCGTCCGTCGCGGGGGCGGCCGTACCCGAGACGGTGGCCGGGGCGTCGCCGTGCGCGCTCGTGCCGTTGCCGCAGGCGGTCAGCAGGCCCAGCACGGCGACCGTGCTCACGAGCAGGGCCCCGTGCCGCGCGGACCGGGGGGCGGACCGGGGGGTGTACACCATGTCGCTCAACACTCCTGGAGGTCACGGCACGCGACGGGAACGCGTGCCTACGGCGCCGGGTGCGCCGTCCTCTCCGTCCGATGCACGGACCGCCGGAAAAGTTCGGGACGCGCCGGGTTCTGTCGTGTTCTCTTCCCCGCCCCGCCCCCCGGCAGGCGCGTTCAGGCCACCCGCAGCGAACGGAGCACGCCGTCGGTGGCGCCGCCGTCGCCCCGCTCGCGCACCTGTACGTACACCTGCGACCGCGCCGCCCCGCCCGCCGGCGCCAGCGCGGACTCGGTGATCGAGCCGCCGTCCGGGCAGTCGCTCCAGGACCGGACCAGCCCGTGCCAGTCGGGGTCCGTGAAGCTGTGGGCGCCCGCGTAGCGGCAGCCGGGGTGCGCGAGCGCCTTCACCTTCGCGGTGACGTCGCCGCGCCCGCCGACCCCGACGAACACCCCGTCCACGGCGGCCTTCGGATCGGACCAGCGGGACAGGTCGTCGGCCACCACGAGACCCGGTTCGTGCCCCGCCGCCAGCCCGAGTGCGTGCGGGTCCCAGCCGGCGTCGCGCAGTTCGCGGCCCCAGCCGGCGGGCACCCGGAGGGTCACCCGCCCGGTGGCGTCCGCGACCCGCACCCCGTCGTCCGTGCCGCCGTCCCGGTGCAGCGCCACGGTCACCGTGACCGCGGCGGCGGTGGCGGCGAGGACCGCGGCCACGGCCAGCGTCACGGTGTTGAGCCGGCCGCGCACCCCGTCCAGGCGCCGCGCGGGCCGCACCGACGGACCCGCGGCCAGCCGGTCCAGCTCGTGGGCGAACGCCAGGGCGCCCGGCCAGCGCCGCGCCCGGTCCGGTTCCAGCGCGCGCAGCAGCGCCCGCTCCACGTCCGCGCCGAGCTCCGGCCGCAGCCGCCGGGGCGGTATCACCTTCCCCGGCGGGCCCGGGACGGTCCCGGTGAGCAGTTCGTAGCCGACCGCGCCCAGGCTGTAGACGTCCGCCCGCTCGTCGATGCCCTCGCCCGGCTCGGCCTGCTCCGGCGGCTGGTAGCCCGCCGAACCGGCCGCCAGGGTCAGCACCGACGCCTGCGCGAGGCTCTTGGCCAGCCCCAGGTCGGCCAGCAGCACCCGGCGGGTGCCGTCCGGGGCGGGGTGCAGCAGCACATTGGTCGGCTTGATGTCGCGGTGGACGATGCCCGCCTCGTGCAGCGCGGCGGCGCCGCGCGCGGCCTCGGCGGTCAGCGCGAGCGCCTCCCGCACCGGCAGCGGGCCGCCCGCCGGCAGATCGGCGAGGGTCCCGCCGGCGGCGTACTCCATCACGAAGTACGGCCTGCCGTCCGGGAGTTCCCCGATGTCGTAGACCTGCACCACCCGGCTGGACCCGGCCCGGCGCAGCAGCCGCGCCTCGGACAGGAAGCGCTCCCTGATGTCGAGCCGGTGTGACCAGTTCTCGGCGAGGACCTTCACCGCCACGGGGGCCTGGAGCTCGGGGTCGTGCGCGAGCCACACCGTGGCGAAGGCGCCGCTGCCCAGCGGCCGTTCGAGACGGTGGCGGCCGATCCGCTCCAGGGGGTGCATACGACTATCATGCCTGGCCTGAGATCGACTTGGAGGGGGGCCCGTCCGTGCAGGACCAGGCGCCGACGGAAGACCTCGCCCGGCGCGCCGCCGCCGGCGACAGCGGGGCCCTGGACCGGCTGCTGACCGAGATCCGGCCCGAGGTCGTGCGCCGCTGCGCGCGCTTCCTGCCCTGCCGGGAGGACGCCGAGGAGGCCGCGCAGGACGTGCTGCTCCAGGTGGCCCGGCACATCACCGGCTTCCAGGGCCGCAGCCGCTTCGGCACCTGGCTGTACACCGTCGTCGCCAACTGCTGCCGGCAGAAGTACCGCGAGCTGAAACGGCGGGCCGCCGAACAGCCCGCGGCCATCGAGCCCGCACACGCCGTCGACCCGCGCACCACCAGCGTCATAGCCGGCTCCCGGGTGGATCTGCTGGAGGCCCTGGACCGGCTGGAGCGCGAGCATCCGCATCTGGTGGCGCCGCTGGTCTACCGGGACATCTGCCAACTGGACTACGCCGAGGCCGCCGAGCGCGCGGGCATCCCGCTCGGCACCCTCAAGTCCCGTCTGCACGAGGCCCGCAAACAGGTGCGGCCCTGGCTGGCCGCCTCCTGAGACGCGGCCCCGCGCCTACCGGTCCTCCTCGTACAGCGACAGCTCGGCCCAGATCGTCTTGCCGTCGGGGGTGTGCCGGCTGCCCCAGCGCTGGGTGAGCTGGGCGACCAGCAGCAGGCCCCGGCCGCCCTCGTCGAAGGTCTTCGCCCGGCGCAGGTGCGGCGCGGTGTGGCTGGTGTCGGAGACCTCGCAGATCAGCGTGGTCGCGTCGTGGATCAGCCGGAGCCGGATCGGCCGCGCCCCGTACCGGATGGCGTTGGTGACCAGCTCGCTGACCACCAGCTCCGCCGTGAACGTCGCCTCGCTCAGCGACCAGGCGTCCAGCTGGTCCACGACCTGCTTGCGGATCGGCGCGACCAGCGCCGGGTCGGCGGGGATGTCCCAGGTCGCCACCTGCGCGGCGGGCAGGCCCCGGGTCCGGGCCAGCAGCAGCGCCACGTCGTCCGGCGCGGCCCCGCCCGGGAGCAGGGCGTGCAGGACGCCGTCGCACGCCTCGTCCAGGCAGTCCGTGTCCCGCCCCAGCGCCCGGTACAGCAGCTCGCGGCTGGCGTCCAGGTCCCGCTCCCGGGACTGCACCAGACCGTCCGTGTACAGCGCGAGGACGGTTCCCTCGGGCAGGTCCACCTCGGTGGACTCGAACGGCAGCCCGCCGAGGCCCAGCGGGGGACCGGCGGGCAGGTCGAGCAGCTGCGGCCGGCCGCCCGGCCGCAGCAGGACGGGCGGCGGATGCCCGGCGCGGGCCAGCGCGCAGCGGCGGGACACCGGGTCGTAGACGGCGTACAGGCAGGTCGCGCCGACCTCCCCCGGGCTGCCCTCGGCGCCGGCGTCCTCCGACAGCCGCAGCACCAGGTCGTCCAGGTGTGTGAGCAGCTCGTCCGGGGCCAGGTCGATGTCGGCGAGGGTACGCACGGCGGTGCGGAGCCGGCCCATGGTGGCCGAGGCCTGGATGCCGTGCCCGACGACGTCCCCGACGACCATCGCGACCCGCAACCCGGACAGCGGGATCACATCGAACCAGTCCCCGCCCACGCCGGCCCGCGCGGCCGGCAGATAGCGGGAGGAGGCGTCCAGCGCGGCCGTGCGCGGCAGCGAGCGGGGCAGCAGGCTGCGCTGGAGCGCGAGCGCCGTCTCCCGCTCGCGCGAGTAGCGGCGGGCGTTGTCGATGCAGACGGCCGCCCGCGCGGTGATCTCCTCGGCCAGCAGCACGTCGTCCGCGGTGAAGGGGTCCGGGCGGCGGTGCCGGGTGAGCACCGCGACCCCGAGGGTGAGTCCGCGTGCCTGGATCGGCACCGACATCGAGGAGTGGATGCCGTACCGCCGCACCCGCTCGCCGCGCACCGGATGCCAGGCCAGCCACTGGTCCATGTCACCGGCGGACACGGCGGCGGTGATCGTGCGGCCCGCGGTCAGCGAGTCGGCCTGGGGGGAGAGGGCCGGGTACTCCTCCGTCGTCCCGGGCTGGACCACCGCCTCCGGCAGGTCCGGCAGCACCGACTGGTGGGCGGCGCGGCGCAGCCGTACCGGCGCGGTGATGCGGGCCGGGGGCTCACCGCCGTACTCCTGCGGGTCCAGCAGGTCGATGGTGACGAAGTCGGCGAGCGCGGGCACGCACATGTCGGCCAGCTCCTGCGCGGTACGCGTGACGTCGAGCGTGGTCCCGATGCGCACGCTGGCCTCGTTGAGCAGTTGCAGCCGCTGCCGGGCGCGGTGGTTGTCGGTGATGTCGTGCGCGGCCAGGCACACGCCCCGGACCCGGCCGGCCGGGTCCCGGATCGGCGCCATGCTGGCGAGCCAGGCGTGGGCCCGGTCCTCCCCGCCGGTGCGCGTGAAGGTCTGCACGTCCAGGGGCCGGCCCGAGGCCAGCACCCGGAGCATGCTCTCCTCCAGCTCCTCGCTCTGCGGTCTGCCGCCGATCTCCGCGAGCCGCAGCCCCCGTACCCGCTCCTCGGGCAGCCCCACGACGGCGGCCATCGCCTCGTTCATCCGGCGCAGCCGCAGCCGGTCGTCGTAGACGGCGACCGGGCACGGCGACTGGATCAGGCCCGCCTCGGTGAGCGGGTCGTCCCCGGCGGGCGGTTCGGTGCCGGTGAGCGGGGTGACCACGAGCCAGTCACCCGGGTGCTCGTCGTGCGGCGGGCGGTGGTGGGCGAGCAGCCACACGGGGACCGTACTGCCGTCCCGGTGGCGCAATCCGACCGTCCCCGTCCAGCGGGGGCCCGTGGGCGGTACCGGGGTGCCGACGTCGGCCAGCAGCTCGGCGGCGGGACGGCCCAGGACGGCGTCGGCCGGGTGGCCGAGCAGGCGGCGGGCGCCCTCGTTCCACTCCACCAGCGTTCCGTCGTGGCCGATGACAGCCCGGGCCGTCGCCGCATCGTCGAACGGATAGACCCGGCTCATCGTCGCCGCTCCCAAGCGCACACTCACAGTGAACAGGTGGCACCACTCGTGTACCAGCCTAGTGCTTCGCGCCCGCCCATGAGCCCCGATTCCCGGCCGCCGGGCCGACCCGTCGAACACGCCGGGGGCACGGTCAAGGGGCACATCCGGCCGATGCGCCGCCGACGGTACTCGGAGGGGTCCGGACCCTTGACGATCGTGTGTGGCCGGACGTCAGAATCTGTTTGTTCACGATCAGTTATGAGTACTTCTGGGCCTGTATGAGGGAGAGCCGCCCATGTCGGTCACGCGCAGATCGGTTCTGGTCGCAGCCACGGCAGCGCCCGCGGCAGGGACGCTCCTGGACATCTCCGCGGCTCCGGCCGCCCTCGCCGCCGACGCGCCCGCCGCCGGGGGGCGCCAAGGCCGCCGACGACACCCGGCCGCTCGTCATCGGCTCCGACAAGTACCGGCGCGTACCCGCCAAGGGCTCGGCGGCCGACCTGATGCTCGCCAAACTGGACGGCCTCGGCCTCAACTACAACACGGCGAAGTCGGTGGACGCCCTGCACGCCGCCTACCCGCACCTGTTCCTCTTCGAGTCCGAGTCCTCCTCGCAGACCTCGACCCGCGGCACCTACCAGGAGCCGGAGCACCTCAACACCGGCGAGAACCACACGCCCGGCAGGCGGGTGGTCTCCTCGTACGACAACAACCTCGCCTCCTGGACGATGAGCGGCGAGTACGGGCACAAGAAGGACCGGGACCGGTACGGCCCTCGCCATCGTCCGCTCCGGCACCAGGCCCGGCACCCTGAAGGTCAGCGCCCGGGTGGACGGCCTGCGCACCGGCACGGCCCGCCTGGTCACGAGCCCGGCCCGCTCGGCCGCGACGACCGAACCCGCCGGCTTCCGGCCCGACCACCCGACGCCGCCCGGCTACCCGTACGCCGACGCCGGTTACTCCGGCCGTCCGGACACCCTGCCCGCCGCGATGCTGGACGGCGACCCGGCCACCGGCTGGTCCAACGCCTTCGTCAAGCAGGCCACCGCGCTGCTGCCGGCGTTCAGCGGGGCCCGGCCGAAGGACTGGGTGTCCGTCGACTTCGGGCGCACCCGGACCTTCGACCGGGTCACGGTCTCCTTCACCGTCGACGCCGGCCACACCCTGCCCGCGCGGGCCGAGGTGGCGGTGTGGGACGGCCACGCCTGGGTCCCGGTGACCGGGGCGGAGGTGGAGTGGGCCACCGCCTCCGACAGCCCGACGGCCATCACCTTCGACGCGGTACGCGGCTCCCGGCTGCGGCTGACGCTCACCAGCGCGTACCCGGGGCAGACGAAGGGGGCGGTGCGGATCAGCCGGCTGGACGTGTGACGGGACGGGCACGGCCCGGGGACGGTCGGGCGGCACCGTGGAGGACCAGGCCCGGCCGACCGGTCGAGGCGGGTGCGCACGGGGCGGTCCCGGGTGGCGAACAGCAGCCCGTGCCCTGCCGCGAGACGCTCGCCGTACCCCGCGACTGGGCGCGCGGGCGCTGTTCCGACATGAGGAACTCGCCACCGGCGCAGTCGGTGCCGTGCGCGTCCGGCGCGATCACCACCTGGAGCGGGAAGACCGGCTCCCCGAACACGTCCCGGTGCAGCGCGTTCCGGTCGCCCGGACCGTATCTGAGCAGGATCCGCGCCGACCACGCGTCGAGCGAGCCGGGTCAGGGGGCCGGACGGTCCAGCCGGGCCGCCCGGTCCCGGGCGACCGGCAGCAGGCGGGGGTGGAGCGCGCCCCAAGCAGGCGTCGAGAACCTTCGGCGCTGTCGAGTCGAGTCTGCTGCGCCGCCGGCCGTGCCACCGGCGGGAACCGGACATGGTCCTCGGCCCCGGCCGGTACCGCACCGAGGCCCTGTTGACCTGGGCATATTTACGCGTGAGTACCCGCACGGTACCGTGAGGGGCATGCCAGCTCTCAACGTGGAGTTCAGCGAACGGGAACTAGAGGACCTGCGGCAGATCGCCAAGGAGCGCGGTACGTCGATGAAGGCCCTCGTGCGCGAGGCCGCCGCCGCCGACATCGCCCGGCACCGGGCCCTCCAGGAGGGCGCCGAGGCGTTCCGCCGCTTCTTCGCCGGCCATGCCGAGGAGTTCGCGGCGGCCTTCCCCGACGACGAGCGCCCCGCCAAGGGCGAGGCCGCCTGAGCGATGCCCTCCGTCATCCACATCGACGTCCCGTGGCTGCTCCAGCGGCACGAGGAGGTCCTGCCCGACCAGCCCGCCGTGGACGACTTCTCCGCGCTGGTCGCCGCCGTCGCCCGGCACCGGGTGGACCCACCCCGGCTCGGCGTGGACTCCGACGCCGCCTGGCGGGCCGCCGCGCTGCTGCACACCCTCGCCGTGCTCAAGCCGCTGCCCGCGGCCAACGCCCGCTTCGCCTGCGCCACCGCCGTGGCCTACATGTTCGTCAGCGGCGTCGGCATCGACCCGCCCTACGGCGCGCTCGTCGACCTGGCCCGCGACCTGATCTCCGGCAAGACCGACGTGTACGGCGCCGCCGACCGGCTCCGCTCCTGGCAGATCTGAGGCGGCCGGGCCCGCCCGCCCCCGGCCGGCGGGGGAAGCCGCCGGGAGCCGCCGGCCGGGAGCGGGCCTTTCCGAGGAGGACCGGTACCCAGTCCACCACCGGGCCGCCCGCCGCGGGAGCGTGCGCGTCCGGTGGACGCGTGCGCACGCTTCACACGGGGCGCCTGAGAAATCCGGCCGCTTTCACGACAACCCCAGGCCGCGGCCGCGATTCTGACTTTCTTTCAAACCGGCTATGTCTTCCGTGCGCCTTGTTGCCCGTGTCGCACGTGTGCAAGGGTTCGAGCGCGGTGAATTTCCCGCTCGCACACGCGCCAGAAGGAATCCGCTCCGTGCTCACCCCCCACCCCCCTCGTCCTCCCTATCCGCCGTCCGGCGCCGATCCCGGGGAATCCGACGAGTTCCTCGCCGGCCCGCTGCGGGCCGGCTCCGACGCGGAGGCCTCCCGGTCGGCCGCCCTCCTGATGGCCCGGCACTGGCAGTCGGCCCAGGAGTACGCGGTCATCTGCCTGGCCGCCTCCGGACCCCTCGCCCACATGGTCACCGCGACCGCCTTCCACCAGGTCCTCGGCCGGCTGGCGCTCGGCGAACCCGCCGACGCGTTGCGGCCCCGCCTGCTGGTGGCCGTCCGTGACACGGTCCTGAACTGGTCCGGCACCGACCGGATCACCGCCGTGCTCCCCGGACTCGGCAAACCCGCCGGGGGCCGCGGAATGCGGGCCGCGCAACCGCTCGTACCGGAGAACCGCGCCCTCTCCGACCGTTCCTTCCACGGCCTGTCCCGCCTGGAACGGGCCCTGTTGTGGCACGTCGAGGTCGAGGCCGAACCGCTGGACGTGCCCGCCGGACTGCTCGGCGTGGACATCCGGAACGCCGCCGCCGCGCTCGAACAGGCCCGGGAGAAGTTCCGCGAGGGCCTGGTACGCGCCCACCGGGAACTCGCGCCCGGCAAGGACTGCCGTTACTACAACCGCCTGCTCGACGTCCCGATCCGCCGGGGCGGCGCGCTGCTGCCCGACGTCCAGGAGCATCTGGCCGGCTGCGCCTACTGCCGGCACGCGGCCGAGCAACTCGGCCACGCCGACGCGGCATTGGGCGTGCTGCTCGCCGAGGCCGTGCTCGGCTGGGGTGCCCGCCGCTACCTCGACTCGCGCCCCGGCCGACGTCCCGGCCCCGCCCGCGGCGGCTCCCGGCGGTCCGGCGGCGGCCGGCGCGGCACCGAGGGCGGCAGGGGGCTGCCGGCCCGGTTCCTCGCCGGGGTGTCCGCGCACCGCGCACCCGGCACCGCCTGGTCGTCCCGGACGCTGCTGACCGGGGTCGGCGTGGCCTCGGCCGGGCTGCTCGCCACCGTCCTCGCGGTCGGCGTGTGGCCGGACGCCGACGGCGGCACCGCCCCCGTCGCCACCAGCGCCGTCCCCGGCGCGTCGGCTCCGTCGGGCACCCCGGGCCTGCCCGCCGCCGGCCGGCCGGGTCCGCTGCGCAACGCCGCCGGCCGGTGCCTGGACGTCAAGGGCACGCCGGAGGCGGGGGCGAGCGCCGTGCTCGCCGAGTGCTCCGGCTCGGCCACGCAGCGATGGACGTACGAGACGGACGGGCTGCTGCGCAGTGCCGCCGGTACCGGTCTGTGCCTGGACTCGCACGCCGACGCCGGCGTGGTGCTCCTCGGCCGCTGCGCCGGAGCCGGGTCGGAACGGGGCGACGACGTGCGCTACGACCTCTCTGCGCAGGGCGAGTTGCTGCCGCGGTGGGACCGGACGCTCGCGCTCGCCGCCGGTGGCGACCAGGCGGGGGCCGACCTCGTCGTCAAGGTCCGGGACGGGTCCGCCGGCCAACGGTGGGTCTTTGGCGGCCGAGCGTAGGGCTGCGGCAGGTCGTCACACCGGCTGCCGGCCCGTCGCGGACCGGCAGCGGCACCGGCATCAGGGCACGCGAAGCCCCGGCGCTCCGGTGCCCGCCGGGATATCGGGCCCGCAGCGGCAGACGGGCGGCCGGCCGCTCGTGCAGCATGCCGCGGTCCCGGTGGCGACGGCGCCGCCCGTTTCCCGGCTGGGGGCCGCACGCCGGCACCGGCCCGCGGCCCTCAGGAGGCCGCGCCGCCGTCGGCTTCCAGGTCCGACCGCGTCACCGTACCCGGGCGAGCGTGGCCCGACAGGGCGAGGGTCAGGTCGAACTCCGCGAGGAGGCAGCGGACGACGTGCTCCACGCCCGCCTGGCCGTCCAGACCGAGGCCGTAGACGTACGGGCGCCCGAGCAGGACCGCCCGTGCGCCCAGGGCCAGGGCCTTGAAGACGTCGTCGCCGGTGCGCACCCCGCTGTCGAACAGCACCGTCAGCCGGTCGCCCACCGCGTCCGCGACCCTGGGCAGCGCGTCGGCCGCCGCGACCGAACCGGCCACCTGCCGGCCGCCGTGGTTGGAGACCACCACACCGTCCATGCCGACGTCGGCGGCGAGCCGGGCGTCGTCCGGGTGCAGGACGCCCTTGAGTACGATCGGCCCGTCCCAGTGCTCCCGCAGGAAGGCCAGGTCCGGCCAGGTGTGGCTCGCGTCCCCGAACAGGCCGAGGAAGTGCAGCACCGCCGCGTTCGGGTCCTCGTGCACCGGCTTGGCGAGGCCCGCCCGGAACGCCGGGTCGGTGAAGTAGTTGGCGGTGCCCACGCCGTGCACGAACGGCAGGTAGGCCTGGTCCAGATCGCGGGGCCGCCACGCCAGCAGCGGGGTGTCCAGCGTGACGACCAGCACCGAGAAGCCGGCCGCACGGGCCCGGGCGAGGAAACTCCGGGTCACCTCGCGGTCCTTGCCCCAGTACAGCTGGAACCACCGCTCGGCGTCCCCCATCGCCTCGGCGACCTGCTCCATCGGCGTGCTCGACGCCGACGACAGGACGTACGGCACGCCCTGTGCGGCGGCGGCCCGGGCGGCGGCGGTCTCGGCGTCCGGGTGCATGATCGACAGCACGCCGACGGGGGCGAGGGCGAGCGGTGCCGGCAGGGTCCGCCCGAGCACCTCGGTGGTGAGGTCGCGCTCGTGCACGTCCCGCAGCATGCGCGGCACGATCCGGCGCCGGGCCAGGGCCGCCCGGTTGGCGCGGGCCGTGCCGCCGTCGCCCGCGCTGCCCGCCACATAGCCCACCGGGCCCGGGCCGAGCCGGTGTTCGGCCAGCTCCTCCAGCCGGGTCAGGTCGGTGGGGAGCCGGGGGACGGCCCCGGTCACCCCGTTCAGGTAGATCTCGTACTGGAAGTCCGCCCAGTGCTGTGCCATCCGTCAACTCCCGCGCGTCGTCGGCCGCGTGCGCCCCCGACGATACCGACCGGTACGTCGGACGGCGTGCCGCGGGACCACGTCAGCCGGCCCCGCCCGCCGGCACGGGCGCGGGGGCGTCGACGGCGGCTCCCGGACCGGTGATCGGGGGCACCGGGACCTCGACCGTACGGACCAGCCGGGCGCCCTCGGGGCCGTACGCGGCACGGGGTTCGGGGAACAGCCACAGCAGCGCCAGGAAGAGCACCGCGGCCGTCGCCAGCGAGAGCGGCAGGCTGATGTCGACGCCGTGCGCCAGATCGCCCAGCGGACCCACGAACTGGCCCGGGATGTTCGTGAACAGCACTCCGATGAGCGCCGACACCCACCACGCGGTCATGCCGCGCCAGTTCCAGCCGTGCGCGAACCAGTAACGGCCGCCGCGCTGACGGCGGTTGAAGACCTGGAGCGCGTCCGGGTCGTACCAGCCGCGGCGGGTCCAGAAGCCCAGCATCAGCACGACCATCCAGGGCGTGGTGCAGGTGATGATCATGGTGGCGAAGGTGGAGATCGACTGCACCAGGTCCAGGCCGAACCGGCCGGCGAAGATGAACGCGATCGACAACACGCCGACCAGCAGCGTCGCCTGGACCCGCGACAGCCGCGGGAACACCGAGGAGAAGTCGAGGCCGGTGCCGTACAGCGAGGTCGTGCCCGTGGACATGCCACCGATCAGCGCCAGCAGACACACCGGCAGGAAGAACCAGCTCGGCGAGATCGCCAGCAGCCCGCCCACGAAGTCCGGCGCGGCCGGGTCGACGTACTTCGGTGCCTCCGTCGCCACGATGCTGGCCGTCGCCAGACCGAACACGAACGGCAGCAGCGTCGCGAGCTGGGACAGGAACGCGGCCCCGACCACCCGGCGGCGCGGGGTGGCGGCCGGGATGTAGCGCGACCAGTCGCCGAGGAACGCGCCGAACGACACCGGGTTGGACAGCACGATCAGCGCCGCGCCGATGAAGGAGGGCCAGAACATCGACCGCGTCGCCGCGTCCGCCGAGTCGGTGAACACCCCGGCGTACGACGGGTCGAAGTCACCGGCGAACGCGACCGCGCCGAGCAGGAACAGCACGCTCGCGGAGGTCACCGCGATCTTGTTGACGAACAGCATGAACCGGAAGCCGTAGACGCACACCGCGAGCACCAGACCGGCGAAGAGCGCGTACGCGACGACGTACGACAGGGTGCCGCGCTCCAGGCCGAACAGCCGGTGCGCGCCGCCGACCAGGGCGTCGCCCGAACTCCACACCGACAGCGAGAAGAACGCGACGGCGGTCAGCAGGGACAGGAACGAACCGACCACCCGGCCGTGCACCCCGAGGTGCGCCGAGGACGACACGGCGTTGTTGGTGCCGTTGACCGGGCCGAACACCGCCATCGGGCACAGGATCAGCGCGCCCGCGAGGACACCGAGCACGGTGGCCGCGAGGCCCTGCCAGAAGGAGAGCCCGAACAGGATCGGGAAGGCGCCGAGGACACAGGTGGAGAAGGTGTTGGCGCCGCCGAAGGCGAGCCGGAACAGGTCCAGCGGGGTCGCGGTGCGGTCGGCGTCGGGGATGCGTTCCACACCGTGGGCCTCGACCTCGGTCAGGGCGGGTGCGGACGAGGAGGCGGACTCGGTGGGTGGTGCGGGCTGTGCGGACACGGGCGCTCCAGCGGGGACGGCAGCGGGGTGCGCTGACGGTACGGCGGGCGGAACCATGTGATCCAGAGGACGGTTCATCCAAATTTCGCGCCGCTCATGGATGAATCGCCCATGGGTCGGGCGACGGGGACACCGGCGTCTGGTGATCGCTTCATGAACACGAGGAGTCATGAAGGGGCGCGACGCGGTCGGAGCCGGAGTGTTTCAGGACGATTAACGAAGAGCTGTTTTTCGGCCAACTGGCTGCTTCCGCAGCGGGGCAACCGCTTGGTTCCGGGGTCACGACGTTCGAATTCCGTGACTTCACGCCACTGATTCAACACGAAAGGTTACTGAAACCCGTGGGTTCGATGTGAGTTTCCCCGAGGGAGTCGGCAGAGTGGCGCTCGCCGCTCCGGCGCCCGACCGGACCGGAGCCGGCGACCCGACTGTTCGAGCGGAAGGATGCACACAATGCGGAACACCGCGCGCTGGGCAGCGGCCCTCGGCCTCACGGCCGCCGCCGTTTGCGGACCCCTGACCGGGGCCGCCGTCGCCGCACCGGGCGCCGCCCCGTCGTCGCTCTACGCCCCCTCCGCGCTGGTGCTCACCACCGGCCACGGCGACGACGCGGCCACGGCCACTCCGGAGCGTGCCGTCACCCTCACCTGCGCCCCCACCGCCTCCGGCACCCATCCGGCCGCTGCCCGTGCCTGCGCCGAACTGCGCGGCGTCGGCGGCGAACCGGACGCGCTGAAGCCGGCCGGCGACGTGATGTGCGCCAAGGTCTACGACCCCGTCGTCGTTACCGTCCAGGGTGTCTGGCAGGGCAAGCGCGTCTCCTACGAGCGCAGCTTCGGCAACGCGTGTGTGAGGGATGCCGTCGGCGGCGGTCTGTTCGCCTTCTAGGACCGGGATCGCACGGGTCCCCGTGGACACCGGATCAGGCCCGCAACTGGGGAGTGCGGCCCCCTGGAGCGGGGAACCTGCGATCTCGCGCCGGGGCCGGCGGGCGGAGTGGGGCCGCCCGCAGGACCCGGGCACACAGCCGCTCCCCGGGCCGGTCCGTGGGGGACCGCCCGGGGAGCGGCGAAAAACAATCGGTTTCAACGAGCTGCTCAGGCCTTGCGCCGGTGACTCGTGTCGCACCAGGGGTAGCGGCGACTGCGCCGGCAGGTACACAGAGCGACGCGGAAGCGGTCCGAGGAGACCGTGGTCCCGTCCTCCAGCTCGATCTCCACGGGCCCTTCCACGAGGAGGGGCCCGCGTCGCTGCACGGTGATCCGCCGCGCCCGGTCGGCCGGAGCGCCGGCCGCCGGGCCGGCGGGGGCGGTGTCCGCCGTGGAGTCGGCGGAGGCAGCCGCGCAGTCCGCGGCCTCAGCAGGGTCGTTCGGCACGGATGACCACCAGCTCTTCTCTGTCCTCGGCCGGCGCGAGCAGCCCGCTCCGGCGCAGCCAGTCCTCCCGGGCGCGCAGCACCGGGCCGAAGGCGATCCAGCGCCGCCGGATCACCGAGGCCTTCAGGCCCGCCGCCCGCAGCAGTTCCAGGGTGCGGTCGGAACCGCTCAGCGCCGAGTGCACGATCAGCAGCACCCCGCCGGGGCGCAGCAGCGCCGGCGCGTCCCGGCAGATCCGGTCCAGCAGCAGCCGCCCGTCGCGCCCGGCGTCCCAGGCCCGGGCCCGCCCGTGCGGCCCTCGCCCGGCGTCGGGCGCCGGCACGTAGGGCGGGTTCGCCAGGATGAGGTCGTACGTCCGGTCCCGCGCCGGTGCGAAGAGGTTGCCGCGCCGGATGCGCACCGGCAGCCGGGTCAGCCACGCGTTCAGCCGGGCCGTCCACACCGCCCGCCGGGACACGTCCACCGCGGTCACCTCGGCGCCCCGACGGGCCGCCTCCAGGGCCAGCGCCCCGCTCCCGGTGCCGACGTCCAGCACCCGGGCGCCGGGCGGCGGCGCCTCCTCGTGGAGGGCCTCGGCCAGCAGCTCCGTATCGTCCTGCGGGGCGTACACACCCGGAAGCACCAAAGCGATCACATCGCGCGGGTACCCCGGTCATCGGGATGTATGGGAAACCTCCTGTTCCAGGGGTGTCCCCACGGGGGAGTCCGGGGCTGTGCGCACGGAGGAGTCCAGGGGGGTCCGCAGGGACGACCGTCCCGCGCGCCAGTCCGTCAGCAGCCGCCGGGCCAGCCGGTCCTCCAGGTACTCGGTCGCGTCGATCCCGAAGGCGATGTCCGGCGCCAGCTCCGGCTCCTCGGCGAGCAGTCCGCCGATCACCTCGTGCCGGACGACCTGCTCGTGCACCGCGTCCGCTTCCACGTGCTCGTCGTAGAAGAACTCCGCGGCCGGGCCGGCGCCGGTGCGGCGCATCGCCTCGGCCAGCCGGCGGGAGCCGGGCGAGGAGGTGATCTCCACCTCGGCGAAGTGGCCCACCAGCGCGCCGCGCAGATCGCGGTGCAGGCCGAACAGGGACATCAGGTTGACGACGGCCAGCATCTCGGCCGGGGCCGCGTCCAGGTGGCGGCCGTACGTGGTGTCCAGGCCCAGGTCCGTCATCAGGTCGGCGAAAAGGCGCGCGTGCACCCGCTCGGCCCGGCCGCCGCCGAACTCGTCGTACTCCACCGCGGCCATCGCCGCCTTCGCCCGGCCCCACAGCCGCGGCAGCACCCAGGCGTGCGGGTCGGCCTCCTTCAGGTGGTACAGCGAGCGCAGCGCCGCGTACTCCCGCAGCTGCCACGGCTCGCCCTCGGCACACAGGAAGTGGGTGACCCCCGTGCCCTCGGCCGGCTCGACCAGGAGGGCGGCGAGCGCGTCGTCCAGGCTGTCGTGGACCGGGGTGTCGGCGCGCAGCGCGGCACCGAAGCGGTGTTCCAGCGCGGCCCGGACCCGCAGCAGCTCCGGGTCCCACTCGGTCTCCGGCGGAACACCGGCGAAGCCGCGGTAGTGCAGCTCGTAGCAGAGGTAGAGGGCGAGCTGGAGGTCGTCGCCGTACGGATCGGCGGCCCCGGCGCACGCGGGGTCGGGAAGCGGGCCCGTGCCGCGCAGGTACGCGGTGACCGCGGCGGAGAGCGGGCCTCGGGGCGGGGGCAGCAGGGGTCCTCGCACGTGGTGGTTCATGCGGCCCGGGTACCCGTCCCGCAGGAAAGCACTAGTGATCAACTGGACCCTGAAGAGGTCACCGGACCCCTCCCACACCGAGGCGCCGGCCCGGGTCGTCACCGAGCAGCTCGCGGGGCGGGGCGTGGCCGTGGAGGTCCTGCGGGCCGTCGACCTGCCCATCGGGCCGGGTGTGGTCAGCGAGGCCGTGCGGGAGGGCGGCGCCTGGCCGGCCGTGCACCACAAGCTGCTGGACGCCGAGATCCTGGTGGTCGCCTCGTCGGCCTGGTTCGGGCATCCCTCGTCCGTCGCGCAGCGGGTCTCCGAGACCGACGACGAGGGCCGCCCGGTCGCCTCCAACCGGGTCGCGGGTGTGGTCGTCACCGGCAACGAGGACGGCGCCCACCACGTGATCGGCGAGCTCCAGGGCGCCCTCGCCGACATCGGCTCCACCGTCCCCGGGCGGGCCTGGACGTACTGGCACCTGGGCCCCGGCCCCGGCCCGGACTGTCTGGAGGAGGAACGCGGCCGGGACTGGTCGCACCGCACCGGCCGGGCCATGGCCGCGAACCTGTACGGGGTGGCACGGGCTCCGGCGGAGCGCCCCGTGGGCGCGCCGCCCGGCTGACCTCAAGCCGCCCTTCCTCAGTCGCCCTTCGCCTGCTCCTGCGCCGTGGGGCTCGGGGTGATGGTGTCCCCGGCCTCGCCCGAGGCGGACTGGTCCTCGTCGCGCTTCTCGGCCTCCTCGACCTCCCGGAGCACCTCCTCCAGGGCCGTATCCGGCCGGTCCTCGTGGTCGTCGTGGCCGTTCCCGCCAGGCATGGCGTCTCCTTCCGTCGGCGAGGTGATCTCGCCTGCGGGTTACCCGCCGGAGGCGTCCCAAGCCTGCCCCGGACAGGGCGGGGGGCCGCCGTCTCCCTGCGGACGGCGGCCCCCCGGGCCCGGATGGCTGCGGCTGTCACATGTGGACGACGGGTGCGGCGCCCGCGTCCTGCCGCGGCACCCCGCGCCGGTAGCAGAGGAAGGCGATGACCGTCCCGGCGCCGAAGAGGACCGCCGACCACCGGAAGGCGGTGGTGTAACTCTCGATCGTGGCCTGCGCCTGCACCAGCTTGCTGGTGGCGTCCCGGCCGGCCAGGTAGTCGGTGGCCGCGCTCGCCGCGAGGGTGTTCAGCAGGGCCGTGCCGATCGAGCCGCCCACCTGCTGCATGGCGTTGACGGTCGCGGAGGCCACGCCCGCGTCCTCGGCCGCGACCCCGCCGGTGGCGAGCTGCATGGCCGTCGGCATGACGAGGCCGAGGCCCACGCCGATCACGATCAGCTGCGGGAGCACCGCGCCGAGGTAGTGCGAGCCGAGGCCGATGCCGGTCAGCCAGGCCATGCCGGCCGTGGCGACCGCGAAGCCCAGCGGGATGACCACCTTGGGGCCGGTCCGCGGCAGCAGGGCGGTGGTGCCCACCTGCGCGGTCACCATCAGCGCGCCGACCATCGGCAGGAACGCCACACCGGTCTTCGTGGGGCTGAAGCCGAGGTTGAGCTGGAGGTAGTAGGTCAGGAAGAGGAACACGCCGAACATGCCGCCGGCGGCGATCAGCACCGCGAGGAAGGAGGCCGCGCGGTCGCGGTCGAGCAGGATGCGCAGCGGCAGCAGCGGGTGCGCGGTCCGGGTCTGCCACCAGGCGAAGGCGGCCAGCAGCACCCCGCCCGCCAGCAGGAAGCCCCAGGTCAGCGGCGAGCCCCAGTCGTGGGTCTCGGCGTTGGAGAAGCCGTAGACCAGGGAGAACAGACCGGCGGCGACCAGGATGGTGCCCGGGACGTCGAGCTTGGCGTTCGCCGCGTCGCGGTGGTTGCTCAGCAGCAGCCAGCCGCCCGCGAAGGCGACGACCGCGATGGCCACGTTCACGTACAGCGTCCAGCGCCAGTCCAGCGCGTCGGTCAGCACACCGCCGAGCAGCAGACCGAACGCGCCGCCCGCGCCGGCGATCGCGCCGTACACGCTGAACGCGCGCGCCCGCTCCCGGGCGTCGGTGAACGTGGTGTTGAGCAGCGACAGCGCGGCGGGCGCGAGCAGCGCGCCGAAGACGCCCTGGAGGGCGCGGGCCACGACCAGCATGGTGAAGCCGTTCGCGGCGCCGCCGAGCGCGGAGACCGCGGCGAAGCCGACGACACCGATGAGGAAGGCGGTCTTGCGGCCGAACATGTCGGCGATCCGGCCGCCGAGCAGCAGCAGGGAGGCGAAGGCCAGCGCGTAGGCCGTGACGATCCACTGCCGGTTGCCGTCGGAGAAGCCGAGGTCGGTCTGGGCGGACGGCAGGGCGATGTTCACGATGGTGGCGTCGAGCACCACCATGAGCTGGGCTGTCGCGATGACCGCGAGGATCCACCACCGCTTGGGCGAGGCCTCGGTGCGCTCTGGCGCCGCGGCTCCCGCGCGGGAACTCTCGGCCAGGGTCTTCTCGGGCATGCGGAACCACTCCAGGGAAGTCGTTCGGGTACGGGACGGCGGACGGGTACGAGAAGGTGAACAGCTCATAAACGAAACTGTTTCGTACACCTAGAGCTTAGGTCACCGCGATCGAAACGGCAACGTTTCTCTATTGCGGCCCACTTCGCCGTGCGCGGAGTTTCAGTGTGTGGCGCCCTGGATACACCGCGAAGGTTCGGCCCCGACAGTTCGCGAGCCCGTGCAACGCCGTCGCAGTGAGGTCGTCACCATGTCCCATGCCCCGTCCTCCGCAGGACCGTCGAACGACACCCGGCCGCTGCCGGCCCCGGCCGGAACGGCGGACACCGCCCCCTGCCCCGGCCGGGGCGGCACCGCCCTGGTGACGGGCGCCTCCTCGGGCATCGGCGCGGCCGTGGCCCGCCGGCTGGCCGCCGAGGGCGGCTGGCGGCTGGCCCTGAACGGACGCGACGTCACCCGACTGGAGCAGGTGGCCGCACAGGCCGGTGCGGTCGCGCTGCCCGCCGACCTGACCCGGCCCGGCGCCGACCGCCGGCTCGCCGGCCTCGCGCTGGACCACCTCGGACGGCTCGACCTGCTCGTCGCGGGCGCCGGCGTCGGCTGGGCCGGCGACTTCGCCGGCATGCCGGCCGCGCGGATCGACGAGATCGTGGGGGTCGACCTGCTCGCCACCATGCACCTGGTGCGGACCGTGCTGCCGCACATGGTCGCCGCCGGATCCGGACGCGTCGTGCTCATCGGATCCCTCGCCGGCAGCGTGGGCGTGCGCGGTGAGGCCGTCTACTCCGCGGCGAAGGCCGCGCTGGCCACCTTCGCCGACTGCCTGCGCTACGAACTGCGCGGCACCGGGGTGGGCGTCAGCCATGTCATCCCCGGCGTGGTCGCCACCCCCTTCTTCGACCGGCGGGGCACCCCCTACACCCGGGCCTGGCCGAGGCCCGTGTCCGCCGAACGCGTGGCCGACGCGGTCTGCGCCGCCGTCCTGCACGGCCGGGACGAGGTGTACGTCCCCGGGTGGCTCCGGCTGCCCGCCCGGGTGCGCGGCGCCGCGCCCGGACTCTACCGGCGGCTCGCCGCCCGCTTCGGGTGAACGGCCATGATGGCGCTGACGGTGCTGCTCGCCCTGCTCGCGGCCCTGTCCAACGCGTCCGCGTCGGTCCTCCAGCGCCGGGCCGCCGTGCAGGAGGAGCCGGACCAGGACGGCGGGGCGGGGTCCGCGGTGCGCCGGTTCGCCCATCTGCTGCGCAGACCCTACTGGCTGGCGGGCGCCGGACTGCTCGGGCTGTCCAGCCTGTTGCAGGCCGGGGCGCTGGCCGTGGGCAGCCTGTCCCTGGTCCAGCCCCTGCTCACCGCCGAACTGCTGTTCACGCTGGCCGTGGGCAGTGTCGTCTTCCGGCGCCGCCCGGAAGCCCGCACCTGGCTGGCGTTCGTCGCCCTCGCCGGCGGACTGGCCCTGTTCCTCCTGGCGGCGGCGCCGTCCGCCGGCCGGCCCACCGCGCGGCCGGGGGACTGGCTGCTGGGCGGCGGCGGGGCGCTCGGCGTCGTCATCCTGCTGGTGGTGGCCGCGCGCCCGACCCGGGGCGCGTCGCGGGCCGCGCTGCTCGGCCTCGCCTCCGCCGTGTCCTTCGCCACGACCGCGGCGCTGCTGAAGGAGGCCGTGGGGCGGCTCGCGCAGGGGCCCGCGGAGATGTTCGGCCACTGGTCGCTGTACGCCACGGGGGTCGCCGGACTCGTCGCGTTCCTGCTGCTCCAGGGTGCGCTCGGGGCCGGCTCGCTGACGGCCTCCCAGCCCGCCCTCACCCTCGGCGACGCGCTCACCAGCGTGGTACTCGGCTGGGTGCTGTTCGGCGAAACCATCCACCTGGGCCTCAGCCTGCTGCCGGAGGCGATCGGCGTCGCCCTCATCGGCGCGGGCAGCATCGGCCTGGTCCACTCGCCGTCGGTCGGCGGGGAGTGGGACGCCACCGACCCGGAGGAGTCCTCCGGCTCCACCGCCGCGGTCCCGCGCACCCCGAGGAGGTAGGTCACCCATGTCCCTCGTGTCCGGCCGCGCCGTGCGGACGGCCGCCGTCCTGCTGCCCGCCGCGGTCGCCGCGGCCCACATCGGCCCGGCGGCCACCTGGCTCCCGGGCGTACGGCTGCCGCTCTTCCCCGGACTCGTCGGCACCGGGCCCCGCCGGCACATCGCGCTCACCTTCGACGACGGACCGGACCCGGTGTCGACCCCGCGCTTCCTCGACGCGCTGGACGAGCTCGGGGTGCGGGCCACGTTCTTCGTCCTCGGCGAGCAGGCGGTGCGCCATCCCGCGCTGGCCCGCGAGACGGTACGGCGCGGGCACGAGCTCGGGGTGCACGGCTGGACCCACGACCGGCCCTGGTGGCCGGCGTTCGCCCGCGACGCCGAGGAGGTCGCCCGGACCGTCCGCGCGGTGCACGACCTCACCGGCCACCGCCCGCGGTGGTACCGCCCGCCGTACGGCATCCTCACCACGAGCCGCTGGCTGGCCGCCCGGCGGGCCGGACTGCGGACGGTGCTGTGGTCGGCATGGGGCAGGGACTGGACCGCCGACGCCACGCCCGCGTCCGTACGGGCCCGGGTCGCCGCGGACCTGCGTGGCGGCGGCACCGTCCTGCTCCACGACTCCGACCGCCACTCGGCCCCCGGCTGCTGGCACGCGACCCTGGCGGCCCTGCCGACGGTGGTCGGGGACTGCCGTGAGGCGGGGCTGGTGGTGGGGCCTCTGCGTGACCATGGGCCGGTTCCGGTTCCGGGTGGGGTGGTGGCGGGGGAGTGACGGGCGGCGCTCGGGCTCGGCTGGTCCGGTCAGCGACCGTGGGGGTCTCCCGGCGAGCACGGATCGGCTTCGCTGCCGGAGCGGGGGCCTGCCGGCGTACGGGTGTGTCGGCGGTGTCGGTCAGGGACCGGTGTGCCGGTCGGCGCGGTGCCGTACGCCTCCCTGACCTGACCTGACCTGACCTGACCTGACCTGACCTGAGCCGAGCCGAGCCGACCCGACCCGTCTCGGCCATGGCTCCCGGGCGTCCGGCCCCGGCCCGGTCACGGGTTCGTCGCCAGATCCGTTACGCGGTCCAGGGCCTCCCCTCGGAACACCGTGCGCCCGCGGGCCACCCGGTCCGTGCGCTCCCGGGTGTGCTCCCCGAGCCGCCCGAGCGCCGCCAGCAGGGCGGGGGCGTTAGGGGCCAGCTCGGACAGGCCCAGCTCGGTCATGCGGCGCACGCCGTCCGTGCCGTGGCCGGGGAGCGGGCGGTGGGCGATCACGGGCAGGCCCGCGGCGAGGGCCTGGACGGCGGTCTGACCGGCCGCGTTGTCCACCAGCGCGTAGCAGGCGGCCAGCAGGCCCGGCATGTCGTCGACCCAGCCCAGGGCGAGCGCCGCCGGCTCCCGGGAGACATGCGCGCGCAGCCGCTCGTTGCGGCCGCACAGCACCACCGGCAGATAGCCGGCCGCAGCCAGCAGCCGGGCGGTGGCGGCCGGGCGGGACGCCGCGCCCCAGGCACCGGCGGACAGCAGCACCGGGGGCCGGCCGGGCGCCCGCCGGGCGAACCGCTCCCGCCAGCGGGCCGCTCCGGGGGCCGGCGCGCGGAAGGCGGGCGCGACCACCGGGCCCGTCGTGACCACCGGCACGGCCAGCGACCGGCGCACCTGTGCCGCCGCCGCGTCCGTGAGGCACAGATAGCGGTCGTTGCCCGGATGCAGCCACTGCCGGTGCACCGCGAAGTCGAGCAGGAAAACGGCGCTCGGCACCCGCAGCCCGCCCCGCTCCCGCAGATGCCCGGTCAGCTGCGCGGCCAGGTGGAAGACGGACACCACCACGTCGGCGCCCGTCCGGTCCACGAGTTCCGTCAGCCGGTCCCCGGCCAGCCGGGCGAGCGGAATCCCGCTGGGCCGCCGGCCGGGCCCACCGCGCAGGAACGCGGCGTAGACGCCGCCGTACAGCCAGGGCAGGTGCCGTACCGACGCCTGGTAGCCGCGGCGCAGCCCCGTACCCAGCCCGTACGGCAGCAGCGCCAGCACGTCGGCCACCCGGGCCTCGTGGCCCCGGCCGGCGGCCCGCCGCGCCAGCTCGGCGGCCACGGTGTCGTGACCGGCTCCCATGCTCGCGCTCAGGATCAGCATGCGCAGCCGGCCGCCCGGCGCGTCCTCGGTGGTAGGCACGGAGTCCGATTCTCCGCCGCCGCGACGCGCAAACCGCGCACCCGCCGGCCGTGTCGCCGGCCGGACGGTCACCCGTCCGCAGCAGTGCCCCGGGCCGGTGCCCGCCCTCGGGCTGCGAGTCGCGCGGCGCGTGCCAGGCTGGATGAATCGGCACAGGAGAGCGTGTGGTGGGCGGCGAGCGGCGGGAGGAGCCGTGAGGCGGTTGCGGCGCGGCCTGCACCGCGCGTGGCGGTGGCTGCGGGTCCAGACCCTGTTCGAGCACGGCCGGGAGCTGGAGCTGATGCACCGGGCCATGGGGTTCGCCACCCTGGCCCTGGTCACGCTGGCCCCGCTGCTGATCGTGGTCGCCGCGGCCGACCCGCTGGTACGCGGCGGCTTCGCCTCCTGGCTCACCGACGGCATGGGCCTGTCCGGGCGGTCCGCCCACGTCATCACCGACGTCATCAGCCCCCCGCGCAACGTCATCGGCACCACCAGTGTGTGGAGTGGCGTCCTGCTCGCTGTGTTCGGCGTGTCCTTCGGCGGCAGCGTGCAGAACGCCTACGAGCGGATCTGGGGCCTGGCCTCCGGCCCCTGGCACCGGGTGTGGCGGCAGGCGACCTGGCTGGTGGTGCTGACGGCGTACCTCTACGAGGAGGTCGCGACGAAGTCGACGCTGCACGGGGCGCAGCGGATCGTGTTCTCCGCGCTGAGCGGAGTGCTGTTCTTCTGGTGGGGGCAGCGTTTCCTGCTCGGCGGGCAGGTCCACTGGCGCTCACTGCTGCCCGGCGCGGTGGCCACGATCATCGGCCTGGCCGGCCTCCGCGCCTTCTCCTACCTCGTCTTCACCCCGCTCATCGTCACCAACGCCCTGAGCTACGGCGCCGTCGGAACCGTACTCGTCATCGAGTCCTGGCTCATCGGCGTCGGCTTCGTCATCTACGGCGGTGCCCTGTTCGGCCGCTGGTTCACCCAGCACCACTGGGTGCCGTCCCACCACCACGACGAGCCGGCCCGGCCGGGTGACGAGGAGGAGCCCGGCTAAGCCAGCTGCCGGCGCACCAGCTCGTGCAGCCGGCCCCCGGTGTCCGCGAGGAGCTCGGCCGGGGTGCCCTGCTGGACGACCTTGCCGTCCTCCATCACGATCACCCGGTCGGCGTCCATGACGGTCGACAACCGGTGGGCGATGACGATCCGGGTGGCGTTCAGCTTGCGGGTGCTGTCGATGACGATGCGCTGGGTGTCGTTGTCCAGGGCGCTGGTCGCCTCGTCGAAGAACAGGATGCGCGGGCGCCGGATGAGGGCCTGGGCGATCATCAGGCGCTGCCGCTGGCCACCGGAGATCGCTCCGCCCGCCGCGACGATCGTGTGCAGTCCCATTGGCATCCGCTGGATGTCCTCCGCGAGCCCCGCCAGCTCGGCCGCCGCCATCGCCTCCTCGGGCGTGTACGGCTCGGTGCCGCAGATGACGTCCATGATCGAGCCGGTGAACGGCTGGGCGTGCTGGAGGACGACCCCGCACTGGCGGCGCACCGCCGACTGGTCGAGCGCCGCCAGGTCCTGGCCGTCGTACAGGACGCTGCCGGAGACCGGCCGGTCGAAGCCGATGAGCAGGCGCAGCAGCGTGGACTTGCCGCAGCCGCTCGGGCCGACGACCGCAACGAACTCGCCCGGCCGTACGGCGAAGGACACGTCGTCCAGCACGAGCGGGCCGTCGTCGGCGTACCGGAAGGACAGCCGGCGGGCCTCCACCGCGCCGGACAGCGGGCCGGGGCGGGTGCTCGCCGTACGTACCTCGGGCGTGGCCTCCAGCACCGGCTTGATCTCCTCGAACAGCGGCAGCGCCGCCACCGCCGACACGAACGCGCCGGTCAGCTGGGTGACCGAGGTCAGCACCATGGTCACCGAGGTGTTGAAGGCGAGGAAGTCCGCCGCCGACATCGCCCCCCTGGCCGGCCCCGCCAGCAGCATGAACACCAGCAGGGTGCACACCGGCAGGTAGACCGCGCCGAGGACCGTGGTGAGGTTCTTGATCCGGCCGGCCTTCTGCTGGAGCTCCCGGCTGTGCGCGAACTGGCGCGCCCAGGCCGCGTAGGCGTAGTTCTCCGCCGCCGCCACCCGCAGCTTCGGCAGCCCGCGCAGGGTCTGGAACGCCTGGTTGTTCAGCTTGTTGCCGAGCACCACCAGGCGCCGCTGCCAGCGCACCTGCCACAGTCCGAGCCCGCCGAACACCGCCGCGATGACGACGAGCATCCCGATCGCGGCCGTCGCCATCGCCGGGCTGTACCAGAACAGCAGGGCGAGGTTCATCGCGCCGACGGTCACCGACTGGGCGACGACCGGGCCGACGCCCGCCAGCAGCCGCCGGATCGTGCTGATGCCCATCGCGGCGCTGGCCAGCTCGCCCGTGGAGCGCTGGGTGAAGAAACGGGTGGGCAGCCGCAGCAGCCGGTCCCAGACGGCGGGTTGCAGCGCCGCCTCGATCCGGCCCTCCAGGCGCAGGATGGACAGGTTCTCCAGCAGCGTGAACGCCGCCGCGACCACCCCGCTCACCATGACCGCCAGACACACCTGGACGATCAGGTCCTCTTGCGCCCTCGGCACGTACTCGCCGAGCACCTTGCCGGTCGCGATCGGCACCAGCGCGCCGATCGCCACCGTCACCAGCCCCGCGAGGAGCAGGTTCACCAGGTCGGCGCGGGTGCCGCGCAGGCTGAACCGCAGCAGCCCGAGCGGCCCGAGCCGCTTGTCGGGCAGCGGCCGGTAGAACATCACCGCGCGCGGCTCGAACTCCTCCGCGTTCGCCTTCTCGACGGGTGTCTCGCGCCCCGTGCCCGGGTGGACGGCGACATAGCCGCCGCGCCGCCACAGCAGCGCGACCGGCGCCCCGGACAGCGCCCGGTGGCCGACGAGCGGGCCCAGGTTCTCCCGCCACCAGCGCCCGTTCAGCCGGACGGCCCGCGTCCGCACCCGGGAGGCCAGCGCCACCCGCTCCACCGGGTCCAGCCGGTCGCTCTCCGTGCCGCTCTGCGCGGGTTCGGCGAGCCGGATGCCGGCCGCCTCGGCGACCAGCTTGCAGGCCGCGTACGTGGCGTCGGCGTCGGCGCCCGTCGTACGGCGCGAGGAGCGCTTGCCGATGGAGGCCAGCAGGGTCCGGTCGGCCTGGGCGCGGACCGCCTCACCGGCCTTGATCCCGGCGGCCGTCCGGGTCTCGTGGGTGCGCTCCAGCTGCTCGATCCACCGGTCCAGCGCGGTCAGCAGCCGGTACTGCTGGTCCACCATGCTCTGCCACAGCGCCGGGTCCACCAGCAGATCGGCGGCGGCCTCCGCGCCGTACAGCGAGCCGTACTGCACGCTGCCCGGCGGCACCTGCATCCAGAACACGTCGTCGTCCGCCGGGGCCGTCGCCCGCTCCTCGGCCAGCGGGGCCTGGAACAGGACGGACAGGCCGCGGCCGACACCGAGGGCGAGCGCGTACTCCAGCGGGCTCGACGTCGGCGGCACGTACTGCGGGTTGCCGTACTCGTCGTAGGACCAGGTCTGGGTCTGCGCCGGCTGGTACAGCTCGCGCAGGTTGACGCGGTGCACCACGCAGTCCCGGACCGGCCGGGCCACCAGGGTGTGCTGGGGGCCGGCGACCGGGCCGAGCAGCAGCGTGCCCGCCTCCAGCCGGCCGAGGTGGTGCCAGTGGCCCTGCTGGGCGGCGTCCACCGCGTACAGGTCCAGGGCGCCGGCCGCGACCAGCCACAGCACCTGCGGACCCTCCAGGTCCAGGCGGCTCAGACCGGCGCAGTCGAACCGCGTGCCGAGCGAGCCGAGCGCGCCCAGGACGAGGTCCCCGTCGTGTACGGAGGTCATCTCACCGCTCCCTGACCAGCGCCGCGTACGCGCCGCCGCGCGCCACCAGCTCCTCGTGCCGCCCGCGCTCCACGACCGTGCCGTGCTGGAGGACGACGATCTCGTCGCTGTCGCGGACCGTGCTCAGCCGGTGCGCGATCACCACGCAGGCACAGCCGCGCCGCCGCAGGTTGTCCATCACGACCAGCTCGGTCTCCGCGTCCAGCGCGCTGGTCACCTCGTCCAGCACCAGGATGCTCGGCCGGCGCACCAGCGCCCGCGCGATCTCCAGGCGCTGGCGCTGCCCGCCGGAGAAGTTGCGGCCGTCCTGCTCGACCCTGCTGTGGATGCCGCCGGGCCGGCGCATCACCACGTCGTACAGCGCCGCGTCCTTCAGCGCCTCCACCACGGCCTCGTCCGGGATCGACGGGTCCCACAGGGCCACGTTGTCGCGGACCGAGCCCTCGAAGAGGAAGACGTCCTGGTCGACGAAGGAGACGGAGGCGGCGAGCGCGCTGCGCGGGATGTCCTCCAGCCGGCGGCCGTCGATGCGGATCACCCCGTCCCACGGCGTGTAGAGCCCCGAGATCAGCCGGGAGACCGTGGACTTGCCGCTGCCCGAGCCGCCCACCAGCGCCACCTGCTGCCCGGGGCCGACGGTCAGGTCGAAGCCGGTCAGCAGCGGCTGGTCCAGCGGGCTGTAGCCGAAGGTGATGTTCTCCAGTTCGACGTGCCCGTGCAGCCGCCGGGTCGAGTCGCCGCCGCCGGGGCGGGCGTAGAGCGGGTCGGCCTGGAAGTTCTCCACGTCCTTCAGCCGGGCCACGTCGGCGGCGAAGTCCTGGATGCGGCCCGCCACGCCGTTGAGCCGGGTCAGCGGCGCGGTGAAGCGGGTGACCAGCGCCTGGAAGGCGACCAGCAGACCGACCGAGATGTGCCCCTCCACCGCGCGCATCCCGCCGATCCACAGGATGAGCGCGCTGTTGAAGGTGGCCAGCGTCGGCGCGACCACGCCGAGCCACGCGCTCGGCACGCCGAGCCGCTGCTGCTCCTCCAGCGTGCTGGCGTGCTGCCCGGCCCACTTGCGGAAGTAGCCGTCCTCGCCGCCGGTCGCCTTCAGCGTCTCGATCAGCTGGAGGCCGGTGTACGACGTGTTGGTGAGCCGTGCGCTGTCGGCGCGCAGCTTCGCCGTGCGCGTCGCGCGCAGCCGTACGACGAGCCGCATGGCCACCACGTTCAGCAGGGCCACGGCGATGCCGACGCACGTCAGCTGCGGGTCGTAGGTGTAGAGCAGGACCGCGTACAGGACGACCACGATCGCGTCGACGCCGGCCGCCGCGAGGTCGCGGGCCAGGGTCTCGGCGACCTGGTCGTTGGACTGGAGGCGCTGCACCAGGTCGGCGGGGGAGCGCTGGGCGAAGAACGTCACCGGCAGCCGCAGCAGATGGCGCAGGAAGCGGGCGCTGGAGAGGGTGGAGGAGATGATCCGGCCGTGCAGCAGGTTGGCCTGCTGGAGCCAGGTCAGCACCAGTGTGAGCAGCACACAGGCGGCCATCGAGGCGAACAGCACGCCCAGCAGCGAGGTCTGCCCGCCGATGAGGAACATGTCGATGTAGGTGCGGCTGAGCGCGGGTACGGCCGCGCCGACCGCCACCAGCAGCAGGCTGGCCAGGACGGCGGCGGGCAGCGTGCCCGCGGTGCCGCGCAGCCGGGCCGGCATCGCGCCGAGCACACCGGGCCTGCGCCCGCCCTTGGTGAAGCCCTCGCCGGGCTCCAGCACCAGCACCACACCGGTGAAGCTGCCGTCGAACTCCTCCATGGGCACGAAACGGCGGCCCTTGGCGGGGTCGTTGACGTACACCCCGCGCCGGCCGAAGCGGCGGCCCATGCCGTCGTAGACGACGTAGTGGTTGAACTCCCAGAAGAGGATGGCCGGGGACCGCACCTCGGCGAGGGCGGCCAGGTCCATCTGCATGCCCTTGGCCGTCAGGCCGTAACCGCGGGCCGCCTTCAGCAGGTTGGAGGCGCGGGAGCCGTCGCGGGAGACACCGCAGGCGATGCGCAGCTCCTCCAGCGGGACGTGCCGGCCGTAGTGGCCGAGGACCATGGCGAGGGAGGCGGCGCCGCACTCGACGGCCTCCATCTGGAGCACGGTGGGTGTACGGACCGTGCCGGTACGGGACTTGGGGACCGGCCGCTTCGCGGGGGCGGCGCGTCTGCGACCGCGGGTCTCCTGGGCGGTGGTCACGGGAGCAGCCAATCGACGGGATGCTGGTCGGCGAGCCGGACGGAGCCGGTGGCGAGGGTCATGGAGTCGAGCCGGAACGGCGGTCCGTCCGAGGTGGACCAGCGGTAGCCGCTCTTGGTCGACGAGGACGTGGCGAGTTCCACCAGGACGGCCACCGGGCGGCTCTTGCGGGTGAACTGCTCGCCGAGCTGGCTGTCGCCGAGGAACGCGGCGACGGACTGGGCGGACTGCGCGGTGCGGTCCACCGACTTCACCTCGCCGCGCAGCACGCCGTACCGCTGCGTCGGTACGGAGGACACGGTCAGGTCGACCGAGGCGTGCGCCGGGATGGCGGCGGCGTTCTCGGCCGGCACGTACACGGTCGCGTACAGCGGGTCGGAGGCGTGGGCGACCTTCTCGACCGCGGCGACGTCGGTGCCGGTCTGGATGATCTGGCCGATGGTGGCGGCGAGCGTGGTGACGCGTCCGGCGGCGACCGTCCGGACCACGGTCTCGCCCTTGTCGTTACGGACCTTCAGGACGGGAGCGTTCGCGGGCAGCCGCTCGCCCTGCCGGGCCAGGACGGCCGTCACCTGTCCGGCCACCGGGCTCTGGAGCAGATAACTGCCCTGCCCGTGGGTGAGGATGGCGGGCGCGCTCACGGTGGAGGCGACCGAGCCGGTCACCGCCCAGACGGAGGCGGCGGCCATGACGACGACGGTGACGCCGAGGGCGAGCCAGCCCTGCGGGCGCGCGAGACGCACCGGGAGGTCCAGCTCCTCCGCTGACTGGAGCTTGGCGAGGGCCTGTTGGCGGAACTGCACGGTACTTCCCTCACCTGTGGGAGAGACGCGGGTGTTTCAGGGCACCGATGAGTCCCGGAGCCGTGGGACGGCTCCGGGACGTCGGTCACACCGAGGTGCGATCAGAGGCTGGCGACCAGGCCGTTGACCGGGGCGACGTTCAGGCCGGAGACGCCCTCGACGGTGCCGACGACCGTGTTGACCAGGCCGGTCACGCCCGGGGCCACCGCGTTGACGGTGCCCAGGGTGCTGTTGAGGGTGTTCACGGACAGACCGCCGGAGACGTTGTCCAGCTCGGCGTCCGAGATCTCGACGGTCTCAACCTGGGGGGTGGAGTTCATGGTGGAACTTCCCTTCATATGGATATCTCACAAGGGGGGAGCGGCCCCCTCTGGGGACAGACGGACGGCCGCGACCGCAGGCGCCGGGCGCCCGTTTCCGGAGGCCCGCCGGACCCCCGCGGTGCGATGGATCAAAGCACGCACGCGGGGCGCGCTTCCAATCAACCAGGGCTCTCACCTGGGAACTTGGCGCGTGAGGGGGGTCCAACCGTGCAGGTCCGCGCACGGCGTGTCGGCGACTCCTTCACATGGCGCACGGCATCGTCGCACCGGGCGTCTTGCCCCGCGGATCGCGAATCCGGCACTCCTCGCCAAAGACATGCCGGGGGGCGCGCGTTTGTGCAGAACTCCGGGCGGCCGTGACGCGCCTGGGTATTCGATGTGCAGATTCCCTGAAGGGTGGATTCCGCTTCATGTTCGCAACTGACCGTTACCGATCGGTCGCTGAACGTGTCAGTGTGGAATCGTGTCGGTCGACATGGCGTCAGCCCACATCGCGTCAGCCGGTCTCACGACAGTCGACTTCACGCCAGCCGGCATCGCGTCAGCCGAGAAGCGCGTAGACCGTGCTCGCACGGGCCGCGAGCGCGCCCGAGGAGGCGTCGCTCAACGTGACGTCCGCGAACGCCATCCGGCGGCCCAGCTTGGTGAGCACCGCGTCGACCAGGACATCGGCGCCGGTCACCGCCCGCTGGAACGAGGTCGACTGCTGCACCGTCGTCATCGGCACGAACCCGCCCCTGGTGGCCGACACGGCGATCACCGTCGCCGTGTCGGCCGCCGCCATCAGCGCCTGGCCCGACAGTCCGCCGCCCTCCCGGGCCAGCCGGCCGGACCAGGGCAGACGCAGCACGGCCCGGTCCTCGCCCACCGCTTCGACGGTCAAGCCCAGATCGAGCACCCAGGGGGCGAAGTTGGCGGAGAGGATCTTGTCGGCTTCGGCGGTGGTCATCGTCATATGAGGGATTGTTCCCGGCCGCCCGCCGTGACACGCGGAGCATGGCCGGTTCCCCGTGCCGGTACGGCCGTGCGGAAGCGGAATTGAACACACCACGCGGCCGGTGCGTACGTACGGCCATCCAGGCGCCCCGGTACGAACCCGATACGCACTGCCCGTGAGCGGCAGACCCCGTGGAGGTCGAGAAGTTTGAGTCACAAGCGAATGCCCAAGCGCAAGGCCGCGATAGCGGTGGGCGGTGTCGCGGCGCTCGGGGCGGCGGCCCTCCTGCTGCCCAACGCCAACGCCTCCCAGGACCAGGACAGCGCGACCGCGGGCGGCACGGCGGGCGCGAAGACCCTGAAGGCCACGGACGCCTCCGGACTCGCCGGCCGGCTCCAGGAGATCCTCGGCGACGCCTTCGCCGGGTCCTACTACGACAGCGGCAAGCAGCGGCTCGTCGTGAACGTGGTCAGCGGCGACAGCAACGTCATCGTGCAGGCGAGGAAGGCCGGCGCGGTGGTCCGCCAGGTCGACAACAGCATCGACGAACTCAAGGCCGCCGCACAGACGTTGAGGACCAGGGCGACCATCCCCGGCACCTCCTGGGCCGTCGACCCGCGCACCGACAAGGTCCTGGTCACCGCCGACTCCACCGTGACCGGCGCCGACTGGAACAGGCTGCGGTCGACCGTGCGCGGCCTCGGTTCCGGCATGGCGACCCTGAAGAAGTCCTCCGGCACCTTCAAGACCTTCGTCTCCGGCGGCGACGCCATCTTCTCCCAGGTGCAGGGCGGCAGCGTCCGCTGCTCCCTCGGCTTCAACGTCACCGCCTCCGACGGCAGCCCCGCCTTCCTGACGGCCGGTCACTGCGGGGTCGCGGCCAGGGAGTGGTCCGACTCCGAGACCGGGCAGCCCATCGCCACCGTCGACCAGGCCACCTTCCCCGGCGAGGGCGACTTCTCCCTCGTCAAGTACGACGACCCGAACACCCGGGCGCCCAGCGAGGTCAACGCCGGCAACGGCCGGACCGTCCGGATCAGCCAGGCCGCCGACGCCACCGTCGGCGAGACCGTGTTCCGGATGGGCTCCACCACGGGGCTGCACGACGGCCAGGTCACCGGCCTCGACGCCACCGTCAACTTCCAGAGCGAGACCGACCCGAACGGCGTCGACACCGTCACCGGCCTCATCCAGACCGACGTCTGCGCCGAGCCCGGCGACAGCGGTGGCTCGCTGTTCACCCAGGACGGCAGCGCCCTCGGCCTCACCTCCGGCGGCAGCGGCGACTGCACCGGCGGCGGCGAGACCTTCTTCCAGCCGGTCACCACCGCCCTCCAGGCCACCGGCGCGACGCTCGGCGACGGCGGCGGCGGTGGCGGTGGCGGTGACAACGGAGCGGGCGACCAGGCCGGCGCGGGTGCCGGTGACGAAGCCGGCGCCGGTGACCAGGCGAGCGCGGGTGACCAAGCGGGTGCCGATGACCCGGCCGGTGCCGGCGGTGACGGGATCGGGGGCAGCGCCGATCCGTCCGGTGCCGGCGCGGCGGACGACGGGTCGCCGTCCCTCACCGGCTCCCACTGACCGGACCGGCGGGCGGTGAGCCGACCGGCACTGACCCGGCCGGCCCCGCACCGACCCGGCCGGTCCGCGCCGCAGGGCCCCCGGCGCTGGTCACCCGCTCGGTGCCGGTCGACGGGGAGCGGTCCGGCCCTCCGGCGGGAGGGCCGGACCCGGCCGCGCGCGTCATCCGTCGTCGCGTGCCCGCAGCAGCAGCACCGCCACGTCGTCCACCCGCCCCCGGGCCCCCGCACTGTGCCGGACCACCTCGTCCGCCAGGCTCTCCAGCGGCTGGTCGCCGATCTCCGCGAGCAGCCCGCCGAGGTCGACCAGCGCGTCCTCGATGTCGATGCCCGGGGACTCCACCAGGCCGTCGGTGTACAGGACGAGCACCGAGCCGGGGACCAGGCAGACCTCGGTCGTCGGATACCGGGCCGAGGCGTCGATCCCGAGGAGCGGGCCCCCGGCCAGGTCCAGCACCCGCACCCGCCCGTCCGGCCGGCGCAAGAGCGGCGGCGGATGACCCGCCCGCGCCATGACGGCCCGCCCGCGTGCCGGATCCAGCCGCAGGTAGAGACAGCTGGCGAACAGTTCGGTGCCGAGATCGATCAGCAGCCGGTTGGTGCTGCTCATCACCTCGTGCGGTGCCTGCCCCACCGTGGTGTACGCGCGGACCCCGGTGCGGATCTGGCCCATCAGGCCGGCCGCGGTCACGTTGTGCCCCTGGACGTCCCCGATCACCGCCGCCGCCAGCGGCCGGCTCGGCACCAGGTCGTAGAAGTCGCCGCCGATCTCCATGCCGTGGGTGGCGGGAAGGTAGCGGGCCGCCGCCTCGATGCCGGGCGGGGGCGTCAACGAGTGCGGCAGCAGCGCCTGTTGCAGGCCGTGCGCGAGGCGGTGCTTGGCGTCGTAGAGCAGCGCCCGCTCCAGGGCCTGTGCGATCAGCCCGCCGAGCGAGGTCAGCACCGCCCGCTCGTCGGCGGGGAAGACGTGCGGCTCCGTGTAGGCCAGCACACAGGTGCCGACCGGCCGCCCGGACGCGATCAGCGGCAGGTACGCCCAGGCGGCGAAGCCGTCCGGGCTGTCGTGCCGGGTCGGATACAGCCGTTCGAGCTGCTCCTGGGAGTCGAAGAAGGCGGGCACCCCGCTGCTCAGGACGTGCGTGCCCGGCGTGCGCTCGGACAGCGGCAGCCCGTCGAACCGCTCCACGATGTGCGGCTCCGCGTAGCCCCGGTGCCCCAGCACGTGCAGCCGCCCGCCCTGTGCCCGCAGCAGCGCCAGCGCCTGGCTGCCGACGGCCGGGGCCACCTCGTCCCACACCAGCTGCACCACGTCCCGCACCCCGGCCGCCTCGGTCAGCGCGCCCGCCAGGCTCAGCAGCTGGGAGATCGTCACGAGCCGGGACGGACCCGGGCCCGCCCGCGGGATCCCGCCGGCCATGTCCGCCACCGCCCGGGCCCGGGTGACGCGCACGCTCAGTCCGGTCGTGCTCGGATGCATCCGGAACGACAGCCACTCGCCCGGCGGGCGCAGCGCCACGAACGACGTCACCTGCTGGCTCATCAGCGCCGCCCGGTAACGGTCCTCGTACATCGGGTCGTTCAGCCAGGGCACCGACACCCAGGGCACCGTGCCCATCAGCTCCCCGGCGGGCCGGCCGAGCAGTTCGGCGGCGGACGCGTTCACGAAGCCGATACGGCCGTGCAGATCCAGTGACATCAGTCCGTACGGCAGCCGGGACACCATCCGCACCGCCTCGACCGAGCCCAGCGTTTCCGCCACGAACGACACCGGCGCCGCGAGCACGTCCGGCTCGTGCCCGAGCGGGCGGTCCTCCCGCGCGGCCCGCTCCAGCCGCCGCGCCAGCCGCGCGCAGGCCGCCGTCAGCTGCTCCCGCTCCCGGTCCGCCAGCTCCTGCGGGTGTGTGCCCGGCCAGGTCACGAACACCGCGCCGTACACCGCGCGCTCCGTCGCCACGGGCGCGGCGGCCAGCGCGAACGGGTACGGCAGCACCACCGAGATCCTGGGATAGTGGCGGGCCATCTCCGCCTCGCCGCCCACCCACACGAGCCGCCTCTCGCGCGCCGCGTCCGCGACCGGGATCGGCGCGCTCAGTCCGATCCGCTCCCACGGTGCCGCGAAGGCGCGGGGCATGCCCGCCATGACCGCCATTTCCAGGACCGTCTCGTCGGGCCTGAGCAGATAGACCGCGCCGGAGTGCGCCTGTACCTCCTCCATGAGGGTGGCCAGCGCCAGCGACAGCACCGGCTGTCCGGCCGGCTCCCTCCCGGCCGCCGGTGCCCGTACCGGCTCCGGCCCGTCGGACACGGCGACCACCTCCTCGTACGGCCGCGCTTCGCATCCCGGCCACAAGACTCCCTCGCGGCGGCGCCCCGCGCACGGCGAACGCTCAGGGGGCTCCCTTCGCGCCCGCGCGTGCCGGATGGCTCCGCCTACCCCGCACGGCCGTCTCCATGCGCCGGCGCGGTAGGGGAGGGCGGGCTGCGGACGAGAACGCCCGCCCCCGGAGGGCCGGCCGCCGTCCCGGGCGGCGCCCGGCGGTGGGCGAGAAGCACAGGTGGTGTACGGGCTTCTCGTGTGCGCCCCCGCCGCGCCCGGATGGCCGAATCCATGCGCATCGGCCGACGTTCTCGGCCCCGCGTGATGCCGAAGCGGGCGAGTGCGGGCCGGGGTACGCGTGACCGCCGGGCGTGTCGGCGGTGGGCCGGTGCGGCGCGCCGCGCGTGTCGCGACCGGCCCCGGCAGCGGGTCCGGGCTCTCGGCTGGCCGAATCATCACCCCTGATCAGGGGCAGTCCGGCCACCGGGCCGCACGGCGGCGCGGCGCACCGGCCCGCGTGCGGTCGCGGCGCGGACGACTGCCGTCCGGAAAACGGCGACAGGTTTTCCCCGCGCGCTCGGTTTGCGGCTCAGATGCCGGGGCACACGCGGGGGCGACGATCCGGCCGGGGGTCTCGTGCGCGCGCAGGCCCGGCGAGTGGCCGGACAGTGACGCAAAATCACCGGCAGAGTACTCTCCGTTCAACTTCAGGGGGTTGCTTGTGTGTGACTCGCCGTGAAGACTGTGGCCGAGTTCCATCGAAACGAAGGTGTCTCGGGGTACGCATCATGCCAATCGTGGGGCGGCACGCGCTGCGACTGCGTATTCTCACACCTCACAAGCCGGGAGGGTCCTGCGTGAGCCGTGCGCGGGAGCTATCGCCGAGGGGGATGGGTTATGTCGGATCGGCGCGCCGCACGACGGGGATCGCTACGGGGCCGTGGCCGGCCGCGCAGCGGCCACGGCCTGCATCACAGGGGCTGAGTCCCGCCACGCGCATCGCAGGGGCTGATTCCCCCCGCACGCATCGCATGGGCCGAGTCCCACCCATGGGCTGAGACCTCATCGCATGTGCGGAGGGTCTCCGGCCCACCCGGACACCAGTCCGATGGCGGCCGACGTCGCCGCGCCCGAGGAGGACACGGGGGCCACGTTCTTCCCGTCCGGATGTCCCGGCAGCGGGGGTGCAGCCGTGCCCGGAACCCGCCCGGCCCCTGGCCGGCGCCGGTCCGCGGCCTTCCCCCGCACGCATGACTCCTCCATGCCCGCACGCGCCAGCAAGGAGACAAGGTGATCAGCAAGCAACCGACGGGCGAACGGCTCCTCCTGGAGGAGTTACCCGACCGCTGGCGCGGCTTACGCGAGGCCGGGCCGGTGCGGTACGACGAGACGCAGGGCGTCTGGCAGGTGCTGGACCACGAGACCGTCGCCGCCGTGCTCGCCGACCCGGCGACGTACTCCTCCGACATGTCCGCCCTCGCGCCCACCCAGTCCGACTTCGAGACCTTCCGGCAGGGCAACTTCGTCGGCATGGACCCGCCGGAGCACCGCAAGCTCCGCACCCTGGTGAGCCAGGCGTTCACCCCCCGGGTGGTCCAGGGGCTCGGCCCCCGCATCGAGGCCGTCTGCGCCCGGCTGCTGGACGCCGTCGCCGACCATGACCGGTTCGACCTGGTCGACGCGCTGGCCTATCCGCTGCCGATCATCGTCATCGCCGAGCTGCTCGGCATCCCGGGGGAGGAACACCGCCTCTTCCAGGAGTGGGCGAGCGTCCTGTTCGGCGGCGACCAGCTCGGCGAGGCGCCCGACATGGCCGACCTGGAACGCGCCCTGGAGGCCATCGCGCCCACGGTGCGCGAGATGAACGGCTACATGCTCGACCACATCCGCGCCCGCCGCGCCGACCCCGGCGACGACCTCACCAGCAGACTCATCGCCGCCGAGGTGGACGGCGTCCGCCTCGCGGACCAGGAGATGGTCGGATTCGTGGCCCTGCTGCTGGTCGCCGGGCACATCACCACCACCGCGCTGCTGGGCAACGCCGCCGTCACCTTCGACCGGCACCCCGGCACGAACGCCGCGCTGCGCGCCGAGCCCGCGCGCATCCCGGCCGCCGTCGAGGAGGTGCTGCGCTGGCTGCCCCCGTTCCCGGAACTGGGCCGCCGCGTCACCCGGCCCGTGGTCCTCGGCGGGCATGAGATCGCGGCCGACACCCTGCTCATGGCACATCTGGGTGCCGCCAACCGGGACCCCGCCCGCTTCGCGGCGCCCGACGTGTTCGATGTGACCCGGCATCCCAACCCGCACCTGACCTTCGGGCACGGCATCCACTTCTGTTTCGGCGCGCCCCTGGCCCGGCTGGAGGCGCGGATCGCCCTGCGGATGTTGCATGAACGATTCCGCATGCTGGCGATCCCCTCCTACGAGGACATCGCCTACCAGAATCCGGCCGTGATCATCGGCGTACGGCACCTGCCCGTCGAGGTCCGCAGACCGTAGCCCGAGCGAGCCCAGCGCACCGGCCGGCCCCGACACCGCTCACCCACGGGCCGGACCGGAACACCCGCACATGAGACCCACCCAACGGGAGTCCCCTTCTCATGCCGTACACCATCCCCACCGCTCCGGCCGCCTCCCGGACGCCGTCCCTGTTACGCCGGGAGATACAGGACCGTCTCGACGCCCTCGCCCGGACCCACCGGGTGCCCGGCGCCCAACTGGCCCTGGACACCGGCACGGATCTCATCGCCGTGCACACCGGTACGGCCGACGTCACGGCCGGCAGCCCCTTCACCGAGGACACGGCGGTCCCGCTGGGCTCGCTCACGAAGCCCTGCACCGCCGCGCTCGTCATGCTCCTGGCCGACGACGGCGACCTGGACCTGGACGAACCCGCCGCCGCCCACCTCCCCGAACTCGGCGCGGTCCCCGAGGTGACCATCCGTCACCTGCTGAGCCACACCGGCGGGTTGGCGACCGGACCGGACTCGGACACCGCCGCCATGACCACCGCCCCCCGCTACCTCGCCGCCGTGTGCACCGCCCGCGACGCGCTGTTCCCACCAGGCACCGACTTCTCCTACTCCAACGCCGGCTACGTCGCCGCCGGACGGCTGGTGGAGACGGTCACCGGCATGTCGTGGCACGAGGCGGTGCGGGCGCTGCTCCTCGAACCCCTCGATGTCACACCCGCGTTCATCGGTGACCCCGCGCCCGCTCGTCCCACGGCCACCGGACACGCCGTCAACTCCGCGACCGGGCAGGCCCGTCCGGCCCGGCAGAACCTGGCGCCGCTGGAGGCACCGGCCGGAGCGCTGCTCGCGAGCGCCCGGGACCTCGCCACGTTCGGCGACGCGCTGATCGGCCGCGCGGACCTGCTGCCGCCCGCCGTCGCCAAGGAGATGCGCCGCCCCGAGACCGCCGCCCGGCCGGGCACCCTGGCCGACGGCTGGGGCCCCGGGCTCGCCCTCTACGAGCGGGACGAACGCGTGTGGTGCGGGCACGACGGCAACGCCCAGGGCACGTCCTGCCATCTGCGGGCCGACCCGGAGAGCGGCGTGGTCGTCGCCTTCACGGGCAACGCCGGGGGTGCCACCGCGCTGTGGCGCGATCTCGTGGAAGAACTGGACCGGCTGACCGGCATACGGGTGCCCGCCGGAGTGCCGGCCGTGGACCGGGGACGACCCGTCGCCCTGCCCGAGTGCGTGGGCACCTACCGCAACGGCACCACGGCCTACCGCATCGCGCCCGGACCGGACGGCTCGCCGGCCCTGTCGGTGGACGGTGACCTGCCCCTGCCGCTGGTCTGCTACGCCGACCTCTCCTGCGACCTGCTCGATCCGGGCACCGGGCGCCTCGAACCGGGGGGCCGCTTCCACCGCGATCCGGCCACCGGGCGGCTCGACCGGGTGCAGATCTCCGGCCGCACGGCCCGCCGCACCGACCCTGACTGAACACGGGTGCCCGTTGGTCCGGGGCCGTGGTGCCGGCTCCGGTGCATCGCGCCGGTGTCCTGGCCGACTCGGGCCCCGGGCCGTGATGCGCCGGTGCCGGTGCCGGTCCAGCCGCTGATCCGGTGGCCGGCTCGGGTCGGCCCGCATGGCTTCGGCGCCGGTCGCCGGGACCGGCAGTCGTCACCGGCCGGGTGGCACCCCTGAGCGCGCCCCGGTCGCCCCCGTACCGGGCACCCAGTCGCCTCCCCGCACCCCGTACCGCACACCCGGTGTGTCACCCCGAGCCCGCGCACCGTCCCCTCGGTGGGCCCGGGACCGTCCGCGCCGCATCGTCCCGCTCTCCAAAGGACTTCACCCATGACGGACCTGCACGACAAGCCCGCACCGGCGTCCTCCCTGCCGCCACAGGCCGGCCCCGCCGCCGGCGCGTCGCAGAGCGCGGCGGTACCGGCGCATCCGACGCTCGGCGAGCTGTTCACCGCGTGGGTGGCCCGCACCCCGGACGCGCCGGCGCTCACCGACGGCCGGCGGACCTGGAGCTACCGCGAACTCGCGGCCCGCGCCGACCGGTTGGCCGTACACCTGACCCGGCGAGGAGCCGGGCCCGACCAGATCGTCGCCCTGGTCCTGCCGCGCTCCATGGAGCTGATCGCGGCGGAACTGGCCGTCACCCGGGCAGGTGCCGCCTTCCTGCCCGTGGACCCGGCCTATCCCGCCGAGCGCCGTGCGCTGATGCTCGCCGACGCCGCGCCCGCCGTCACCCTCGACGATCCGCGCCGGGTCCGCGCGTTGCTGGAGACCGACGACAGTCCAGGACACGCGGCCGACGCGGACGCCCCCGTCGACGCCGAGCACGCCGCCTACGTCATCTACACCTCCGGTTCCACCGGTACCCCCAAGGGCGTGACCGTCACCCACCGCGGCATCGGCGGCTTCACCGCAGCCGCCGCCGAACGGTACGCGGTGGGCCCCGGCGACCGCGTGCTCCAGTTCTCCTCGCCGAGCTTCGACGCCTCCGTGCTGGAGCTGTGCGCCTCCGTCCTGTCCGGCGCCACCCTCGTCGTACCGCCGCATGGTCCCTGGCTCGGCGACGAACTCGCCGCGGTCCTCGACGAGCACCGCGTCACCCATGCCCTCATCCCGCCGGCCGCGCTGGCCACCCTGCCGGACCCCGCGCAGGGCACCGCCCGCCGGCTGCGCACGCTGATCGTCGGTGCCGAGGCATGCCCCGCCTCCCTGGTCGACCTCTGGGCACCCGGCCGCCGCATGATCAACTCGTATGGTCCGACCGAGGCCACCATCGTCGCCACCTGGACCGGACCGCTCACCGCCGGTCAGGGCACGCCGACGATCGGCGGCGCCCTGCCGCACACGCGGGTGTACGTCCTCGACGCCGCGCGGCGGCCCGTACCGGCCGGCGCGGACGGCGAGTTGTTCATCGGCGGCGACGCGGTGGCCCGCGGCTACCTGGGCCGGCCCGGACTGACCGCCGCCCGGTTCGTCGCCGACCCCTTCGGCCCGCCCGGCGCCCGTCTGTACCGCACCGGGGACCGGGCGCGCTGGACCGCCGACGGGGAACTGGAGTTCCTGGGCCGGCTGGACCGGCAGGTGAAGATCCGCGGCTTCCGCGTCGAACCGGGCGAGATCGAGGCGGCGTTGCGCCGCGCCGGCGCCGGGAGCGTCGGCGAGGCGGTGGTCGTGGTCCGGGAGGACGAGCCGGGCCGCCAACGCCTCGTCGGCTACGTCACCCCGGCCGGAGGAGGTTCCGGCGACCCCACCACCCCCACCCCCAGCCCCTCCGACCCCCCGCGCCCCCTCGACCCGGTGGCCCTCCGCTCGGCCGTAGCTGCCGTACTGCCCGCCCACATGGTGCCGTCCGCCGTCGTGGTGCTCGACCGGATGCCGCTCACCCCGCAGCACAAGATCGACCGGCGGGCCCTGCCCGCGCCGGAGCGGACCGTCCCGCAGGGGCAGGTCGCGCCGCGTTCGGCGGGCGAGCGGGCCCTCGCCCGGATCTGGGCCGAGGTGCTGGGCGTCGACGCGGTGGGTGTGACGGACGACTTCTTCGACCTGGGCGGTGAATCGATCCTCGCCGCCCGTGTGCTGGCCCGGATCCGGGCCGAGCTGGGTGTCCGGCTGACCGTCCGGGACGTGTTCACCGCGCGGACGGTCGCCGCCCTGGCCCCCCTGCTGGGCGATCCGTCGGCCGCCGCACCGCCGGAGCCGATACCGCCGGCGCCCCGCGACGGCGCCCTGCCGCTGTCCAGCGCGCAGCGGCGGCTCTGGTACCTCGACGACCTCACCGAGGGCGGCACCGAGTACAACACCGGAGTGTCCCTGCGGCTGCGCGGCCCCCTGGACCCGGCCGCGCTGCGCCGCTCCCTGCACCGCCTCGCCGCCCGCCACGCCTCCCTGCGCACCACGTTCACCACGGCCGACGGGCAGGGCGCCCAGCGGGTCGCGCCGGAGCCGGACCTGCCCCTGCGCACGGCCGACCTCACCGGCGTACCCGACGCGCGCCGCCCGGACGCGGCCCAGGCGCTGCTCACCGAGGAACTGGGCCGCCCCTTCGACCTGGCGGCCGGCCCGCTCACCCGGGCGCTGCTCGTCCGGCTCGGCGCCGAGGACCACCTGCTGCTCCTGGCCCAGCACCACATCGTCACCGACGGCTGGTCGGTGGGCATCCTCACCCGCGAACTCGCCGCCCTCTACCACGCGGAGACCACCGGCGAACCCGACGGTCTCGCCCGACCCGCCGTGCAGTACCCGGACTTCGCCGTGTGGGAGCGGCGGCAGCGGGCCACCGAGGCCGACGCGGCGGATCTGGCCTACTGGAGACGGCACCTGGCGGGCACGCAGCAGCTGGAGCTGCCCACGGACCGGCCGCGTCCCGCCGTGCGCACCACCGCCGGTGCGGCCCACCGGCACCCGCTCCCCGAGGAGTTGGTGACCCGGCTGCGGCAGCTCGCCGCAGGACGCGGCACCACGCTGTTCACACTCTTCGCGGGGGCCTGCGCGCTGCTGTTCTCCCGCTACTCGGGGCAGCGGGACGTCGCGTTCGGGACCGTCACCACCGGGCGCGGCCGACGCGACCTGGAGGACGTGCCGGGCTTCTTCGCCAACACGGTGGTGCTGCGGGGCGAGGTCGACGAACGGGCCACCGTGGACCGGTTCGTGGAGAGCGTGCGGACGACCGTACTGGACGCCTTCGCCCACGACGGGGTGCCGTTCGACCGGGTGGTCGAGGAGCTGGCCCCGCCCCGCGACCCGAGCCGCACCCCGCTGGTGCAGGCCCTCGTCGTGCAGCAGAGCGCCCTGTCGGTGCCGCCCCGGTCCGGCGGGCTGCGGCTCACCGAGCACCCGCTGCCCCGCCCCGCCGCCCGCTTCGACCTGGTCCTGGAGTTCTCACCGGACCAGGACGGCGGCTGCGTACTGACCGCCGAGTTCAACACGGACCTGTTCGACGCCGCCACCGTGGCCCGGCTGACCACCCATCTGCACCGCCTGCTGGAAGGCATGGCGGACGGACCGGGCCGCACGCTCGCCGAGCTGCCCATGCTCTCGGCCGGGGAACAGCGCACCCTGGTCGACAGCTGGAACCCGCCCGCCCGCCGCTCCCGGGACACCCGCCACGGCACGCTGCCCGACCTGTTCCGCGCCCAGGCGGCCCGGACCCCCGGCCGTACCGCCGTGATCTGCGGCCCGGACCGGCTGGACTACGCCGAGGTCGCCCGGCGCGCCAACCGGCTGGCCCGGCAGCTCCTCGCGCGCGGCGCGGGCCCGGAGACCCTGGTCGCGCTGTGCCTGCCGCGCACCGCCGACCTCGTGCCCGTGCTGTGGGCGGTGCTCGCCTCGGGCGCGGGCTACCTCCCCGTCGACCCCGGGTATCCGGCCGAGCGCGTCCGCCTCATGCTCGACGACGCCCGGCCCGCCCTCGTCCTCGCCACCCGCGAGACCGCCGCCGCCCTGCCCGCCGACCGCGCTCCCCTGCTCCTGGAGGACTGCGCCGACCCGGCCGTGCCGGACACGGACGTCACCGACGCCGACCGGCCCCGGCCACTGCTGCCGGACCATCCCGCGTACGTCATCTACACCTCCGGTTCCACCGGGCGCCCCAAGGGGGTCGTGGTCACCCACCGCACGGTCGCCGCGCTGGCCGCCTGGACGAAGGAGCGGTTCGGTGCCGCCGGCCTGGACCATGTGATCGCCTCCACCTCCCTCAACTTCGACGTCTCCGTCTTCGAACTGCTGTGCCCGCTGACGGCCGGCGGCACCGTCGAGGTGGTCCCCGACCTGCCGGCCCTGGCCGACGGCACCGGCCCCCGGCGCGCCGGGCTGCTCAGCGGAGTGCCGTCCGTCGTCTCCCGCCTGATCGCGGGCGGCACGGCACCCGTCACCGCCGGCACCGTCGTCCTGGCCGGTGAGGCCCTGCCCGAGCAGACGCTGCGAGACCTGCGCGCCGCCCTTCCCGGGTGCCGTGTCGCCAACGTCTACGGGCCCACCGAGGCCACCGTGTACGCCACCGCCTGGTTCGCCGGCGAGCGGCTGCCCGAGCAGGCCCCGCCCATCGGCGGACCCGTGGCGCTCACCCGGGCCTACGTCCTCGACGGCTCCCTGCGGCCCCAACCGGTCGGTGTCACCGGCGAGCTGTACCTCGGAGGCGGCGGCCTGGCCCGCGGCTACCTGCACCGGCCCGGACTGACCGCCGCCCGGTTCGTCGCCGACCCCTTCGGCGCGCCGGGGGAGCGCATGTACCGCACCGGCGACCTGGTGCGCCGCCGTGCCGACGGCGCCCTGGAGTACGTCGGCCGGATCGACCAGCAGGTCAAGGTGCGCGGCTTCCGGATCGAACTGGGCGAGGTGGAGGAGGCGCTGCGCCGCTGCGCGGGCGTCGCCGAGGCGGCGGCCACCGTCACCACCGACGCCGACGGCCACCGGCGGCTGGCCGGATACGTCGTCCCGGCCGCCGGACAGCGGGTCGAACCCGAGGCCGTACGCCGGGAACTCGGCCGTACCCTGCCCGCCTCCATGGTGCCGTCGGCCGTCGTCGTGCTCGACGCCCTGCCGCTCAACCCGAACGGCAAACTCGACCGTGCCCGGCTACCCGACCCGGGCCCCGCCGTGCGCGCGGTGCGGCACGTCGCCCCCCGCACGCCCACCGAGCGCGCGCTCGCCGCGATCTGGGCCGGCGTGCTGCGCGTGGAACGCGTCGGCGTCGACGACAACTTCTTCGAACTCGGCGGCGACTCGATCCTCAGCATCCAGGTGGTGGCCCGCGCCCGGCAGGAGGGGTTGTCGCTGACCTCCCGGGACGTCTACCGGCACCAGACGGTCGCCGCCCTCGCCCGCTGCGCCGACGCCGCCCGGGGCCCCCGCGAGGCCGCCCCCGCCCCGGAGGCGGCCGCCGGCCCGGCCCCCCTGACACCCATCCAGCACTGGCTGTTCAACGCCGCCGCCGAGCGCGCCGGCCACTACGCCCAGGCACTCTCCGTCCGCGTGCCGGACGACCTGGACCCGGCCGCGCTGGAAGAGGCGCTGAACGACCTGGTCGCCCACCACGACGCCCTGCGCTCCCGCTTCGTCACCGACGACAGCGCCCCGGGCGTCCGCTGGCACATCGACGAGCGGGCGCCCCGCCTCCGCCTGGCCCACCACACCGGCCCCGACACGGACACCCCCCACTTCGGCCCCTTCGACCTCGCCCGGGGCCCGCTGCTGCGGGCCGTACTGCACGCCGACGGAACCGGCCGCCCCCGCGTCCTGCACCTCGCCGTCCACCACCTGGTGGTCGACGGGGTGTCCTGGCGGCTGCTGCTGGAGGACCTGGACCGCGCCTACCGGGCCCGCCGGTCCGGCCTCGACGGCGCGGCGGCGCTGCCCGCGAAGTCCTCGGCCCTGCGGGAGTGGGCCCGCCGGCTCGCCGTACACGCGGCGGACGGCGGCTTCGACGACGAACGGGAGTACTGGACCCGGGCCGTTCCGGCCACCGACCCCGTGGTGCCGGCGACAGACCCCGACGGGGACGCCGCACAGCGCGCGCACACCTACGCCGCACAGCGCGCCGTCACCGTGCGCCTGAGCCCGCAGGACACCTCCGCCCTGCTGCGCACCCTGCCCGACACCTACCGCACCCAGGCCAACGACGTCCTGCTCAGCGCCCTCGGCCGGGCGCTGTGCGCCTGGAGCGGCCGGGACCGGGTGGTGGTCGACGTCGAGGGGCACGGCCGCGAGGAGCTCTTCCCCGAGCTGGACATCAGCCGCACGGTCGGCTGGTTCACCACCCGGTACCCCGTCGCGCTAGCCGTCCCCGAGGACGCCGGCTGGGACACCGTGCTCAAGCGGGTCAAGGAGCAGCTTCGCGCCGTACCCCGGCACGGCCTGGGCCATGACGCGCTGCGCCACCTGGCGGACCCCGGAGCGACGCCGGACACCCCCGAGGCGCAGGTCAGCTTCAACTACCTGGGCCGGATGGGACTGCCGGAGAACCCCGACGGCCTCTACCAGGGCACCGTCCGGCCGCTGGAGCTGGACGCCGACCCGGCGGCCGAGCGCCCCCACGCCCTGGAGGTCGTCGGTCGACTCGACGGCGACAGCTTGGAGTTCACCTGGTTCTACTCCGACCGGCTGCACCGCGAGGACACGGTCGCCGACCTGGCGGGCCGCTTCGCCGACGCGCTCGCCGACCTGGCCCGGCACGCCGCCCGGCCGGGAGCCGCCGGGCGCACCCCGTCCGACTTCCCGCTGGCCCGGCTCGACCAGGCCACGGTGGACCGGATCACCGGCCCGGACCCGGCCGCGGTCACGGACGTGTACCCGCTCACGCCCACCCAGGCGGGCATGCTCTTCCACGGCCTGTCCCAGGACGACCGCGGCGTCTATTTCCAGCAGCTGACCTTCGTCCTGGACGGCGTGCCCGACCCGCGGGCCCTCGCCGCCGCCTGGCAGCACGTCACCGACCGCACCGAGGTGCTGCGCGCCGGGGTCGTCTGGCAGGACGTGCCCGAGCCGTTGCTGGTGGTGCGGCGCCACGCGGCCGTACCGGTCACCCACCTGGACTGGCGCGACCTGACCGACGGCGAGCGCCGCGCCCGGCTGGACGACGTACTGGCCCGCGACCGCGCGGACGGCATCGACCTCGGCCGCGCCCCGCTCCAGCGGCTGCTCCTCGCCCGCCTCTCCGGCACCGAGGTGCGCGTGGTGTGGTCCTTCCACCATCTGCTCCTGGACGGCTGGAGCCTGTTCCAGGTGCTCTCGGACGTCTTCGCCCACCACGCCGGCGGCGACCCCGGCAGCCTCCCGGACCGCCCGCCCCACCGCGACTACGTCGGCTGGCTGCGCCGGCGCGACCCGGACGCCGCCGAACAGCACTGGCGGCGCCGCCTGTCCGGGCTGACCGAGCCGACCCCGCTGCCGTACGACCGTGAGCCGCGCGAGGCCCACCGCGCCGAGTCCACGCACGCCGTCCGGGCGACGCTGCCCCCGGCCGCCGGCCGGGCGCTGGAGGAACTGGCCCGGACCTCCGGCCTGACCCTGAACACCCTGGTGCAGGGCGCCTGGGCGCTGCTGCTGGCCCGGCAGGCGGGCCGGGACGAGGTGGTGTTCGGCACCACCGTGTCCGGACGGCCGCCCGAGCTGCCCGGCGCCGAGGCCATGACCGGCCTGTTCATCGCCACCCTGCCCACCCGCGTCACCGTCCCGGACCACGGCACCCTGCTCGACTGGCTGCGCGCGCTCCAGCACGACCAGAGCGAGGACCGGCGCTTCGACCACCTGCCGCTCACCCGGATGCGGGCGTTCACCGGACTCCCCGAGCGGGTCGGCCTGTTCGACAGCATCGTCGTCTTCGAGAACTACCCGGTGGACGACGGCCTCGCCGCCGCCCACGGACTGCGCCTGAGCGGTCTGGAGGGCATCGAGACCACCAACTACCCGCTGAGCCTCACCGCCTACCCGGGCGCCGGGCTGACCCTGCGCCTCGGCTACGACCCCGAGCTGTTCGACGCGGGAACCGCCGAGCGGATGGCCGAGTACCTGACCGTCCTGCTCGCCGGGATGCCCGCCCACGCCGCGCGCCCGCCCGCCCGGCTGCCGCTGCTCACCCCCGAGCGCCGCGAACAGGTGCTGCGCGCCTGGAACGACACCGCCACCGAGCTGCCCGACACCACCGTCGCGGACCTCTTCGCCGCGCAGGTGCGCCGTACGCCCGACGCGGTCGCCCTGGAGGCCGGTGCCGAGCGCGTGACGTACCGCGAACTCGACGTGTGGGCGGAGCGGTTGGCGGCGCGGCTGGCCGGGCTCGGGGTACGGCCGGAACGCCCGGTCGGGGTGCTCATGGACCGTTGCGTGGAGCTGATCGTCGCGCAGCTGGCGCTCGTCCGCACCGGCGGGGTCCACGTGCCGCTGGACGGCCGGGCACCCGTCGGGCGGCTGCGCCGGACGCTCACCGAGGCCGGGGCCGGCCTGCTGCTCACCGACGCCGGGTGGGAGCAGACGGCCCGGGAGGTGCTGCCCGGCGACGGCGTCGTGCGCGTGGACGACGCCGCCGGCGGGGACGCTCCCGCGGGTCCGGCCCGTTCCGGCACGGACGGTTTCACGGCCCCTGGCCGATCCGGCCCCGACGGCCCCGCGACCCCCGCCCCCGCCGTCCACCCCGACAACGTCCAGTACCTGATGTTCACTTCGGGCTCCACCGGTACCCCCAAGGGCGTCGCGGTGCGTCAGCGGGACGTCGTCGCGCTCGCCCTGGACCGGGCGTTCGCCGGGCACGACCGGGTCCTCGTGCACTCCCCGCACGCCTTCGACGCCGCGACCTACGAGGTGTGGGTGCCGCTGCTGCGCGGTGGTACGGCCGTGCTCGCCCCGCCCGCAGACCTGGACACCGCCCTGGTCCGCCGAGCCGTCACGGAGCAGGGCGTCACCTGCCTGTGGCTGACGGCGGGGCTGTTCCGGCTGCTGGCCCAGGAGGACCCCGGCTGCCTGCGCGGCGCCCGTGAGGTCTGGACGGGCGGCGAGGCCGTGCCGGGCGCGGTCGTGCGCCGGGTGCTGGACGCCTGCCCCGGACTGACCGTCGTGGACGGCTACGGCCCCACCGAGACCACCACCTTCGCCACCCGCCGCGTCTTCCGCTCCGGCGACCCGCTGCCCGCCGTCCTGCCCATCGGACGCCCGCTGGACAACACCCGCGTGTACGTCCTGGACGCCGCTCTCCAGCCCCAACCACCGGGCGTACCCGGTGAGTTGTACGTCGCGGGCGCCGGCCTGGCGCGGGGCTACGCGGGCCGGCCCGGGGCGACCGCCGCCCGCTATGTCGCCGACCCCTTCGGCCCGCCCGGCACGCGGATGTACCGCACCGGCGACATCGTGCGCTGGAGCACCGACGGCGAGCTGCACTTCGTCGGCCGCGCGGACGACCAGATCAAGATCCGCGGCTTCCGTGTCGAACCCGCCGAGATCGAGGCCCGGCTCACCACCCACCCCGGCGTCGCCGAGGCCGTCGTCTCCCTGTACGAGGACGCCGGGCGCAAGCGGCTGGCCGCCCACCTCGTGCCGGCCGAGGGCGCCGAGGTGCCGTCCGCCGCCGAGCTGCGCGCCCACCTCGCGGGCGGGCTGCCCGACTACATGCTGCCCGCCGCGTTCGTCACCGTCGCGGAGCTGCCGCTGACGGCGAACGGCAAGGTGGACCGGCGGCGGCTGCCCGCCCCCGACTGGTCGGCGGGCGGCGAGCGGGCCCACCGCGCCCCGCGCACCGAGACCGAGCGCGTCCTCGCCGCGATCTGGGCCGAGCTGCTCGGCCTGGAACAGGTCGGCGTCGACGACAACTTCTTCATGCTGGGCGGCGACTCCATCCTCAGCATCCAGGTGGTCTCCCGGGCCCGCGCCGCGGGGCTCACGCTCACCCCGCGCGATCTCTTCCGGCACCCCACGGTGGCCGAACTGGCCGCCGCGGGCTGCGGTGCCGGGCCCGCCGTCGCCGGCACCGGACCGGTCGCCGGACCGGTGGACCTCACCCCGATCCAGCACTGGTTCCTGGACCCGCGCCCCGCCCACCCCGGCTTCTTCAACCAGTCCGTCGTCATCGAGACGGCCGGCCCGGTGGACGAGGACGCCCTGCGCCGCGCCCTGACCGCCCTGTGGACCCACCACGACGCCCTGCGCGCCCGGTTCGTCCCCGACGGCGGCACCGGGCCCGCCCGCGACGGTGACGCCTGGCGCCAGGACGTCGCCGCCGACGGCCCGGTCCCCGACCTGCTCCAGGTCCACGACGCCCGCGCCGAGGAGTTCGTCACGGCCGCGGCCCACGCCGGACTCCGCCTGGACACCGGCCCGTTGTTCACCGCCCGCCTCTTCACCGCCGACGGCCCCCGGCCCGCCCGGCTGCTGCTGATCGCCCACCACCTGGTGGTCGACGGAGTCTCCTGGCGGATCCTGCTGGAGGACCTGGAGACCGCCTACCGGCAGGCCGTGTCCGGACAGCCCGTACGGCTGCCCGCCCGCACCACCTCCGTGCGGGAGTGGGCCCGCCGGCTGCGCGACCACGCCGACATGTTCGCCGCCGGCCGCGCCCACTGGGCGAAGGCCGCCCGGACCTGCGCCGACCCCCTGCCCGTGGACGGCGACGGGGGCACCACCACGGCCGACACCCGGGAGGTGACCGTACGGCTGGACCGCGACAGCACCGACGGCCTCCTGCGCCGCGTCCCCGGCGTCTACCGCACCCGCGTCGACGACGTCCTGCTCACCGCGCTGGGCCGGGTCCTCGCCGACTGGACCGGACGCGACACCGTCGCCGTCGGCCTGGAGGGGCACGGCCGCGAGGACCAGCTCTTCGAGGACGTCGACCTGTCCCGCACGGTCGGCTGGTTCACCTCGCTCCACCCGGTCGCCCTCACCGTCCCCGCCGGGGACTGGGGCACCGCCCTGAAGTCGGTGAAGGAGCAGCTGCGGGCCGTACCCGACCGGGGACTCGGCTACGGCGTCCTGCGCCACCTGGCCCGCGACGCATCGCTCACCGGCGCGCCCGCGCCCGGCGTCAGCTTCAACTACCTGGGCCGCTTCGACTGGTCCGCCGAGGGCGGCACCCTGATCGGGGCCGTGCCCGGCGGCCTCGGCGGCGCGGAGGCGCCCGGCACCGAGCGCCCGCACCTGCTGGACGTCGTGGCCCGGGTGGAGGAAGACAGGCTGGAGATCACCTGGTACTACAGCGCCGGACGGCACCGCGAGGAGACCGTCACCGCGCTCGCCGAGGGCATGCTGCGGGCCCTCACCGGCATCGTCGCCCACTGCGCCCGCCCGGACGCGGGCGGCCGTACCCCGTCGGACTTCCCGCTGGCCCGCCTCGACCAGGCCGCCGTGGACCGGATCGCCGGGGACGGCCGGGACGTCGCCGACATCTACCCGCTGACGCCGATGCAGGCGGGCATGCTCTTCCACAGCCTGCTGGACCCCGCCGGCCGCACCTACGTCAACCAGGTGCAGCTGGTGCTGTCCGGCGTCACCGACCCGTACGCGCTCGCCGAGGCGTGGCAGCACACCGCCGACGCCAACCCGGTGCTGCGCACCCGCCTGGTGTGGCAGGAGACCCCGGAACCGCTCCAGGTCGTCCGGCACCGGGCCACCGTGCCCGTCACCCACCTCGACTGGTCCGGACGGTCCGCCGACCGCGAGGCGCGCGAGCTGGACCGGCTGCTCGCCGAGGACCGGCGGGCCGGCATCGACCTGGGCACCGCCCCCCTGATGCGGCTGACGCTGATCCGGCTGGCACCGGACCGGGTCCGCCTGCTGTGGACGTTCCACCACGTCCTGCTCGACGGCTGGAGCGCGGCCCAGGTCTTCGACGAGGTGTGCGAGCGGTACGCGGCCCTCACCTCCGGACGCCGCCCGCGGGTGCCCGAGCGCCGGCCCTTCGCCGACCACCTGCGCCGGCTGGCCGGACGGGACACCGACCGGGCCGAACGGTACTGGCGCGAGGCCCTCGCCGGATTCCAGGCCCCCACCGAACTGCCCCGCGACCGGCGGCCCGCCGAGGCACACCGCGCCTCCTCCTCCGGGTCGGTGCGGACGACCCTCGCCCCGGACGTGTCGGCGCGCCTGCGGGACACCGCCCAGCGGGCCGGGCTGACCCTCAACACGGTCCTCCAGGGCGCCTGGGCGCTGCTGCTGTCCCGCTACGGCGGCGGCGAGGACGTGGTGTTCGGTACGACCGTCTCCGGGCGGCCCGCCGACCTGCCGGGCGTCACCACGATGGTCGGCCTGTTCATCAACACCCTGCCCACCCGGGCCCGCGTCGACGGGCGGCGCCCGCTGCTGGACTGGCTGCGCGACCTCCAGGCCGCCCAGTCCGAGGCCAGGCGCCACGACTTCGTCTCGCTGGCCCAGGTGCAGTCGTGGAGCGAAGTTCCCGGCGGCACCAACCTGTTCGACTCCATCGTCGTCTTCGAGAACTACCCCTTCGACGAGGGCGCCCTGGCCCGGCACGGCCTGACCATGGAGCAGGAGCGGGACCTGGAGCCGACCAACTACCCGCTCAGCGTGGTCGTCGCGCCCGGGGACACCCTGGCCGTGCACCTGGACTACGACCCGGCCGCGTTCGACGCCGCGACGGTGGAAGGGCTCGGCGAGAGCCTGCGCACCCTGCTGACCGGCATGGCCACCGACCCCGACCGCCGCCTGGCCGACCTGCCGCTGCTGGACCCGGTCGCGGGGCGGGCGCTGGTCGACCGGTGCGGCGGACGGGTCGCCGAGGCACCGCGCGACACGCTGCCCGAGGCGTTCCGGCGCCAGGCCCAGCGCACCCCGGACGCCCCGGCCGTCCGTCACGGCGACACCTGCCTCACCTATCGCGAACTCGACGCGCGCTCCAACCGGTTGGCGCGGCTCCTCATCGCCGCCGGTGCCGGACCCGAGCGCTTCGTCGCCCTGTGCCTGCCCCGCACCGCCGACCTGGTCGTGGCACTCCTCGCCGTGCTGAAGAGCGGCGCGGCCTATCTCCCGGTCGACCCCCAGTACCCGGCCGAGCGCGTCGCGTTCCTCTTCGAGGACGTACGCCCCGACGCCGTGATCACGGCCACGGAGACCGCCGGACGGCTGCCCGAGGGACGGTTCACCCGGATCCTGCTGGACGCGGGCCCGGACGCCGGCGTGCCGGACACGCCGGTCGCTGACGGCGAACGGCGCGGCCCGCTGCTGCCCGGACACCCCGCCTACGTCATCCACACGTCCGGCTCGACCGGCCGCCCCAAGGGCGTGCTCGTCAGCCACGGGTCCGTGCTGGCCCTGACCGACTGGGCGGCGGCCGAGTTCACCGGCCGGGGCCTGGCGCACGTGGTGGCCTCGACCTCGCTCAACTTCGACGTGTCGGTGTTCGAGATCTTCTCGCCCCTGCTGTCCGGGGGCTGCGTGGAGGTCGTCCGCGACCTGCTGGCCCTCGCCGAGCGTCCCGGACCCTGGCGGGCCGGACTGCTCAGCGCGGTGCCGTCGGCCCTGGACCGGCTGCTCGCGGAGGACGCGGTGCGCATCACCGCGGACACCGTCGTCCTGGCGGGGGAGGGGCTGCCGGCCCGGACCGTGCGCCGGGTCCGCGACGCCGTCCCCGGCAGCCAGGTGCGCAACATCTACGGACCCACCGAGGCCACCGTCTACGCCACCGCCTTCACCTGCGACCCGGCCGACCCCGACCGCGACCCGCCGATCGGCCGGCCGCTCGGCGGCGCCCGCGCATACGTCCTGGACGAGCGGATGCGCCCGGTGCCCGTCGGGGCGCCCGGCGAACTGTTCCTGGCCGGAACCGGCGTCGCCCGCGGATATCTGCGCCGGCCGGGCCTGACCGCGAGCCGCTTCCTGCCCGACCCGTTCGGGCCGCCCGGCGGCCGTATGTACCGCACCGGCGACCTGGTCCGCTGGACGGCCGACGGCGACCTCGTCTACCTCGGCCGCGGCGACGACCAGGTCAAGGTGCGCGGCTTCCGCATCGAACTCGGCGAGGTGGAGGCGGCGCTGGCCCGCCACCCGGCCGTGGCGGCGGCAGCGGCCCGGGTGGTCGAGGACGCGGGCCACCGCCGCCTGGTCGGCTACGCGGTGCCCCGCGGGGCGGCCCTGCCGGACCCCGCCGAGCTGCGCGCCTTCCTCGCCCACAGCCTCCCCGACCACCTGGTGCCCGCCCTCGTCGTCCCGTTGGAGCGGCTGCCGCTCGGGGCCACCGGGAAGCTCGACCGGCGGGCGTTGCCCGCGCCGCGGTGGGCCGCCACGGCCACCGGTGAAGCGGGCCGGCCCCCGCGTACCGAGGCCGAGCGCGTCCTCGCGGGCATCTGGTCGCAGGTGCTCGGCGTGCCCGAAGTCGGCGCCGACGACAACTACTTCACGCTCGGCGGCGATTCCGTCCTCGGTATCCAGATCGTCTCGGCCGCCCGCCGGGCCGGACTGGACCTGACCCCCCGGCACCTGTTCAGCCACCAGACCCTCGCCGAACTGGCCGCCGTCGCCGAGCGGTCGCCGCACGGCGAGGGACCCGGTGCCGCGACCGCCGTCGCCGAGCAGGGCCCGGTGACCGGCGACGCCCCGCTCACCCCCGTACAGCACTGGCTCCTCGACACCCTCACCGGCGACCCCGCCCACTTCGGCCAGACGGTCGCCTACGAGCTGGCCACGGACCCGGACGAGGATCTGCTGCGGGCCGCCCTGGCCGCCGTACTGGCCCACCACGACGCGCTGCGGCTGCGCTTCGAGCCGGGCGGGGATGGCCGGTGGCGGCAGCACGGCAGCGCGCCGGGGGATCAGGCCCCGCACCTGGAGGTGCACCGGGGGACCCCGCCGCACGAGGTGGCCGACGTGCTCGGCGCCGGGTTCGACCTGGCCGGCGGGCCGCTGCTGCGGGCCGCGCTGTGCCGGCCGGACGGCGGCGGCCGGCCGGTGCTGCTGCTGGCCGCCCACCACCTGGTCGTGGACGCCGTGTCCTGGCGGCTGATCCTGGAGGACCTGGACCTCGCCCACCGCGCCCTGCGGGACGGCGAGCGGCCCGCGCTCGGAGCCAAGAGCACCTCGTTCCGGGACTGGTCCCGCCGGCTCGCCGCGCACACCGAGGCGGGCGGCTTCGACGCCGAACTCGCCCACTGGCAGGGCCTGGACACCTCCGCCGTGCTGCCCGCCGACCACCCCGGCGGCGCGAACACCGTCGCCGACGAGGAGAGCGTGACCGCCGGACTGGACGCCGAGGAGACACGCCGGCTGCTCCAGGACGTGCCGGACGTGTACCGCACTCGCGTCAACGACGTCCTGCTGTGCGCGCTGGGCCGGGTCCTGGCCCGCTGGACCGGCCGGGACCGGGTGGCGGTGACCCTGGAGGGCCACGGCCGCGAGGAACTGTTCGAGGACGTCGACCTCGCGCGCACCGTCGGCTGGTTCACCGCGATGTACCCGGTCGCCCTGGACGTGCCCCGGGACGCCGGCACCGGCACCGCGCTGAAGACCGTCAAGGAGAACCTGCGGGCCGTACCGCACGGCGGACTCGGCTACGGCGCCCTGCGCTTCCTCCACCCCACGGCCGGCCCCGGGCTGCCCGCCCTGCCGCCGGTCTGCTTCAACTACCTGGGCCGGCAGGACGGCACGCCCGCCCCCGGCGGTCTGCTGCACGCGCCCCACGGCGGCCTCACCGGCGGCATGGACCGCTCGGCGGAGCGGCCGTACCTCCTCGACGTCCTCGGCCGGGTCGCCGACGACAGGCTGGAGTTCACCTGGTCGTACTCCCGCGAGGTGCACCGCCGGGAGACCGTCGCCCGGCTGGCGGCCGAACTGGCCGACGAACTCCGCGCGATCGTCCGCCACTGCGCCGAAGGCGGGGCCGGCGGCCGTACCCCCTCCGACTTCCCGCTCGCACCGCTGGACCAGGCGGCGGTCGACCGGCTCGTCGGCAGCGGAGCGGACGTCACGGACGTGTATCCGCTCACGCCCACCCAGGCCGGGATGGTGATGCACGGCCTCGACGACGCCGAACACGGCCTGTACGTCGAGCAGATCACCTTCGTGGCGGACGGCGCCCGCGACCCGGGCACCCTGGCCGCGGCCTGGCGGCACGTCGTCGACCGCACCCCCGTACTGCGCACGTCCGTCGCCCTGCACGGCGTCCCCGTACCGCTCCAGGTCGTCCACCGCGGCGCGCACCTGCCGGTCACCGAACTCGACTGGAGCGGGGTGCCGGCGGACCGGCGGGACGCGGAGCTGGAGCGCCTGCTCGCCGACGAGCGGGCCCGGGGCGTCGCCCTGGACCGGGCCCCGCTGCTGCGGCTCGCCCTGGTCCGGCTCGGCCCCGACGCGGTGCGCGTGGTGTGGACCTTCCACCACGTCCTGCTGGACGGCTGGAGCGTCTTCCACGTCCTGTCCGACGTCATGAACGCGCACGCCGCCCTCACCCGGGGCGAGCCGCCCCGGCTGCCCGAGCGCAGGCCGTTCGCGGACTACGCCGGCTGGCTGGCCGCCCGCGACACCGCAGCGGCGGAGGACCACTGGCGCGCCGTCCTGGCCGGCTTCGGCACGCCGACCCCGCTGCCCTGCGACCGCAGGCCCGCGCCGGGCACCACGGCCCGCTCCGGTACCTGGCTGTCGCGGCGGCTCGACGGCGAACGGACGCGGCTGCTCCAGGAGTTCGCCCGCCGGCACCGGCTCACCCTCAACACCGTGGTGCAGGGCGCCTGGGCGCTGCTGCTGGCCCGGTGGAGCGGGGAACGGGAGGTGTGCTTCGGCACGACCGTCTCCGGACGGCCCGCCGATCTGCCGGGCGCCGACGGCATCACCGGCCTGTTCATCACCACGCTGCCCGCCCGGACGGCCGTCGACGGCGCCGCCGCCTGCGCCGGCTGGCTGCGCGCGGTGCAGGAGGCACGGGCCGAGGACCGCCGCCACGACCACCTGCCCCTGAACGCGCTGCACTCCTTCAGCGAACTGCCGCCCGGGACCGCGCTCTTCGACAGCCTGGTGGTCTTCGAGAACTACCCGGTCGGCGACGCGACCGCCGGCGCCCACGGGCTCGCCCTGCGGGACCTGGACGCCCGGGAGGCCACCAACTACCCGCTCACCGTGGTCGTCTCGCCCGGCGACCGGCTGGCCGTCGAACTCGGCTACGACTCCCGGTACTTCGACACCGCGACCGCCGAGTCCCTGGCCGGACAGCTGCTGCACACCCTGCGCGCCCTGGCCGCCTCGGACGGCGCCGCCCGCCTGGACGACATCGACGTACTGCCGCCCGAGCAGCGCGACCGGCTGCTGCGCGGCCCGGCCCGCCCGGCGCTCGCCCCGGTGCCCGCCGCCACCCTGCCCGCGCTCGTGGAAGCCGCCGTCGACCGGTGGCCCACCGCGCCCGCGCTCGACGCGCCGGGCACGCTCCTGACGTTCGCGGAGGCCGAGACGCGGGCCAACCGGCTCGCCCACCGGCTCATCGCCCGGGGCGCCGGCCCCGGCGACCTCGTCGCGCTGCTGCTGCCCCGCTCGGCGGACATGGTGCTGGCACAGCTCGCGGTGGCCAAGGCGGGCGCCGCGTTCCTGCCCGTCGACCCCGCCTATCCCGAGGAGCGGATCGCCCTGATGCTGCGCGACGCGGCACCCGCCCTCACCCTCGACGCCAAGGAGGTCGCGGACCTGCTCGCCGCCCCGCCGGACGACGTGCCCGGACACCGGCCCGGCGACGCCGACCGGACCCGCCCGCTCGACCTGGACGACCCGGCCTACGTCATCTACACCTCCGGTTCCACCGGCACCCCCAAGGGCGTCGTCGTCCCCCACCGCGGGCTCGCCGCGTTCTCCGCCGCCGAGGCCGCCCACTACCAGGTCACAGCGGGGGACCGGGTCCTGGCCTTCGCCACGCCCAGCTTCGACGCCTCCGTGCTGGAGCTGTGCATGTCCCTGCCGCACGGCGCCCGGCTCGTCGTACCCCCGCCCGGACCGCTGCTCGGCGCCCAGCTGGCCGACGTCCTGCGGGCCGGGCGCGTCACGCACACCCTGCTGCCGCCGGCCGCGCTCGCCACCCTGCCCGCCGAGACGCCCGGCACCCTGCCCGACCTGAAGACGCTGATCGTCGGCGCCGACGCGTGCGGGGCCGAACTCGTCGCCCGCTGGGCCCCCCACCACCGCATGGTCAACTCCTACGGCCCCACCGAGGCCACCGTCGTCGCCACCTGGTCCGCGCCGCTGGAAGCGGACGGAGCGGCACCGCCCATCGGCCGCCCGCTGCCCGCCACCCGCGCCCACGTCCTCGACGCCCGGCTGCGGCCCGTCCCCGACGGCGTCACCGGTGAACTCTGGCTGTCCGGCCCGGGGCTGGCCCGCGGCTACCTCGGCCGCCCCGGGCTGACCGCCGACCGGTTCCGCGCCGACCCGTTCGGGCCGCCCGGCACCCGTATGTACCGCACCGGCGACCTCGTGCGCCGCGACAGCGCGGGCGAACTGCACTACCTGGGCCGCACCGACCACCAAGTGAAGCTGCGCGGCCACCGCATCGAGGCGGGCGAGGTCGAGGCGACCCTGGTGCGCCATCCGGGCGTACTGGACGCCGTGGTGACCGTACGCGAGGACGAACCGGGCCTGCCCCGGCTGGTCGCCCACCTGCTCACGGCCCCGGGCGCCGAACCGCCCACCGCCACCGCGCTGCGTGAGCTGGCCGCCCGCTCCCTGCCCGCCCCCATGGTCCCCTCGGCGTTCGTGGTGCTGGACCGCTTCCCGCTCACCGAGAACGGCAAGACCGACCGGGCCGCCCTGCCCGCCCCGGCACCGGCCGAGGAGCGGGCACGGTCCGAGTACGCCGCACCCCGCACCCCCACCGAGGAGGCGCTCGCGGCCCTCTGGGAGGAGACCCTGGGGACGACCGTGGGCGCCGAGGACGACTGGTTCCTGCTCGGCGGCGACTCCCTGCGCGCCCTGCTCGTCGCCTCCCGCGCCAACGACACGTTCGGCGTCACGCTCACGCCCCGCGACGTCCTGGTCTCCCGCACCGTCGCCGCCCTGGCGGACCTCGTGGAGGAACAGGTGCTGAGTGAGCTGGAGGGCGCCGCGTACGGCGACGACCCCGCGAACCGCTCCTACGAAGCCGACGCCGAAGACGCCGCTGCCGGCGGCCACGACCACGAACGGTGAGGATCCGACGACCATGACGTCTTCGACCCCTTCGAACCCCTCCGGCTCCGCACGGCCCTCCAGGCGGGACCGTGCCGAGGCGCTGCCCGAGGAACTGCGGGAAGCGCTGCGGCGGCGGCTCGCCGGACGGGCCGGCGGCGCGGCCCCGGCCGCCCGGCAGGGCATCCCGCGCGCCGACCGGGACCGCCCGCTGCCGCTGTCGTCCGCGCAGCAGCGGCTGTGGTTCCTGGACCGGCTGCGCCCCGGCGACGCCCGCTACAACAGCGCGGTCGCCGTCCGGCTCACCGGCGCGCTGGACCACACGGCGCTCGGCGAGGCGCTCGCCGCCGTCGTCGCCCGGCACGAGGCCCTGCGCACCACGTTCGAGGAGACCGACGGCCGGCCGGTGCAGCGCGTCCGTCCGGCGGGCCCGGTGCCGCTGCCGGTCCAGGACGCCGGCGACCTGGACGCGGACCTGCTCGCGGAGTACTCCCGCCCCTTCGACCTGCGGCACGGGCCGCTGCTGCGCGCCCTGCTGCTGCGCGAGGCGGCGGCCTCGCACGTCCTGCTGCTGACGGCCCACCACATCGTCACGGACGGCTGGTCGATGGGCGTGGTCCTGGACGAACTGTGCACCGCCTACGACGCCCTCGCGCGGGGTGCCCGCCCGGAACTGCCCCCGGTGGCCACGCAGTACCCGGACTTCGCGGCGTGGCAGCGCGAACAGCTCTCCGGGCCCCGCCTCGAACGCCATCTCGCCCACTGGAAACAGCGGTTGGCGGGTGCGGTGGCACCCGAGCTGCCCCTGGACCGGCCCCGGCGCGGCGAGGAGGCGGGCGCGGGCGCCGTCCACACGTTCACCGTCCCCGCCCCCCTCACCGCGCGGCTGCGCGACCTCGCCAGAGAACAGCACAGCACCCTGCACACCGCCCTGGTCGCCGCCACCCAGGCCCTGCTGGCCCGCTGGTCCGGCCAGGACGACATCACGGTCGGCTCCCTCACCCCCGGCCGGTCCCGCACCGACCTCGAATGGACCGTCGGCTTCTTCGTGAACACCGTCGTCCTGCGCACCCCGGTGGACGCGTCCGGCTCCTTCCGCGACCTGCTCGCCACGACGGCCGGCACGGTCAACGACGCCTTCGCACACGGCGACACGCCGTTCGAGCGGATCGTGGAGGCGGTCGGCGCACCCCGCGAGGCGGGCCGCAACCCGCTGTTCGACGTGATGGTCCTGCTGCACCCCGAGCCGCCCGCCGCGACCGCCCCGCACGGCCTCGCCACCACCCCGGTCACCGTGCCCCGGCAGGCGGCCACCTTCGACCTGAGCATCGAGTTCGTGCCGGACGGCGCGGGCCTGACCGGTCTGCTGGAGTACCGCACCGACCTGTTCGACCCGGCCACGGCCGAGCGGCTCGCCGGCCAACTGCTGCGCCTGCTGGAGGGCGCGGCCGAGGCACCGGACCGCCCGCTGGGCAGCCTGCCCCTGCTGTCCGGGGACGAGATACGGCGTGTCGTCCACGACTGGAGCACCGGCCCGCACCACCCCGTGGACGACCTCACCCACCCGGAGATCTTCGAGCGCCGCGCGGCCCGCACCCCCGACGCCCTCGCCCTCGTCGCGGGCGGCGAACGGCTGGACTACGCCACCCTCAACGCCCGCGCCAACCGGCTCGCCCACCACCTCATCGCGCTCGGCGCCGGCCCCGAACGGCTGGTCGCGCTGCGCCTGCCGCGCACCGCCGACATGATCACCGCGATCCTCGCCGTCTGGAAGTCCGGCGCCGGCTACCTGCCGCTGGACCCGGCCCTGCCCGAGGAGCGCGTCCGGTACCTGCTGGACGACACCCGCCCGGCCCTGGTCCTGGACGAGGCCGCCCTGCGCGCCGTACCCGCGGGCCTCCCCGACACCGACCCCACCGACGCCGACCGGCGCGCCCCGCTGGACCCCGGCCACCTCGCGTACGTCATCCACACCTCCGGCTCCACCGGCCGCCCCAAGGGCGTCGCCGTGTCGCACCGCTCGGCGGCGCACCTGCTGGCCGCGCACCGCGCCGGGTTCGTCGCCGAGGCGGGCGGCGGCCCGCTGCGGGTCGCGCTCACCGCGTCCTTCTCCTTCGACACCTCCCTCGAAGGCGTGCTGCTGATGGCCGACGGCCACCCGCTGCACCTGGTCGACGAGACGACCCGGATGGACCCGGCCGCCCTGGTCGCGTACGTCGTCGAGCACCGCGTCGACTTCCTCGACGTCACCCCGTCCTACCTGCGCCAGCTGCTGCCCGCCGGGCTGCTCACCGACCCCCGGCACCGCCCCCGGGTGCTCATGCTCGGCGGTGAGGCGGCCGGGCCCGCGCTCTGGCGCGAGCTGGCCGCCCACCCCGGCGTGACCGCCCACAACTTCTACGGCCCCACCGAGTGCACGGTCGACGCGCTGTCCTGCCGCATCGACGGCGGCGACCGCCCCCTGGTCGGCCGCCCCCTGCCCGGGGTGCGGGCCTATGTGCTGGACGACCGGCTCCAGCCGGTGCCGCCCGGTGTCGGCGGCGAACTGTACCTCGCGGGCGCCCAGCTGGCCCGGGGTTACACCGGCCGCCCCGGACTGACCGCCGCCCGCTTCCTCGCCGACCCCTACGGGCCGCCCGGCACCCGCATGTACCGCACCGGCGACCTGGCCCGCTGGACCCCCGACGGCCGCCTGGACTACCTCGGACGCGCCGACGACCAGGTCAAGGTGCGCGGCCACCGCATCGAGCCCGGCGAGATCGAGGCCGCCCTGCTCGCGCTGCCCGGCCTCGCCGCCGCCGCGGTCGTCGCCGTACCCGACGCGCACGGCCACGCCCGCCTCGCCGCCTACGTCGTCCCCGCGCCCGGCGCGCCCCGGCCCGCCCCCGCCGACCTGCGCGCGGCCCTGCGCCGGGTGCTGCCCGACGCGCTGGTGCCGTCCTCCTTCACCCCGCTGGACGCGCTGCCGCTGACCACCAGCGGCAAACTGGACCGCCGCGCCCTGCCCGCGCCCGGCGTCACCACCGGCGAGCGGGAGTCCGTCGCTCCCCGCACCCCCGACGAGGAGACCCTGTCCGCCATCTGGGCCGAGGTGCTCGGCGTGGACCGGGTCGGCGTCACGGACAACTTCTTCGAACTGGGCGGCGACTCGATCCTGAGCATCCAGGCCGTCTCCCGGGCCCGCGCGGCGGGCCTCAGGATCGGCTCGCAGGACGTCTTCCGGCACCAGACGGTCGCCGACCTGGCCGCAGCGGCGGCCCGCCGCACCGTCGACCTGCCCGCGCCCCGGCGCCCGCACGAGGACGGGCCCGCCCCGCTCACCCCGGTCCAGGAGTGGTTCTTCGCCACCCACGGCCCGCTGCGGCACTTCAGCATGTCGATGCTGCTCGACCTGCCCCAGGACCTCGACGAGCGGGCACTGGAACGGGCCCTGGACGCCGTGGTGGACGCACACCCTTCCCTGCGCGCCCGCTTCACCCGCACCAAGGACACCTGGCGGCAGCACCCCGGGACCGGCCCGGCCACCGGACCGCTGACCCGGTACGGCCCCGGCACCCCGCCCGAGGAGGCCGCCGACGCCGCCCGCGCCGCCCTGGACCCGGCCGGCGGAACCCTGCTGCGCGCGGCCCTGCTCACCGGCGGGGAACGTCCGCGGCTGTTCCTCACCGCCCACCACCTGGCCGTCGACAGCGTCTCCTGGCGGGTGCTGCTCGCCGACCTGGCACAGGCCTACCGGCAGGCCGCGGCCGGGGAGGAACCCCGGCCGGAGCCCGAGCACACCCCGTTCGCCGACTGGGCACGTGAGCTGGCCGAGCGGGTGCGGGCCGGCGACCTCGACGACGACCTGCCGCACTGGACGCGGGAGACCGCGCCGCCGCGCACCCCGCTCCCCGTCGACCTCCCCGGCACCCCGCTCGCCGGGTCCGTGCGCACCGTGCGCACCCGGGTGGACCGCGCCACCACCGAGGCACTGCTGCGGCGGGTGCCGGGCGCCTACCGCACCCAGGTCAACGACGTGCTGCTGAGCGCGCTGGCCCGGGTGCTGGCCGACTGGACGGGCGAGGACCGGGTGACCGTCGCCCTGGAGGGCCACGGCCGGGAGGAAGAGCTGGCCGAGGGCGCCGATCTGTCCCGCACGGTCGGCTGGTTCACCACCCAGTACCCGGTCACCCTCACCCCGGCGGGACCCGGCGACTGGGGGGCCACGCTCAAGGCCGTCAAGGAGCGGCTGCGCGCCGTGCCCCGCCGCGGTCTGGGCTACCAGGCCCTGGGCCACCTCGGGTCGCCCCGGCCCGAAGCGAGAACCCTCGGTGAACTCCCGCTGCCCCAGGTGTGCTTCACCTACCACGGCCAGTGGGAGGCGCCCGCCGGAGGGGACTTCGCGCCCGTCGCCGACGTGCCCGGCCGGGACATGGACCCCGGCGCGCCGCTGGACCACCTCCTGGACGTCTCCGCCCTGGTGGCCGACGGCGAGCTGGAGATCACCTGGCACTACAGCGACCAGGTGCACCGGGCGGACACCGTACGGCGGTTGGCCGACGGCATGGTGCGCGCGCTCGCCGCCGTCGCCGAGCACTGCGCCCGGCCCGGCGCGGGCGGCCGTACCCCCTCCGACTTCCCGCTGGCCCGCCTGGACCAGGCCGGCGTGGACCGCCTGGCCGGGGACGGCCGGGACGTGGAGGACCTGCTGCCGCTCACCCCGCTCCAGGAGGGCATGCTCTTCCACCGGCTGGTCGGCGGACCGGACGACGTGTACGTCGACCAGGCCGCGCTGCTGCTCGACGGGGTGACCGACCCCGACGCCCTCGCCCTGGCCTGGCAGCGCGTGAGCGACCGCACCCCCGCCCTGCGCACCTCGGTGGTGTGGGAGGACGTGCCGGTGCCGCTCCAGGTCGTGCACCGCCAGGTCACCGTGCCCGTGGAGCAGGTGGACTGGCGGGACGTGGACGCGGGGGAGCGGGCCGAGCGGCTGGACCGGCTGCGCGCCGACGACCTCGCGCGCGGCCTGGACCTCGGCACGGCCCCCCTGATGCGGCTCACCCTCGTCCGGCTGCCCGAGGCCCGGCTCCAGTTGCTGTGGACCTCCCACCACCTGATCCTGGACGGCTGGAGCCTGGCCCAGGTGCTCACCGACGTCTTCGAGGAGTACACGGCGCTCACCACCGGCGCCGGGCCCCGGCCCCCGGTACGGCGGCCGTTCGCCGACTATGTGCGCTGGCTGGCCGGCCAGGACACCGAGGCCGCGCACACGCACTGGCGGACCGTCCTCGCCGGGTTCGCCACCCCCACCCCGCTGCCCGTCGACCGCGTCCGCCGCCCGGGCCACGAGATCCGCTCCGCGGGCGTGCACACGGCCGGGCTCTCCGACGAGGTCTCGGCCCGGCTGGCGCGCACCGCCCGCGCGGCCGGACTCACCCTCGGCACGGTGGTGCAGGGCGCCTGGGCGCTGCTGCTGTCCCGTTACAGCGCCGAGCGGGACGTGCTGTTCGGGACCACCGTCTCCGGACGCCCCGACGACCTGCCCGGCGTCGAGTCGATGGTCGGCATGTTCATCAACACCCTGCCCACCCGCGTCCGCGTGGACGGCGCCCGCAGCGCCGCCGCCTGGCTCCGGGAACTCCAGGAGGCACAGGCCGAGGCACGGCGGTACGCGGCGGTGTCCCTCGCCGAGCTGACCTCGCTGAGCGACGTGCCCGCCGGCAGCCCCCTGTTCGACAGCATGGTGGCCTTCGAGAACTACCCCTTCGACCAGGCCCGTTCGGCCGCCTCCGGGATACGCCTGGCGGACGTCTCCGCCCGCGACGCCACCAACTACGCCCTCGTGCTGCGCGCCTACCAGGGCGAGCGGTTCGGCTTCGACCTCGCCTACGACCCCGACCTGTTCGACGCCACGACCGTGCGCGCCCTCGCCGGCCGGCTGTGCCTGCTGCTCACGGAACTCGCCGACGACCCCGGCCGGCCCGTGCGCGCGCTCGCCTGGACGACCGCCGAGGAGCGGCGCCGGATGCTGGCCGACTGGAACGGCACCGAGGAGGGCCGGCCCGCCGACACCCTGGACGCCCTCTTCGCCGCCCAGGCCGCCCGCACCCCCCACGCAGAGGCCGTCACCTGCGGCGCCGACCGGCTCGACTACGCCACCCTGGACGAGCGCTCCGGCCGGCTCGCCCACCGGCTCGCCGAACTCGGCGCCGGACCGGAGACGTTCGTGGCGCTCGCGCTGCCCCGCTCCACCGACCTCGTCGTGGCCGTCCTCGCCGTCCTCAGAACCGGCGCCGCCTACCTGCCCATCGACCCCGCGCTGCCCGCCGAACGCGTCCGGGACCTGCTCGCCGACGCCGCCCCCGTGACGCTGGTGACCACCACGGGAACCGCCGTCGAGACGCCCGTGCCGGTCCTGCGGCTGGACGACCCCGGCGTCCGGGCCGACCTGGCCCGCCGCCCGGCCGCCGGCCAGGGCCGCCGCGCGCTGCCGGAGAGCCCCGCGTACGCCATCTACACCTCCGGCTCCACCGGACGGCCCAAGGGCGTCGTCGTCCCGCACGCCAACGTCGTCCGGCTGTTCACCCGCACCCGGCCCTGGTTCGGCTTCGGCCCCGACGACGTGTGGACCCTGTTCCACTCCTACGCCTTCGACTTCTCGGTGTGGGAGCTGTGGGGCCCGCTGCTGCACGGCGGCCGGCTCGTCATCGTCCCCGAGGACACCGCCCGCTCCCCGGAGGACTTCCTGCGCCTGCTCGCCGACGAACAGGTCACCGTCCTCAACCAGACCCCCTCCGCCTTCTACCCGCTGATCCGCGCCGACGCCGAACTGCCCGACGTCGGTGCCCGGCTGGCGCTGCGCACGGTGATCTTCGGCGGCGAGGCGCTGGACGTGAGCCGGCTCGGCGACTGGTACGCCCGCCACCCGGACACCGCGCCCCGCCTGGTGAACATGTACGGCATCACCGAGACCACCGTGCACGTCACCTATGCCGCGCTGGACCACCGGGCGGCCCGCGCCGGCACCGCGAGCCCCATCGGAACCGGCATCCCCGACCTGCGGCTCTACGTCCTCGACGACACCCTCCAGCCGGTTCCGCCGGGCGCCGTCGGCGAGCTGTTCGTCGCCGGCGAGGGCCTGGCACGCGGCTACCTCGACCGGCCCGGCCTCACCGCGACCCGCTTCCCCGCCGACCCGTTCGGCCGGCCCGGCAGGCGCATGTACCGCACCGGCGACCGGGCCCGCTGGCGGGCCGACGGCACCCTGGAGTACCTGGGCCGCGCCGACCAGCAGGTGAAGATCCGCGGCTACCGCATCGAGCCGGGGGAGATCGAGGCCGCCCTGCACCGCCACCCGGGCGTGGGCGCCGCCGCCGTCGGCGTGTACGAGGACTCCGCCGGGACCCGCAGACTGGTCGCCCACGTCGTCGGCACCGGCAGCGGCGACCGCGCCGTGCCGCCGCCCGCCGCCGAACTCCGCCGGTACCTGGAGGGGGTGCTGCCCGCGCACATGGTCCCGGCCGCCTATGTGCCGATGGCCGCGCTGCCGCTCACCGTCAACGGCAAGCTCGACCGGCGCGCCCTGCCCGCGCCCGGCCCCGACGGCTTCGCCGCCGACGGCACGCGGACCCCGCCGCGCACCCCGGCCGAGCGGCTGGTCGCCGCCGCGTGGGCGGACGTCCTGGACACCGGGGAAGTCGGCGCCGACGACGACTTCTTCGCCCTCGGCGGCGACTCCATCCTCGCCGTCCGCGTCACCTCCCGGCTGCGCGCCGCCTTCGGCACGGACGTCTCACCCCGGCTGCTGTTCACCCACTCCACGCTGTCCGCCCTCGCGGCGGCGCTGGGCGAGCCCCGGTACGGCGGCACCGCCGACAGCATCCCGGCCACCGACCCGGACACCCCGGCGCCCCTGTCGTACGCCCAGCAACGCCTGTGGTTCCTCGACCGGTTCGAGCCGGGCAGCACCGAGTACACGACCCTGTCCGTGCTACGGCTGCGCGGCCCGCTCGACACCGCCGCCCTGCGCACCGCCCTGGACGGCCTGGTCGCCCGGCACGACGCCCTGCGCACCACCTTCACCGAACAGGACGGCCAGGCCCGGCAGTCGGTCCACCCGGCGCGCCCCGTGGACCTGCGGGTGGACGACCTCGCGGACACCACCGCCATGGGCGCCGGTACCGAAAGCACCCTGGACGCCCTCCTGGAGGGCGAGGCCGCCACCCCCTTCGACCTGGCCACCGGCCCGCTGTTCCGGGTCCGCCTGGTCCGGTGCGCCGCCCACGAGCACGTCCTCGTCCTCGCCCTGCACCACATCGTCACGGACGGCTGGTCCGCCGGTGTGCTGGCCCGGGACCTGGGCGAGCTGTACGCGGCGGCCCTGGAGGACCGCCGTCCCGACCTGCCCGCCCTGCCGGTCCGTTATGCCGACTACGCCTCCTGGCAGCGCGCCCGCGCCGAGCGGACCGAAGCCGAACTGGACTTCTGGCGCGGCGCGCTGGACGGGGTGACCCCGCTGGAGCTGCCCACCGACCGGCCGCGCCCGGCCGTCCGCACCCGCGACGGCGCCCTGGTGACCTTCACCCTGCCCGCCGCGCTGACCGAGCGGCTGCGCGAGCGGGGCCGGGAGGCCGACGCCACCCTCTACATGACACTCGTGGCCGCCTGCCAGGTCCTGCTCGCCCGCTGGGCCGGCCAGGAGGACGTCACCGTCGGCACGGTCACCGCGGGCCGGGAACGGCCCGAACTGCACGACCTGGTCGGCATGTTCGTCAACACACTGGTGCTGCGCGCCCGGGTCCGCCCCGAACTGCCCTTCCGGGAACTGCTGGCCGAGGTGCGCGACACCGTCCTGGAGGCGTTCGCCCACCAGGAGGTGCCCTTCGAGCGCGTGGTGGACGCCCTCCAGCCCGAGCGGGACACCAGCCGCACCCCGCTGTTCCAGGTCATGGTCGCCCTGCACAACCTCGGCGCCGAACCGCCCCGGCTCCCCGGCCTGGCGGTGGAGCCGGTGACCCCGCCGGTCCGCAACGCCACCTTCGACCTCGCCTTCGACTTCACGGAGACCGACGGCGGGCTCACCGGCTACCTGGAGTACAACACCGGGCTCTTCGACACCGGCACCGCCGAACGCCTGGCCGCCCGGCTCCGCGTCCTGCTGGAGGCCGCCGCCGAGGACCCGGAGCGGGCCGTGGGCCGCCTGCCGCTGATGACCGACGGCGAACGGCGCCAGGTGCTGCGGTACGGGCAGGGCGCCCGGCTGCCCGAGCCGGACACCACCTTCCCCGCCCTGTTCGAGGACCAAGCCGCCCGCACCCCGCACCACACCGCGCTGGTGGCCCGCGACACCACCCTGGACTTCGCCGCGCTGAACGAGCGCGCCAACCGGCTGGCCCACCACCTCACCGCCCGGGGCGCCGGCCCCGAGGACGTGGTCGCCGTACGGCTCCCGCGCACCTCCGACCTGGTGGTGGCGGTGCTCGCGGTCCTCAAGGCGGGCGCGACCCTGCTCTGCCTGGACCCCGGGCTCCCGAAGGAGCGAACGGACCTCCTCCTCCGCGACGCCCGGCCGCACACCCTGCTGACCGGCCTCGACGACGTGCCCTGGGAACGGCTCCCCGCCCACGACCCGACCGACGCCGACCGGGTCCGGCCCCTGCTGCCCGAGCACACCGCGTACATCGTCTACACCTCCGGCTCCACCGGCCGCCCCAAGGGCGTCGCCGTCGAGCACCGGCAGCTCGTCAACCTCTGCCACGACCACCGGGCGGGCCTGCTCGCCCCGCACACCGACGGCGGCCGGCGGCTGCGGGCCGCGCTCAGCGCCTCCTTCTCCTTCGACACCTCCTGGGAAGGGCCGCTGCTCCTCGCCCTCGGCCACGAGGTGCACCTCGTCGACGAGGACGTACGCCTGGACCCGCAGGCCTTCTGCGCCCAGGTCGCCGGCCACCGCCTCGACCTGGTGAACGTCACCCCGTCCTTCCTGCGCGAACTGACCGCCGCCGGGCTGCTCGCCCCCGGCCGCCACCACCCCCGCCTGCTGCTCGTCGGCGGCGAGGGCGTCACCCCGGCGGACTGGCGCGAACTCGTCCAGGCCGAACGACGGTCGGGCGTGACCGTGTACAACATGTACGGCCCCACCGAGTGCACCGTCGACGCCGTCTACGGCCGTTTCGCCGACCGGCCCGACCGCCCGGTCATCGGCCGCCCCGGCGGCAACCTCCGCGCCTACGTCCTCGACGGCGCCCTGCGCCCGGTGCCGCCCGGCGTGCCCGGCGAGCTGTACCTGGCCGGGGCCCAGGTGGCCCGCGGGTATCTGAACCGGCCCGGCCTCACCGCCGCCCGCTTCCTCGCCGACCCGTTCGGGGCGCCGGGGGAGCGGATGTACCGCACCGGGGACCGGGTCCGCTGGGACCGGGACGGGCTGCTGGAGTTCCTGGGCCGGGTGGACGAACAGGTCAAGATCCGCGGGTTCCGCATAGAGCCCGGCGAGGTGGAGGCCGCCCTCCTGGACCACCCGGACGTCGCCGACGCCGCGGTCGCCGCACGCGAACACGCCGGCCGCCCCATGCTCGTCGGCTATGTGGTGCCGACCGCCGGCCGGACGCCATCCGCCGACGACCTGCGGCTCGCCCTGCGCCGTACCCTGCCCGACCACATGGTGCCCGCCGCGTTCGTCCCGCTGGCCCGCATCCCCCGCACCACCAGCGGCAAGACCGACCGGCGCGCACTGCCCGCCCCGCCCGCGCAGCCCGACAGCACCACCCCGTACGTCACCCCCCGGCCCGGCACGGAGGAGTGCCTGGCCGCGATCTGGGCGGACGTGCTCGGCGTCGAACGGGTCGGCGCCCGCGACAACTTCTTCGCGCTCGGCGGCGACTCCATCCTGAGCATCCAGATCGTCTCCCGCGCCCGGCAGGCCGGACTCGCCCTCACCACCAAGGACGTCTTCCGCCACCAGACGGTCGCCGAACTCGCCTTGCGTGTAAGGGAGTCCGCTCCGAGCCCCGCCCCCACGGAGGAGACCGGCGAGGCGCCGCTGACGCCGATCCAGCACTGGTACCTGGACGGCCGCGACCCCGGACAGCGGCTCCGGTTCACCATGACCCAGCGGCTGGAACTCGCCGCCGGCACGGACGGGCCGGCGCTGCGGGCCGCCGTCGACGCCCTCGTCCACCACCACGCCGCCCTGCGCACCCGCTTCCGCCGCACCGCCGACGGCTGGCGCCAGGAGGTGCTGCCCGAGGCCCCGGACGCCGTCTTCACCCGGCACGACGTCGCCGGGCTGGACGACGCCGCGCTGGAGGGCGAGGTCCAGCGGATCACGGAGGAGGCGCAGGCCGCGCTCGACCCCGTCGCGGGCCGGGTCGTCCGCGTCCTGTTCTTCGACCGGGGCCCACGGCGGGACGGCCAACTCGTGATCACCGCGCACCACTTGGTGATCGACGGTGTGTCATGGCGCATCCTGCTCGCCGACCTGGAGACCGCCCACGGGGCGGCGGCGGCCGGCCGGCCCGTCGAGCTGCCCGCCACGGGCACCTCCTACGGCACCTGGGCCGCCCGGCTCGACCGGCACACCCGCTCCGGCGCCCTGGACGCGGACCTGCCGTACTGGACGCGCACCGGCACGGCCCCGGCCGGGCTGCCCGCCGGACGGCCCGGCCCCCACACCCACGGCACCGCCGCCACCCTCACCGTCACGCTGGACGCGGCGACGACCGACGCCCTGCTGCGGCAGGTCCCGGAGGTCTACCGCACCCAGGTCAACGACGTCCTGCTCAGCGCCCTCGGCCGCACCCTGGCCCGCTGGTGCGGGCGCGACACCGTCCTGCTCGGCGTGGAGGGACACGGCCGGGAGGACCTGTTCGCGGACCTCGACCTGGCGCGGACCGTCGGCTGGTTCACCGCCGAGTTCCCGCTCGCCCTGCGCGTCGACCCGGACGCCGGCTGGCACGACACCCTCCGCTCGGTCAAGGAACAGCTGCGCGCGGTGCCGCTGCGCGGCCTGAGCCACGGCGCCCTGCGCCACCTCCTGCCCGACAGCCCCCTCACCGGCGCCCCCACCCCGCGCATCGGCTTCAACTACCACGGCCAGTGGGACGCGGACGGCACGGACGGGCTGCTGCGCGGCTCCCTGCCCCCGGCCGGCCGGGACACCGACCCGGACGAACCCCGCCCCTACCTGCTGGACGTCACCGGAGTGGTCCAGCGGGGCCGCCTCGAACTCGGCTGGACCTACCCGCCGGCGGTCTACGACGAGGCCACCGTCCGCCGGCTCGCCGACGAGACGCTCGGAGCCCTGCGGGACATCGTGGCGCACTGCGCCCGTCCCGGAGCGGGCGGCCGTACCCCCTCCGACTTCCCGCTCGCCGGTCTCCGTCAGGACCGGCTGGACCGGCTCGTCGGCACCGGCCGACAGGTCGAGGACGTCCTGCCGCTCTCCCCGCTCCAGTCCGGCATGCTCTTCCACGGCCTGGTGGACACCGAGCACGCCTACTTCGACCGTACGGCCGTACGCCTGTCCGGCGTGGCGGACCCGCACGCGTTCGCCGCCGCCTGGCAGCAGGTCGCCGACCGCACCCCGGCACTGCGCAGCAGCGTGCACTGGCAGGGGCTGCCCCACCCGGTCCAGGTGGTCCACCGGCGCGCCGAGCTGCCGGTCACCCACCTCGACTGGCGCGCGCTGACACCGCAGCGGCGCGCGCGGGCCACCGAGCGGCTGCTCGCCGAGGACCGCGCGGCGGGCATGGACCTCACCACCGCGCCACTGACCCGCCTCACCCTGGCCGCCCTGCCCGGCGACGAGGTGCTGCTGCTCTGGTCGACCCACCACATCGTCCTCGACGGCTGGAGCACCGGGCAGCTGCTCACCGAGGTGTGCGAACGCTACGCCGCCCTCACCGGCGGCCCGGACCCGGCACCCCCGGTACGGCGGCCCTTCGCGGACTTCCTGCACTGGCTGCGCGAGCAGGACGAGCAGGCCGCCGAACGGTACTGGGCCGACGCCCTGGCCGGGTTCACCGCCCGCACCCCGCTGCCGTACGACCGCACGCCCGCCGAGGCCCACCGCGCCCGCTCCGCCGCCGCCGTCCATCACGAACTGGACGCGCGGGTCTCGCACCGGCTGCGGGAGGGCGCCGCCCGCGCCGGGCTCACCGTCAACACCGTCGTGGAGGGCGCCTGGGCGCTGCTGCTGGCCCGCTCCGGCGGACGGGACGACGTGGTGTTCGGCACCACGGTGTCCGGCCGTCCGGCCGAACTGCCCGGCGTCGAAGGCATGATCGGCATGTTCATCAACACCGTGCCGACCCGCGTCCGCGTCCCGGCCGGGCCGGTCCTGCCGTGGCTGCGCGCGCTCCAGGAACGGCAGAGCGACGCCCGCCGTTTCGACTTCCTCGCCCTGCCCCGCATCCAGGCAGCCGGTGAAGTCCCCTCCGGCGAGCCGCTGTTCGACAGCATGGTGGTGTTCGAGAACTACCCCGTGGACGAGTCGGCCACGGCCCGCACCGGCGTCCGCGTCGAGGAGGTGCGCGCCGACGACGCCACCACCTTCCCCTGGTGCCTCCGCGCCCACCTGGCCGAACGGCTCGCCTTCGACCTGGCCTACGACCCCGCCTTGTTCGACCCCGCGACCGCCGAGCGCGCCGCCGACCGGCTGGCCGCCCTGCTCACCTCCCTCGCCGACGGGTTCGACACCGACCTGGCCGGCCTGGACCTGCTCACCCGGGCCGACCGCGACCTGCTGGCCGCCTGGAACACCCCCGCCCGCCCGGCCGCGCCGCGCAGCCCCGTGGACCTGTTCGCCGAGCAGGCCCGCCGCACCCCGGACGCGATCGCGGTCCGCGACGGCGAGCGCCAGCTGACGTACCGACAACTGGCCGGCTGGGCCGAGGGGTTGGCGGCTCGGCTGGTGGCCGGCGGGCTGGCGGCCGAGGACCGGGTGGCGCTGCTGGTGGACCGCTCCGCCGAACTCGTCGTCGCCCAGCTCGCGGTGCTCATGGCCGGCGGCGCCTACGTCCCCGTCGACACCCGGGCGCCCGAGGAGCGCCGCCGCACCCTCCTCGCCCAGGCGGGTGCGACCGTCCGGCTCACCCCGGCCGAGGTGGCCGCCGCCCGCACCGGCGTCGGCGCCGAGCACGGGCGCACACCGGCCGCCGACCCCGACCGGCTGGCGTACGTGATGTTCACCTCCGGCTCCACCGGCCTGCCCAAGGCGGTCGCCGTACGGCACCGGGACGTGGCGGCGCTCGCCACCGACAGCCGGTTCGCCGACGGGGTGTGCGCGCGGGTGCTGCTGCACTCCCCGGTGGCGTTCGACGCGTCCACCTTCGAGGTGTGGGCACCGCTGGTGAACGGCGGCTGCGTGGTCGTGGCCCCGGCCGGCGGCGTGGACGCGGCCCTGGTGCGCCGGCTGGCCGCCGACGGCGAGCTGACGGCGCTGTGGCTGACCGCCGGACTGTTCCGGCTGCTGGCCCAGGACGCCCCCGACTGCTTCCGGGGCCTCGCGCAGGTGTGGACCGGCGGTGACGTCGTCCCCGCCCAGGCCGTGCGCCGGGTGCTGGCCGCCTGCCCCGGCCTGACCGTCGTGGACGGCTACGGCCCCACCGAGACCACCACCTTCGCGACCTCCTGCGCCCTCACCGACCCGGCGGCCGTGCCCGGCACCGTCCCCATCGGCCGCCCGCTCGACGACATGCGGGTGCACGTCCTCGACGCCCGGCTGCGCCCCGTACCGCCGGGCTGCCCCGGTGAGCTGTACGTCGCCGGCGAGGGCGTCGCCCGCGGCTATCTGGGCCGCCCCGGCGACACCGCGGCCCGCTTCCTCGCCGACCCCTACGGCCCGCCCGGCGCCAGGATGTACCGCACCGGCGACCTGGCCCGGCGGCGGCCGGACGGCACCGTCGAGTTCCTGGGCCGCGCCGACGACCAGGTGAAGATCCGGGGCTTCCGGGTGGAGCCCGGCGAGGTCGAGGCCGCCCTCGCCGCCCACCCGGGCGTCGTGGACGTGGCCGTGCTGGCCCGCGAGGACCGGCCCGGCGCCAAACGGCTCGTCGCCTACGTCGTCGGACCGGCCGGACAGGACGGCGAGGAGCTGCGCGACTTCGCCGCCCGCACCCTGCCCGACTACCTCGTCCCCGGTGCCGTCGTCCCGCTCACCGCCCTCCCGCTCAGCCGCAACGGCAAGGTCGACCGCGCGGCCCTGCCCGCGCCGGAAGCCCTGCCGGGGCGCGCCCGCGTCGAGCCCCGCACCGAGGCCGAGCGCCGCACGGCGGCCGTCTTCGGCGAGGTGCTGGGCAGCGAACCGCCCGGTGCGGAGGACGACTTCTTCCAGCTCGGCGGCGACTCGATCCTCAGCATCCGGCTCGCCTCCCGCCTCGCCGAGACCTTCGACACCGACGTCACCCCGCGCGCGGTGTTCACCCACCCCACCCCGGCGGGACTGGCCCGGCTGCTCGACGCCCGGCGGGGCACCGGCCGGTCGGCGATCGCCCCGGCCGGCCGGGACGGGGCCGCGCCGATGTCGTACGCCCAGCAACGCCTCTGGTTCCTGGAGGAGTTCGCGCCCGGCGGTGCCGAGTACGTGACCGCGCTCGCCCTCCGGCTGCGCGGCACCGTGGACACCGGCGCTCTCCGCGCGGCCCTGACCGCCCTGGTGGCCCGGCACGAGTCGCTGCGCACCACCTTCGACAGCGTCGACGGGCACGGCGTACAGCGCGTCCACCCGCCCCACGCCGTGCCGCTGCCCGTGCGCGACCTGGCACAGACCGCCGACCCCGTCTCCGCCCTGCGCGGGCTGCTCGCCGAGGAGCGGTCCCGCCCCTTCGACCTGCGTGAGGGCCCGCTGCTGCGCACCGGCCTGATCCGGCTGGCCGGGGACGACCACGTCCTCACGGTCACCCTGCACCACATCGTCACCGACGGCTGGTCCACCTCCGTCATGCTCGGCGACCTCGCCCATCTCTACCGCGCCGAACTCGGCTGCGTACAAGCGGAGTTGCCGTCGCTGCCCGTGCAGTACGCGGACTACGCGCGCTGGCAGCGCGGCACCGGGGACACCGACTCCGGCGAGCACCTCGCCTACTGGAAGCGGCAGTTGGCCGACACGGCACCGCTGGAACTGCCCACCGACCGGCCCCGGCCGCCAGTGCGGACCAGCGCCGGCGCCACCACCCGGCTGATGGTGCCCGCCCGGACCGTCCGGCGGCTGACCCGGCTCGCCCGCGACCACGGCACCACCCTGTTCACCACGCTCGTCGCCGCCGCCCAGGCATACCTAGCCCGGCTCTCCGGCGCCGAGGACATCGCCGTCGGCACCGTCACCTCCGGCCGCGACCGGCCCGAGACGCAAGGACTCGTCGGGTTCTTCGTCAACACCCTCGTGCTGCGCTCCCGGGCCGGGGCCGAGGAGCCCTTCAGCGGGTTCCTCACCGCCGTACGGCAGACCGTCCTCGACGCCTTCGCCCACCAGGACGTGCCGTTCGAACGGATCGTGGACGAGGTGGACCCGGTCCGCGACACCAGCCGCAGCCCCCTCTTCCAGGTCATGGTCGTCCTCCAGAACACCCCGGCCGCCGGTCTCGACCTGCCCGGCCTGGACGTCACCGACGTCGAACCGGAGTCGGAGCAGGCCGCGTTCGACCTGACCCTGGAGTTCGCCGAGACCGACGACGGAGCCCTGCACGGCCTGCTCACCTACAACACCGACCTGTTCGACCCGGCCACCGCCGACCGGATGGCCGGACAGCTCGGCACCCTGCTGCACGCCGTCGCCGAGGACCCCGACCGTCCGCTCGGCACCCTGCCGCTCACCTCCGACGACGAGCTGAAGACCCTGCTGGACCAGGGCCTCGGCAGCTTCCGCCCGGTACCCGAGACGACCCTGCCCGCCCTGTTCGAGCGACAGGCGGCCCGTACCCCGGACGCGGTGGCGCTGGTCGACGGCGAGCGGGAGCTGACCTACGCGGAGGTGGACCGGGCGGCCAACCGGCTGGCCCACCGGCTCGTGCGGGACGGCGTCGGACCGGAGCGCGTGGTCGCCCTGGCGCTGCCCCGCTCGGCGGCGACGGTCGTGGCCCAGCTCGCCGTCACCAAGGCCGGGGGCGCCTTCCTGCCCGTGGACCCCGACTACCCGCCGCAGCGCAGGGAGTTCATGATCCGGGACGCCGGCGCCCACCTGGTCCTCGGCGACCCGGCCGAGGTGTGGGCCGCCGACGGGCCGGACACGGCACCCACGGACACCGACCGCACCGCGCCGCTCACCCCCGCCCACCCCGCCTACGTCATCTACACCTCCGGCTCCACCGGCACCCCCAAGGGCGTGGTGGTCACCCACCGCGGCCTCGCCTCCTTCGCCGCGGCGGCCACCGAACAGTACGCGGCGGGCCCCGGCGACCGGGTCCTCCAGTTCGCCTCGCCCAGCTTCGACGCCTCCGTGCTGGAGCTGTGCGTCTCCCTGCTCAGCGGGGCCGCGCTGGTCACCGGCGAGGAGGGGCCGCTGGTCGGCGAGCGACTGGCGGAGGTGCTCGCCGAACGGCGCGTCAGCCACACCCTGATCCCCCCGGCCGCGCTGGCCACCGTCCCGTCGGAGACCGCCGCCGCCCTGCCCCACCTGCGCACGCTCATCGTGGGCGCCGAGGCATGCCCGGCCGACCTGGTCGACACCTGGGCCCCCGGCCGCCGGATGATCAACTCCTACGGGCCGACCGAGGCCACCGTCGTCGCCACCTGGACCGGCCCGCTCACCCCCGGCACCGGCGCCCCGCCCATCGGCCGCCCCGCCGGCGGCATCCGCGTCCGCGTGCTCGACGCCGCCCTGCGTCCCGTACCGCCCGGCGTGACCGGGGAGCTGTACCTCACCGGGCCCGGACTCGCCCGGGGCTACCTGGGCCGGCCGGGACTCACCGCCCGGCGGTTCGTCGCCGACCCGTTCGGCGCGCCGGGGGAGCGGATGTACCGCACCGGGGACCTGGTCCGCTGGACCGCCGACGGCCGGCTCCGGTTCGCCGGACGCGCCGACGACCAGGTCAAGCTACGCGGCTTCCGCATCGAGCCCGGCGAGATCGAGAGCGCGCTGCGGCGCAGCCCGCTGGTGCGGGACGCGGTCGTCGTCGTACGCGCGGGGGAAACGCCGGACGCGCCGGCCCGGCTGGTCGCCTACGTGGTTCCGGCGGAGGGGCAGCCCGCTGCCGACGCGCCGGCCGCTGATCCGTCCGCCCCCGATTCGTCGGCAGCCGATCGGTCCGCTGTCGGTCCGTCCGCCGCTGCTCCTTCCAGCGCCGGGCGTACCGGTGGTGAGGTGCGGCTGCCCGTCGGGGAGGTGCGGCTGCACCTGGCCGGGCTGCTGCCCCCGCACATGGTGCCGTCCGTCTTCGTACCGCTCGACCGGCTGCCGCTCTCCCCGAACGGCAAGACGGACCGGCGGGCCCTGCCCGCACCCGGGCCCGCGCAGTACGCGGACGGCCCGAAGACGGCGCCGCGCACCGACACCGAACGCCGGATCGCCCGGATCTGGGCCGATGTGCTGGGCATCGAGGAGGTGGGTGCCGACGACAACTTCTTCGCACTCGGCGGCGACTCCATCCTGAGCATGCAGGTCGTCTCCCGGCTGCGCCGCGACGGCCTGCACATGGCCACGCGCGACCTGTTCACGCACCAGACCGTGGCCGAACTCGCCACCGTGGTCCGCGCCGCGCCCCGGCGGTCCGGGGACGGCCCGGTCACCGGCGACGTGCCGCTCACCCCGATCCAGGACTGGTTCCTGACCACCCCGCGCGCCGCCCACCACCACTTCAACCAGTCGGCGCTGCTGGAACTCCACGGCACCCCCGACCCGCGGGCGCTGCGCGCCGCCCTGGACGCGCTGCTGGAGCACCACGACGCGCTGCGCATGCGGTTCACCCGGGACGCGGACGGCTGGCACCAGTTCAACCCGCCGCCCGCCGCCGGCCCTGGCATCCTCGTCCGGCACGACCTGACCGGGCTGTCCGCCGAGGAGGCCGACGCGGCCATGGCCAAGGCCGCCGACGAACTGCACGCGAGCTTCGACCTGGCCCGGGGCCCGCACCTGCGCGCGGCCCTGTTCACCGGGGAGCCGGAGCGGCCCGCGTTCCTCCTCCTCGTCGCCCACCACCTGGTCGTGGACGCCGTCTCCTGGCGCATCCTGCGAGACGACCTGGAAACCGCCTACCAGCAGGCCCTTGAGGGCCGACCGGTCACGCTGGGGGAGCGCGGCACCAGCTTCCGCGCGTGGTCGCGGGGACTCGCCGGGTACGTCGCCGAGGGCGGCCTCGATCACGAACTGCCGTACTGGGAACAGGCGGTGGACACCGACCCCGCGCCACCCGCGCCCACCGCCGCCGGACCGGCCGCCACGGTGAGCGTGGAACTCGGTGAGGAGGACACCACGGCCCTGCTGCGCTCGGCACCCACCGCCTACCGCACCCGGGTCAACGACGTGCTGCTCGCCGCCCTCACCCTGGCGCTGGCCCGCTGGACCGGACACGACCGGGTCCGCCTGGACCTGGAGGGCCACGGCCGCGAGGACCTGCTCGACGGGGTCGACCTGTCCCGCACCGTCGGCTGGTTCACCACCGTCTACCCGATCGCCGTCCAGGTGCCCGACCCCGGCGACCTCGGTCCCGACCGCGACTGGCGGTCCCTGGTGAAGTCGGTGCGCCGCCAACTGCGCGCCGTACCCGGCAACGGCATCGGCTTCGGCGCGCTGCGCACCTTCGGCCCGTCCGAGGTCCGCGAACGCCTCGGCGGCAGCGCGCACAGCCAGGTGGTGTTCAACTACCTCGGCCAGTGGGACGCCCGCCCCGAGACCGCGTCGGGCGGCCTGGTCCGGACCGAACACGGCTCCCTCGGGCAGGACCACGACCCCCGGGACCCCGGCTCGCACCTGCTGGAGGTGGTGGGCGCGGTGCAGCACGGCCGGCTCGCCTTCACCTGGCACCACCGGCCCGGCGTCCACGACACCGCGACCGTGCGCCGGGTGGCCGAGGAGTTCGCCGAGGCCCTGCGCCAGCTGGCCCGGCACGCCAGGGGAGGCCGGTGACGAACTTCCGGCCCCGCGAGGCCCCGTGCCGGCGTGCCACCCGGTACGGGCCGCGCGCACCCCGCGCCCCGACCGCCCGCTCCCGCCCCACCCCAGCTCACCCGAACCGAACCCCCGAGGAGACCGGCATGGACGAGAACACCCGCTACCAGGTGCTGCGCAACGACGAGGAGCAGTACTCCCTCTGGCCCGTCGACATCGAGGTGCCCGCCGGCTGGCAGCCCGTCGGCAAGGAGGGCACCGAGGCCGAGTGCTCCGCGTACGTCGACGAGGTCTGGACCGACATGCGGCCCAAGAGCCTCCGCGAGCGCATGGAGAACGCCGGCGCCTGACGCCCCGCGCGTCCACCACGACCGACACGCCGGGCCGCCCGTACCGGGCCGGCCCGGCGCCTCCCCCCACTCCTCCCCCCCCACGCGTCGCCGTTCACCCGGCACCCGCCGCACCGCATCACTCCCGAGGAGTCCGCCTTGACGTCCGTCACGACCCCCGTCCTGCGCACCGAGCGCCTGGAGTTCCTCCCCTACCGTCCCGAACACGAGGACGCCTTCGTCGCCCTGCTGCGCGACGAGGAGGTGTGCCGCTGGATGGGCCAGGAACGCGTGCCCGAACCGCAGATCCGCGAGCTGTTCCGCGCCATCCTCACCCACGTCTATCCCCAGCGCCGCTTCGACGTGTGGGGCCTGTGGCACGAGGGCGTCTACGTCGGCCACGCGGAGGTGAAGCCGACCGGCAACGTCGACGGCCACGAACTCGTCACCGCGCTCGCCCCCGGACACTGGGGGCGCGGACTGGGCGGCGAGGCGGTGCGCGGCCTCCTCCGCCACGCCGCCGACGATCTCGGACTCACCGAGGCGTACGGCATGGTCGGCGCCGACAACACCGCCAGCCTGGCCATGTGCCGCCGCCTGGGCTTCCGCCACGTCCGGGACGTCGTCGCGGACGACGGCTCGGTGACCAAGCTGGTGGTCATCTCCACCGGGAAGCCCGGGAAGCCCGGGGAACCGACGGTCCCCGAGGGCGCGGGCGCGGCGCCGGCGGTCGGGGATCCCGTGTGATCCCCGGGGCCACCTGACACGGCCGACGCTGCTTCCAACGGACCGCAGCCGGGAGGCGGCCCCGCGCGGCCGTCCACCGCGGCCGGCGCCCGTTCGACAGGGCCGGCGGCGGTAGGCGGCCCCGCCTGGCCGCCTGCCGTAGCCGACACCCTGTCCGGCGGGCCCGGCGGGGCGTTCCCGCTGGGGCATGGTGCAGCCGGTGCCTGTTCGGCAGGTTCGGTGGGGGCCGGCGGTGTCCCCCAGCGAGCCGGCCGCAGCCGGCCCCGCCCGTCGCGTGCCTGCCCGCCCGTCGCGAGTGTCCCCCGGGCGCGTCGCGGTGTCCCCGCGCGCGTCCCGGTGTCTGCCCCGCCCCTCGCGTCGCCCGTCCCACCTGTCGTCGCGTCCGCCCCCCCCCGCCCCCTCGCGACGCCTGCCTCACCCGCGCGTCGCCGTTCCCGCTCAACTCCGCTCACCCGTGGTCACCCTCGGCCAGGGCATCCGGACGGCGTCCGCTCAGCGCGCTTCACAGGGGCTGCGCAGGCGGCTGATACGCGCTGTAATGGCGACGTGGTGAGTGAGGGCGCTGCGATCAGCGGGACGAGAACGGCGCCGGAGCGTGCCGAAGCCGCCCTCGCGTCGCTGATGGTGTCCCCGGCCACCCCCGACCGGCTCCGCCGGGTGCTCGAACAGGCGCTCGTGTTCGCCGGTGCGTCCTTCGCCGGGGTGTACACGCCCGGCCACGACGCCACGGAGCTCTGCCTCGCCGAGTCGGCCGGTCTGCCCCGCACCCTGTACGGCCTCCGGGACTGCTATCCGGCCGCCGGCGCCTCCCCGGTCGCCGAGACGCACCGCACCGGACGCCCGCGCTGGCTCGGCCCCGCCGAACTGGCCGCCGGCCCGGACTCCCGCCGCACCCCGTCCCCGGACTTCTCCGTGGCCGTCCTGCCGCTCGGCCCCGCGGGCGGCGGCTGTCTGCTGGCCGTGGGCGAGCACCCGGGCGGTTTCGGTACCGACGACCGGACCAGTCTGGAGCTGATCGCCCGCGCCGTGGCCGTACCCGCCCCGGTCGTCGCCGGGGACACCGGCGAGCTGCCCGAGGACGCCTTCAGCCTGACCATGGAGACCGGCCGGGTGGAGGTCGGCGAGGCGATCCTGCGGCTGTTCGGGATCGACCGGGAGAGTTTCGACGGTCGCGTGGAGACCCTGCTCGGCCGCGCGGTGCCGGAGGATCTGCCCGCGCTGATGTCGGTGGTCGAGGCCGACCACATGTCCATCGGCGACCGGGAGCTGGAGTTCCGCATCCTCCAGTCCGCCGGCCCGCCCCAGTGGCTGCGGCTGCGCGGCCGGCTGCTGCCCGGCGGCGAGGGCCGCTCCGCCCGGCTCGTCGGCACCGTCGCCGACGCCTCCAGCCTGCGCACCGACGTCACCGACGTCGCCCGCGTGCAGCGCCTGGCCGCCGCCCTCGCCACCGCAGGCACCGTCAAGGACGTGGGGCAGGCGGTCGTGGCCGCCCTGCGCAAGCCGCTGCGGGCCGACCGGATCGCCCTGGCCGAACTGGAGAACGACCGGCTGGTCGTCACCGTCCTCGACCCGCCCGAGCCCGAGGCCTGGCCCGAGGTGTGGCGCAGCGAGTGGCGCACCGAATGGCCCGACGCGCCGGTGCGCGCCATGCCCACCCTGGCCGCCGCGCTGCGCGAGGGCCGCGCCAAGATCTGGCCCGCCGGCTCGGCGCTGGAGCCCGCCCTCGCCGAGGTCGGTCCGGGCGGCCTCGCCGTGCTGCCGCTGCCCGCCGGCAGCCGCATGGCCGGCGCCTGCCTGGTCGGCTGGGACCGCCCGCACGACTTCGCTCCCGACGAACGCGCCCTGCTCACCGCCTGCGCCGGCCTGACCGGCCAGGCCCTGCTGCGCGCCCACGCCTTCGACGCCGAGCACGAACTCGTCGGCATGCTCCAGCGCACCCTGCTGCCCCGCAGGCTGCCCCGGCTGCCCGGTGCGGTCGCCGTCGCCCGCTACCTGCCCACCACGGCCGGTCTGGAGGTCGGCGGCGACTGGTACGACGTGATCCCGCTGGCCGACAACCACGTCGCCCTGGTGATCGGCGACGTCCAGGGGCACAACGCGGGCGCCGCCACCCTGATGGGCCAGATGCGCACCGCGCTGCGCGCCTACGCCGCCGAGGGCCACGCCCCGGACGTGGTCGTGGCACACGCCAACCGGCTCCTGCTGGACATGGAGACCGACCTCTTCGCCACCTGCGCCTACGTCGAAGTCGACGTGGAGCAGGGCACCGCCTGGTGCGTCCGCGCCGGGCATGTGCAACCGGTGCTGCGCCACCCGGACGGCACCGCCGAGATCGTGCGGGCGGAGGGCGGCCCACCGCTCGGGGTCCTCGCCCAGGGCGAGTTCCCGATGACCCCGCTGCGGCTCCAGCCCGGGACCGTGATCGCGCTGACCACCGACGGCCTGGTGGAGTCCCCGGACACCGACCTCGACGCCGGCATGGACCGGCTGGCCCGCGAACTGTCCGCCGCCGACCCCGCCCACCTCGGCCAGGTCGCCGACGCCCTGCTCACCGGCGCGCATCGCGGCGACGACGTGGCGCTGCTGCTGATGCGCTACGACGGACTGGCCGTACGCCCGCGCCGGGAGAGCTGGACGGTGTGGCGGGTGCCGGAGGCGGCCCGGCACGCCCGCCGCTTCACCCGGCGCACGCTGCGCGCCTGGGGACTGTCCCAGGACACGATCGACGTGGCCCTGCTGGTCGTCTCCGAACTCGTCACCAACGCCCTGGTGCACACCGGCGGCCAGGTCCGGCTCGACCTCAGCCTGGTCAACCACCGGCTGCGGCTCGCCGTCGCCGACTCCTCCCCGCGCAGCCCCGTCAAACCCACCAGCATCGGCTGGGAGGCCACCGGTGGGCGGGGCATCCTGCTGGTGGAGGCGGTGTCGGCGGCCTGGGGCACGGTCCCGGTCAGCGGCGGCAAACAGGTCTGGGCGGACCTCGTACCCGACCGCTGACCCGCCACTCGGGTACGGGTGGCGGCGATCCCGGCAGGTCGCGGCGGGCCCGCGTCCCGGACCTGCCTAGGGTCGGTTGGCGTGTCGCACACCTTCGAAGAACTGGTCGCCAAGCAGCGCGCGGCCACCGCCGCCCACGCCCAGGTGCAGGAACTGCGGGACGCCTACGGCCCGCCGGCCGAACGGCGGATGACCGGCGCCCAGTCGGGCACCTACGAGACCGCCCTGCGCGCCTGGCGGGACCTCGCCCGCGATGTGCAGACGGCAGTGAGCGAGTACGCCCGGCAGACCGGCCGGCCACGGGCCGAGGTCGAGGCCGAGGTGGAACACGCGGCGGCGGAGGAGACGGACTGATCCACGGGCGGGCCCGGGTCGCGACCCGCGGCGGGCTTGGCCGTGGCGCACGGCTGCACCTGGCCATGACCCACGGCCGGACTCGCCGAGATCCACGGCGCACTCGCCGAGATCCGCGGCCGGACTGGCCATGGCCCACGGCCGCACCCGGCCACGGCCCCGGCCGGACTCGCCGAGATCCTCACCAGCGCCCCAGGCCCGCGCCTCGCAGGGCCCGGTCCGAGGGGGGCAGCCGGGTCGCCGGCCTGCCGGTTCGTGCGGGGCCGCGCATCCGTCGCGCCGCGCCGGGTACCCGGCGGTCATGGACACTGCCATGTACGAAGCGGCCACGGGCGCCCAGGTCTTCGGCTACGCCCTGATCCTGATCGCCGGTGTGGCCTGCGTCGCGGGACTCATCTGGGCCTTCCGGCTGGGCTTCAAGGTGCGCGAGCGGGAACCGGCGCCGCCGCGGCCCGACGAACAGCCGAAGATGCCGCCGTCGGGGCCGGTCCACGAGACCCGCGAGGTCCGTGAGCCCGACGAGGTGCCCCGGGCCGCCGACGAGAGCGAACGCCTCACCCCCCACCAGCTCGGCAACGTCGGCACCAAGCGCGCCGACGACCAGCGCCGCCCCCGCTGGTCGCCCGGGTCGAGCGGGTCCTTCGGCGGTGGTGGCGGCGGTCGCACCTGACCCGGTGCGGCACCGCCGCGTTTGCGGGCCGCCCGGCCCGGGGACCCGGTCGGGCACACAGCACACCCCGGGCCCGGGCGGCCCGGCGAACGGCGCCCGCTGCGAGCGGGACGCAGAAGGAAGATGAACGACGTGACCGCGCATGCCAGCGAGAAACCGGCCGTACCCCACGCGGAGACGGGCTGGGCCCAGGCCAGCCGTCGGCGGAACCGGGGAGTGCGCACCTGCGTGCCCGCCGTCCTGGACCGCGCCTGCACGCAGCGGCAGGGCCCGGACCTTGAGGACAACATCGTGCGCGGTGAGGACTGAACGCCGGGGCGGGGCCGGACGTCGTCACGCTCCGCGGTCATACTCCGGTCATGAACCTGCTCGTCACCGGCGCCGCCGGCTTCATCGGCTCCCACTACGTCCGCGGGCTCCTCGCCGCCGACGCGCCGGACGCACCCCACGTGACCGTGCTGGACAAGCTCACCTACGCCGGCACGCTCACCAACCTCCCCGTCGGCCACCCCCGGCTGGACTTCGTACACGGGGACGTCTGTGACGCCGGCCTGGTCGACGAACTGATGGCGGACGCCGACCAGGTGGTGCACTTCGCCGCCGAGTCGCACGTCGACCGGTCGATCGAGGGGGCCGGGGAGTTCGTCCGCACCAACGTGCTGGGCACCCAGACCCTGCTGGACGCGGCCCTGCGGCACGGCACCGGCCCGTTCGTGCACGTCTCCACCGACGAGGTCTACGGCTCCATCCGCACCGGCTCCTGGTCCGAGACGCATCCGCTCGCGCCCAATTCGCCGTACGCCGCGTCGAAGGCCGCCGCCGACCTCATCGCCCTCGCCCACCACCGCACCCACGGCCTGGACGTCCGGATCACCCGCTGCTCCAACAACTACGGCCCGCGCCAGTTCCCCGAGAAGGTGATCCCGCTCTTCGTGACCAACCTGCTCGACGGCCTGCCCGTCCCGCTGTACGGCGACGGGCGCCACGTCCGCGACTGGCTGCACGTCGACGACCACTGCCACGGCATCGACCTGGTCCGCACCCAGGGCCGCCCCGGCGAGGTGTACCACCTCGGCGGCGGCACGGAGCTGACCAACAAGGAACTGACCGGTCTGCTGCTGGAGGCGTGCGGCGCGGGCTGGGAGCACGTGGTGCACGTGCCCGACCGCAAGGGCCACGACCTGCGTTACTCGCTCGACTGGGGCAAGGCCCGCGACGAGCTCGGCTACCGGCCGCGCCGTGACTTCACCACGGGCCTCGCCGAGACGGTCGCCTGGTACCGCGCCCACCGGTCCTGGTGGGAGCCGCTCAAGCCGCGCACCCTGCGCTGAGCCGGCGGTCAGGCGTGGGTCTTGGCCAGCAGTTCCAGGACCTCGGCCGTCGTGCCGGTCTCGCCGAGCCGCGGGAAGACGCGCTCGACGCTGTTCGCGTGCGCCTCACCGTCGGCGTCGGCCATGGCGTCCGTGGCGAGGGTGACGTGGTAGCCGTGGGCGTAGGCGTCACGGGCGGTGGACTCCACGCCGATGCTGGTGGCGATGCCGGTCAGCACGATCTGCGTGATGCCGCGGCGGCGCAGCTGGACGTCCAGGTCGGTGCCGTGGAAGGCGCTCCAGTTGTGCTTGGTGACGCGGATGTCGCCGGGGTGTCCGGACAGGTCGTCGACGACGACGTCCCAGCCCTCCGGGAAGGCGAGCCCGCGCGGCTGGCGCTCGGTGCGTCCGGGGACGGCGTCCGCCCCGTCCGGCGCGAAGGAGACCCGGACCAGGACCACGGGCAGCCCGTGGGAGCGGAAGGCGTCGGTGAGCGCGGCCGTGCGGGAGACGACCTCGGCGCCCGGCCTGGGCTGGGTGGGCATGGCCACGATGCCGTTCTGGAGGTCGATCGCGACGAGGGCGGTGCGGGGGTCGAGCGTGGTGAGCGACATGGGTCGGTCAGGCCTTTCGGGTGTCTCGGGGGGTCAGCCGGCCGAGGGATCGGTCGGGCAGGGTCGTCGCCAGCAGCAGTGCGGAGCCGGCGAGCATGAACAGGGCCAGGCCGTGCAGCCCGGTCGTGTCGGCGCGGTGCGGGTAGAACGCCGCGGTGGCGGCGGACGCGCCCAGCGCGCCGAGGTACATGAAGGTCCGCAGCAGCCCGGCGGCGGAGGCGATCCGCTCCGGCTCGGCCTGCCGGTACAGCGCGGTCTGCGTGGCCAGGCCGATCAGCCCCTGCGGGACGCCGAGCAGCACACCGACCCCGAGCAGCAGCCAGAACGGGCTGCGGTCGCCGATCAGGAGCAGCACCGCGCAGCCCGCGAGCTGGAGGAGGGAACCGCAGATCAGCTTGGCGCGCACCGCCTCGCGGCGCCCCGTCAGCGCGGAGGCGGTGAGCGCCGCCGCCGACAGCGGCAACAGCGCGAGCCCGGCCGCGGAGGCGCCGAGCCCGCGGCCCTGCTCCAGCCACTGCGTGTAGCCGTACATGAAGGCGTAGGCGGTGGTGTAGCCGAGCAGCTGGCGCAGGTAGGTGGCCAGCAGCGGGCCGTTGCCGCCGAGGACGCGCAGGTCGACGAACGGGTCCGGCACCCTCAGCTCCCGCAGCGCGAAGCCCGCGGCGGCCACGGCGGACAGCACCGGCAGGTACCAGCGGCCGGCCCGCGGCTCCATCAGGAACAGCATCAGCGCGACCAGCAGGACGGCGAACAGCGCCATGCCGGGCGCGTCCAGGCCGCGCCGCCGGGTCCCGGACCGGGGCAGCCGCAGCGCGCCGAGCACCAGACAGGCCGCCGACAGCGGCACGTTGACGGTGAAGACGGCCCGCCAGCCGCCCAGTTGGATCAGCAGCCCGCCGAGCGCGGGCCCGACGACGGCCACCGTCTGGTTGGCGACGGCGAGGGCGGTCAGCACGCCCGCCGGGCTGTCCTGCCCGGTGCGTTCGGCCTCGGCGCGGGTCAGCCGCATCGCCGCCGGGTACGCCGCCGACGTGCCGAGGCCCAGCAGCACCCGGGCCGCGATCAGCGCGCCGAGCGAGGGGGCGAGCGCGCCGAGCAGACCGGCGACGCCGACCAGGGCCGTACCGGCGAGGTAGAGCCTGCGCGGGCCGTACATGTCCACCAGGCGGCCGATGACGGGCTGGCCGACGGCGGTGGCCACGTAGAGCGCCGAGACCAGCCACACCGTCTCGGCGGGCGGGGCGCCGAACGCCACGCCGACCGGCACGAGCGCCACGGCGATCATCGAGGAGTTGACCGGGTTCAGGACCGAGCCGAGGACCATCGGCGGGATGAGCCGGCGGTCGAATCCGGCGGGGGAGGGGCCGGCGGTCCGGGCGCGCGCGGCGAGCCTCGGTATCACGACCGGGACAGCCGTTCCATCAGCTCCAGCGCCGCGAGGACGGTCTGCCGCTCCTCCTCGGTGTAGCGGTCCTGGAAGGCGCGGGCCAGCCACTCCTCGCGCACCTGCCTGTTCCCCTCGACACGGGCCCGGCCGCCGTCGGTCAGGGTGACCAGCTGGCGGCGGCCGTCGTCGGGGTCGGGGGCACGGCGGATCAGGCCGTGCTGCTCCAGGGCGGCCAGCGTGGTGGCCATGGACTGCGGGCGCACCCCCTCCGCGGCGGCGAGCGCGCTCGCGGTGGCCGCGCCGTGCTTGCCGACCAGGGTGAGCGCCGACTCCTGCGAGGGGCTGAGGTCGGCGTCCTGCGCCACCTCGCGGATGCGGCGCCGCAGCCTGCTGAACACCACGCGCAGATCGCGCGCGGCGCGGGCGGCGGAGTCGGAGATGTCAGCCATGCCGCCAGGCTAGGGCCGACAGCACAGACTGTCCAGTTGGAACTGTTCAGTTTTGGCTGTCTATTTGTCGGGGTACTCGCCGGACCTCGGACAGCGCGGCAGCCCCCACAGGTCGGTGCCCGCACGGAGCGAATCGAGGAGCGCAGATGACCCCTCCGGACAGGTCCGGCCTGGAGGCGGCCCTGAGCGCCGAGGTGGACGGCGAAGTCCGCTTCGACGCGGGCAGCCGCGGCGCCTACGCCACGGACGGTTCGAACTCCCGGCAGGTCCCGCTGGGCGTCGTCGTCCCCCGCACCGTCGAGGCGGGCGCCCGGGCGGTCTCGGTGTGCGCGCGCTTCGGCGCCCCTGTCCTCTCCCGGGGCGGCGGCACCAGCCTGGCCGGACAGTCCACCAACACCGCCGTGGTGATCGACTGGAGCAAGTACTGCACCGGGGTGCTCTCCGTCGACCCGGAACGGCGCACCTGTGTGGTGGAGCCCGGCATCGTCCTGGACGAACTCAACCGGCAGCTCGCCCGCCACAAGCTCCAGTTCGGCCCCAAACCGTCCACCCACACCCACTGCGCGCTCGGCGGCATGATCGGCAACAACTCCTGCGGCGCCTCCGCCCAGGCCTACGGCAAGACCGTCGACAACGTCCGGCGCCTGGAGATCCTCACCTACGACGGACAGCGCGCCTGGGTCGGCCCCACCCCGCCCGACGAGCGCGCCCGGATCACCGCCGGCGGCGGCCGGCTCGCCGAGATCTACGCCGGCCTCGACCGCATCGCCACCGAGTACCTGGCCGACATCCGCCGCGGCTACCCCGAGATCCCCCGCCGCGTCTCCGGCTACAACCTGGACTCCCTGCTGCCCGAGAACGGCTTCGACGTCGCCAAGGCGCTCGTCGGCAGCGAGGGCACCCTGGTGACCGTCCTGCGCGCCGAACTCGACCTCGTGCCCGTGCCGCCGTACCAGTCGCTGCTCGTCCTCGGCTACGACGACATCTGCGCCGCCGCCGACGACGTCCCCCACCTGCTGGAGCACTGCTCGCCCAGCCAACTGGAGGCCCTGGACGGGCGCATGGCCCAGCTGATGCGCGAGGAAGGCGCCTACCTGGACTCCCTCGACAACCTGCCCGAGGGCGACAGCTGGCTGATGGTGCTGTACAGCGGCGACAGCCAGGAGGACGTCGACGCGCAGGCGCACGCGCTGCTGCGGGCCATCGGCCGCGGCGAGAAGGACGCGAACGTCGCCTTCTCCGACGACCCCGAACGCGAGCAGAAGATGCTCAAGGCCCGCGAGGCCGGCCTCGGCGTGACCGCACGCCCGCCGGACGACCGGGAGACCTGGGAGGGCTGGGAGGACTCCGCCGTACCCCCCGAACGGCTCGGCGACTACCTGCGCGACCTGAAGGACCTGTTCGCCGAGTTCGACTACGGCCACCCGTCCCTGTACGGGCACTTCGGGCAGGGCTGCGTGCACACCCGCATCCCCTTCGGGCTGAAGACCGCCGACGGCGTGGCCGGCTTCCGGCGGTTCGTGGAGCGGGCCGCCGACCTCGTCGCCTCCTACGGCGGCTCGCTCTCCGGCGAGCACGGCGACGGCCAGTCCCGGGGCGAACTGCTCACCCGGATGTTCGGGGAACGGCTCGTCGCCGCGTTCGGTGAACTGAAGGCCCTCTTCGACCCCGGCAACCGGATGAACCCCGGCAAGGTCGTCCACCCCAACCCCGTCGACGGTCAGCTGCGGCTCGGCCCCACCTGGCGGCCCGCCACCCCGGAGACCCACTTCGGCTACCCCGAGGACGACCACTCCTTCAACCGCGCCGTGATGCGCTGCGTCGGCATCGGCAACTGCCGCGGCCACTCCGGCGTCGTCATGTGCCCCTCCTACCGGGCCACCATGGAGGAGGAGCACTCCACCCGCGGCCGAGCCCGGCTGCTGTTCGAGATGCTCGACGGGCACGCCGACTCCGCCGTCAAGGACGGCTGGCGATCCACCGCCGTACGCGACGCCCTCGACCTCTGCCTGGCCTGCAAGGGCTGCAAGTCCGACTGCCCGACCGGCGTCGACATGGCCACCCTCAAGGCCGAGTTCATGTCCCACCACTACGCGGGACGGCCGCGCCCCATGGCGCACTACTCCATGGGCTGGCTGCCCCTCTGGGCCCGGCTCTCCCGGACCGCTCCGTCCCTGGTCAATTCCGCGCTGCACGCGCCCGGTCTCGCGTCCCTGGGCAAACGGCTCGCCGGGATCGACGAGGCCCGCCCGGCACCGGTGTTCGCCGCGCGGTCCTTCCTCCAGTGGTGGCGGGCCGGCGGCCGGGAGGAGCCCGACCCGGCCGACCCGCGCACCGTCGTGCTGTGGCCCGACACCTTCAGCACCTACTTCCACCCCTCCATCGCGATCTCGGCCGTACGGGTCCTGGAGGACGCCGGCTTCCGGATCGCCGTCCCGTCCAAGCCGGTGTGCTGTGGCCTCACCTGGATCTCCACCGGCCAACTGCCCACCGCCAAGCGGGTGCTGCGCCACACCCTCGACGTGCTGCGCCCCTATCTGGACGCCGGCACCCCGGTGATCGGCCTGGAACCCTCCTGCACGGCCGTCTTCCGCGCCGACGCCCCCGAGCTGATGCCCGGCGACCAGGACGTGGAACGGCTCGCCGCCCGGACCCGCACCTTCGCCGAACAGCTCGTCCACCACGCCCCCGACGGCTGGCGGCCCCCGCAGCTCGCCCGGCAGGCCACCGTGCAGACCCACTGCCACCAGCACGCCATCATGAAGTCCGACGCCGACCGCGAACTGATGCGCCGCGCCCACCTCGACGCCGAGGTGCTCGACGAGGGCTGCTGCGGCCTGGCCGGCAACTTCGGCTTCGAACGCGGCCACCACGAGGTGTCCATGGCCGTCGCGGAACTGGGCGTCCTGCCCGCCGTGCGCGGGGCCGCCCCGGACAGCCTCGTCCTCGCCGACGGCTTCAGCTGCCGCACCCAGATCGAACAGGGCGGCACCGGCCGCCGCGCCCTGCACCTCGCCGAGGTCCTCGCGCTCGCCCTCGACGGCAACCTGCCCAGTGACCACCCCGAGCGGCTCGCCGACCGTCCCGCCGAACCGTCCCGCGCGGCCCGCTGGGCGACCACCGCCTCCCTGGCCGCCCTCTCCCTGGGCGCCGTGGCCGGACTGCGGCAACTGAGGAGGTGACCACGAACGCGCCGGCCGCCGAGGCCGTGCACACACCGCGTACGCAGGAGGAGAGGAACATGCCCCCCACCGTCGTCATCACCGGCGCCAGCGCCGGCATCGGCCGCGCCACCGCCCGCCTGTACGCCCGGCGCGGCGCCGACGTCGTCCTGGTCGCGCGAGGCGAGGGCGGTCTGGAGGCCGCGGCCGACGAGGTCGCGGCGCTCGGCGGACGGCCCCTGGTACGGCCCGCCGACGTGGCCGACCCGGCCCAGACGGAGGCCGTCGCCGAGGCCGCGGAGAAGGAGTTCGGCCCCATCGACACCTGGATCAACTGCGCCTTCGCCAGCGTCTTCGCGCCGTTCGAGGAGATCACCCCCGAGGAGTACCGGCGGATCACCGAGGTGACCTACCTCGGCTTCGTCAACGGCACCCGGTCCGCCCTGAAGCGCATGCTCCCCCGCGACCAGGGCACGATCGTGCAGGTCGGCTCCGCGCTCGGGGAACGGTCGATCCCACTCCAGTCGGCGTACTGCGGAGCCAAGCACGCCATCAACGGCTTCACCTCCTCCCTGCGCACGGAACTGCTGCACCGCGGCAGCAACGTCCGCGTCACCGTCGCCCAGATGCCCGCCGTCAACACCCCCCAGTTCGAATGGGTCCGCTCCCGCCTTGCCAAGCACCCCATGCCGGTCCCGCCCATCTACCAGCCCGAGGTGGCCGCGCGGGGCGTGCTGTACGCCGCCGACCACCCGGGCCGCAAGCAGTACTACGTCGGCGCGTCCACCGTCGCCACCATCTGGGCCAACCGGTTCGTCCCCGCGCTGCTCGACCGCTACCTGGCCCGCACCGGCTACGACTCCCAGCAGACCGACCGCATCCCGCCCGCCGGCCTGGACAACCTCTTCGAACCGGTCGACCGCGAGCCCGCCGACGACCAGGGCGCCCACGGCTCCTTCGACGACACCGCCCACGCCCGCTCCTGGCAGGAGACCCTGGTCCGGCACCCCGCCGCCACCGCCCTCGGCGCGGGCGCCGCGCTGCTCGGCACCGTACGCGGCATCCGCCGCCTGACCTCCTCCTCCGCATAGGCCGGCGAGGTGCGCCTGCTGTTCATGTCCGACACGCACCTGCCCAAGCGCGCCAAGGCGCTCCCGGAGCAGCTGCTCGCCGAACTCCCGCGCGCGGACGTCGTGTTCCACGCCGGGGACTGGGTCGACACCGCCACCCTCGACCTGCTGGAGAGCCGCAGCCGCCGACTGGTCGGCGTGTACGGCAACAACGACGGCCCCGAGCTGCGCGCCCGGCTCCCCGAAGTGGCCCACGCCGACCTGGGCGGCCTGCGCTTCGGGGTCGTCCACGAGACCGGCCCCGCCCAGGGCCGCGAGGCCCGCTGCGCCGCCCGCTTCCCCGACCTGGACGTCCTGGTCTTCGGGCACAGCCACATCCCCTGGGACACCACTGCCCCCGGCGGCCTGCGCCTGCTCAACCCCGGCTCCCCGACGGACCGCCGGCGCCAGCCCCACTGCACGTACCTCACGGCCACGGTCGCCGACGGAGCCCTCACCGAGGTGACGCTGCACCGGCTGCCGCGCCGGTAGCCGGGGCGGAGCGCCGGTCAGCCCCGGCCGACGCTCTCCGGCTGTGGCAGGATGCGCCGATGATCTCCAGCTCCGGCATACCCGCCGTCGTGCCCCCGGGCCGCCTCGCCGAGCCCGACCAGCCCGTACTGCCGCTGGCCGATGGCCTGGAACTGCGGCCCTGGCAGCCCACCGACGCCGACGCGGACGCCCTGCTCACCGCGGGGCAGGACCCGGACATCAGCAGGTGGAACCTCTTCTCCGTCGCCGACCGCGCGGAGGCCGGGGAGAGGATCGAACGCCTGCACGCGCGGCGACGGGCCGAGACCGGTGCCATCTGGGCCATCGCCCCCCACGGCGGCGCGGCCGTGGGCCTCGCCGGGCTCAACGCCGTCGACCTCGCCGCCGGCACCGCCGAAGTCCTCTACTGGGTGCTGCCCCCGGCGCGCGGAACGGGCCTCGCCGTCCGGGCGGCGCGCCGGCTGAGCCTGTGGGCCCTGGACGACCTCGGCCTGCACCGCCTGGTCCTGTGTCACTCCGTCGCCAATCCGGCGTCCTGCCGGGTCGCCGAGAAGGCCGGATTCCGCTACGAGGGCACCCAGCGCAGCGCCCTGCTGCACGCCGACGGCTGGCACGACCAGCACCTGCACGCGCGCGTGGCCGGAGATCCCGACTAGGGCGCCCCGAGCACGCGGCGGGGGATCGTCAGTACCGAGTGGTACCCGTGGTGTATGGCGCACTCCCCGGCAACTCTCCTGCGGCGCGCGATACGTCCCGCCGTGCCGGGGGCGCTGTCGCTGCGGCGGCGGTGAGGGGGCGGGGATGCGGAGAGTCGCGGGATCGTCGGCGGGGCTGGTGCGGATCCGGATGACGGGTCGGGCACCCCGGTCGAACGCTTCCGTCGTGCGCATCCGTCGTGCGCTCCTGCCCAGCCCCGGCAGGAACGGTCACCCCACGGACCGAGGATGGATCGCCCCGCTCGTCCCGCTCAGCGGTGACCCGGTGCCGCCCCACCTCAGGGCCACGATCTCCGCTGCCACCGACACCGCCACCTCCTCCGGTGTGCGTGCGCCGAGGTCGAGGCCGAGCGGGGAGCGCAGGCGGGACAGTTCCCGGTCGGTGAGGCCGGACTCGATCAGGCGGCGGAGCCGGTCGTCGTGGGTGCGCCGGCTGCCCATCGCCCCGATGTACGCCGCCGGCCGCCGCAGCGCCTCCCGCAGCACCGGCACGTCGAACTTCGGATCGTGGGTCAGGACGCAGATCACCGTCCGCCCGTCGGTGTGAGTGCCGCGCAGGTACCGGTGCGGCCAGTCCACGACGACCTCCGCCCCTTCCGGGAACCGGCGGGGCGTGGCGAACACCGGCCGGGCGTCGCACACGGTGACCCGGTAACCGAGGAAGTCCCCGATCCGGGCCACGGCGGCGGCGTAGTCGATGGCCCCGAACACCAGCATGCGCGGCGGCGGCGCGAAGGACTGGAGGAACACCGTGACGGTGTCCTCCCGGCGCTCCCCGTGCGGGCCGTAGTGCCGCAGGCCGGTCACGCCGAGGGCGAGTTCGCCGCGCGCGTCGGCGGCGACGGCCGCGTCGAGCCCCCGGGTCCCCAGGCTGCCGGCGGCGGTCCGCGGCCACACCGCGAGGGTGGCCCCGCACGGCGCCGGCCCGTCGACCACGGTGGCCACGGTGACCGGCTCACCGCCCGCGACGGACGCGGCGACCGCGCCGAACGCCGGATCCCGGGCCGGGGTGACCGGCCGTACCAGCACGGTGATCTCACCCCCGCAGGTGAGCCCGACCGCGAAGGCGTCCTCGTCGCTGTAGCCGAACGTCTCCAGCCGTGCCGCGCCGTTCTCGACGGCCTCCTGGGCCAGCTCGAACACCGCACCCTCCACACAGCCGCCGGACACACTGCCGACCACCTCGCCGTCCGGGCCGACCGCCATCGCGGCACCGGGCCCGCGCGGCGCGCTGCGGCTGACCGCGACGACCGTGGCCAGCCCGAACGGCACCCGGGCGGCGTACCACCGGTCCAGCACAGCGAGAATCTCACGCATCGTCCGCTCCTCGGCTCGCACCTGGCACGGCATCCGGTTGAACGTTAATCCGTTGGCGGCGCGGCGGCCGTTCTGCTGCACTGCACCGGTCGAGTTCCCGAGAGAACCAGGAGCGATCATGCGCGCACCGTTCATGTCCGGCCCGGAAGGAACCGCCCACTCATCCAAGGACATGACGCTTCGTGCCATTGCTCAATCTGGGAATCCTCGCCCACGTCGACGCGGGTAAGACGAGCCTGACCGAACGGCTCCTGCACACCGCCGGAGTGATCGACGAGATCGGCAGCGTCGACGCCGGCAGCACCACCACCGACACCCTGGCGCTGGAGCGGCAGCGCGGCATCACCATCAAGTCCGCCGTCGTCTCCTTCCCGCTCGACGGCGTCACCGTCAACCTCATCGACACCCCAGGTCACCCGGACTTCATCGCCGAGGTGGAGCGGGTGCTCGGCGTGCTGGACGGAGCCGTCCTGGTCGTCTCCGCGGTCGAAGGCGTCCAGGCGCAGACCCGTGTGCTGATGCGCACCCTGCGCCGGCTGCGCATCCCGGCCCTGGTCTTCGTCAACAAGATCGACCGGCGCGGCGCCCGGGACACGGCCGTGCTCCGCCAGATGGCCCAACGGCTCGCCGTACCGCTCGTCCCCATGGGGACCGCCGCCGGACTCGGCACGCGTGCCGCCCGCTTCCTGCCCGGCCTCGGCCCGGCCGCACTGGAGGCGCTGGCGGACCAGGACGACGACCTGCTCGCCGCCTGTCTCGACGGCGAGGTCCCGGAAGCCCGGCTGCGCCGTGCCCTCGCGGCACGGACCCGGGACGCCTGCGTCCACCCGGTGTACTTCGGCTCCGCGATCACCGGCGCGGGCGTGTCCGAGCTGACCGACGGCATCCGGCGCCTGCTGCCCACCGCCGCCGGCGATCAGGACGGCCCGCTGTCGGGCACCGTCTTCAAGGTGGAGCGGGGCCCGGCGGGGGAGAAGGTGGCCTATGCCCGACTCTTCTCCGGCACCCTGCGCGTCCGCGACCGCATCCCGTTCGGCGACGGCGGAAACGCCCACCGGGACACCGGCAGCGACCGCGAAGCCCGTGTCACCGACGGCCGCGTCACCGACGGCCGTGTCACCCCGACCCGTGCCACCGAAGGCCGCGTCACCGCCCTCGCCGTCTTCGACCACGGCACGGACACCCGCGCGTCCCGCGCCGGCGCGGGACGGATCGTGAAGGTGTGGGGCCTCGGCGGCATCCGGATCGGTGACGCCCTGGGCACGCCGGGACGGTCGTACGGGCACCACTTCGCGCCGCCCACGCTGGAGACGGTCGTGGTGCCCGGCCCCGGCACCGACCGCCGCTCCCTGCACCTCGCGCTCACCCAGCTCGCCGAACAGGACCCGCTCATCGGCGTCCGCCACGACGAGCCGCGGGGGGAGACCTCGGTGTCCCTCTACGGCGAGGTGCAGAAGGAGGTCGTCCAGGCCACCCTCGCCGACGAGTACGGCCTGGACGTCACCTTCCGCGAGACGACGACCCTGTGCATCGAACGGCCGGTCGGTACCGGTCACGCCGTCGAGTTCAACAAGAAGGACCCCAACCCCTTCCTCGCCACGGTGGGCCTGCGCGTCGACCCCGTCCCGCCCGGCACGGGCGTGGCGTTCCGGCTGGAGGTGGAGCTGGGCTCGATGCCGTACGCCTTCTTCAGAGCGGTCGAGGACACCGTCCGGGAGACGCTCGGCCAGGGGTTGCACGGCTGGCAGGTCACCGACTGCGCGGTCGCCATGACCCACTCCGGCTACTCGCCCCGGCAGAGCCACGCGCACCAGGGCTTCGACAAGAGCATGTCGAGCACGGGCTACGACTTCCGCGGCCTGACCCCGCTGGTCCTGACCGAGGCGCTGCGCCGGGCCGGCACCCTGGTGCACGAGCCGATGCACCGGTTCCGTCTGGAGGCGCCGGCGGACACCCTCGGTGCGCTGCTGCCGGTGCTGGCCCGGCTCGGCGCCGTACCCGAGACCGCCGGTACGCACGGGACCGCCTGTGTCCTGGAGGGAACCGTGCCGGCCGCCCGGGTGCACGCGCTGGAGCAGCGGCTGCCGGGGCTGACCCGGGGCGAGGGCGAGCTGGAGACGGCCTTCGACCACTACGCGCCGGTCACCCGCGGCACGGTCCCCGAGCGTCCGCGCACCGACCACAATCCGCTGAACCGGAAGGAGTACCTGCTGAACGTGACGCGCCGCATCGGCGAGTGAGCGGCAACTGACTTGCGGCCAAGCCATTGACGTGCCGTTCCGCACGGTCAGCGGGGCACCGTCGAACCAGAGGGAGCCGGAGGGAGAGGCGGTGGCGGCGGGCGGGGCTCCCGCCACCGTCAGGGATCCGCGGAGGACGGCCGGCACAGACAGCGGCGAGACCGAACTGGAGGAGAACGGCGGCCTGCCCTTCGCCTCGGTCGCCGACGCCCGCACGTCCGCGACCGCGCCGCGCGCCCTCGGCGGCGGCAACGCAGTCCGCTTCCCGCTCTCCTGGGCGCACGCCGAACCCGTGCGCGGTCGGGTGGACACCGCCTGTCCGGCCGCCGTCACGGAGCAGATGCGCGCGTTACTTCGACACCGGCATCCGGGTCTACCCTGACTTCGCCGCCGTCCGCGACCGCGCCTCGTCCGCCGGCACCACGGCCGTGGTCAGCGGGTTCGGCCACCCCCTGTCCGGCACGGTGTCCGACAAGGCGCCGACCGTCCTGAAGGCGGTGTACCCGGCCCCGGACTCCCGTCCGAAGGGGGCGACTTGGTGGACCGCCCCGGCCTCCTCCGGGCCGGTGCTGTCCGGCACCCGGTGGCACTGGGACCTACAGCGGCCGGCACCACGAGGCGGTGAAGGGCAACCCCGGCAAGCCGCTCACCTCCGGGGACGCCTGGAACGACGAGGACCTCCCGGCCGTACGGCTCGACGACTCCGGGCACGCGGCCCTGCGCCAGGACACCGCCTCCTGGACCGCGTCCACCCGAGTGCCACGGCCGGCTCCGCTCGCGCCTTCGCCTACGAGGACCGCTCCCGCGACGGCTCCACCACCCTCACCCGGAACCCGGTGCCGAGTTCCCCGCCGAACGTGGCGCAACTGGTCGGCTCCGGCCAGTACGGGCCGTTGGTGTGGCGCTCCGGCGGCGGCAGCGCACCCACCGAACTGCGCCTGCCGCATCCGTCACCGACGGCCGCACCACGGTCGTCTCCGACCTCGGCACGGTGAACGCCCCGCCCGCGTACACCGCCGCCACCCCGGTCGCCGTGGCCCCGGGGCCGGGTGGCACGGGCAGCCGCCGGCTGCCGCTGACCGACACGGACTCCGGTGTGCCGCACTACGCGCTGGTCACCCAGGGAGCGACGGCGCCTTCCGCGGACGTGCTGAGCGCGGCGAAGGCCGAGCCGGCCGCGCGGGCGGCGGCGCGCTTCCGACGGCAGGGGTGTGGCCTCCGGCGTGAGTGGGGACACCCCGGAGGCCACGGCTCGGTGTGGCGTCAACTACCGCTGGGGCCGGTCCAGTCGGCCTGGACGTGTCCCAGCCGGACGCGCTGCGGGTGGTCGCCGACCGGGACCGACGTCACCTTCCTGCCGGTGGCGAAGTCGATCGCCGTCACCTGGTCGGCGCCGCTCTCGGAGACGATGCAGTCCTTGCCGTCCCCGCTGACCGTCGCCCAGTACGGCTTGGACGCCGTGACGAGCGGGCCCTCCTGGAGCGAGGCGCGGTCGACCACGGTCGCGTAGTCGTCCATGGTGCCCGCGACGCACAGCTTGGTGCCCTCGGGGTTCATCGAGATGCCGTGGTGTCGCGAGTCGTTGACCCAGGTGGTGCGGTCCTCGCTGGTCGCCGGGTTCTTCGGCAGCGTCTTCATCCGGGTGATCTTGTCGGTGGCGACGTCGTACTCCAGGAAGCCGTTGAAGAACGACACCTGGAAGTACAGCTTGGACTCGTCGGCGGAGAACACGGCCGGACGGACCGCGTCGGAGAAGTCCTTCAGTCCGAACGCGTCCAGCCGCTGCCGCATGTCGATGACCTTGACCTGCTTGTACGTCGTCGCGTCCACGACGGTGATGTGCCGGTCGCCCTTGGTCCAGTCCCAGCCCGGGCTGTCCAGGTCGGTGTTGACGTCACCGATGGACATGTTCCAGATGTACTTGCCGTCCTTGGTGAAGATGTTCTCGTGCGGCTTGTCGCCGGTCGCGAACGACCCCAGCTGTCTGCCGGTGTCGATGTCGAGGACGTGCACGGTGTTCGCGGTCGAGGCGGAGACCGCGACCCGGGTGCCGTCCGGGGAGACCGCCATGTGGTCGGCGCGGTAACCGGACACCGGGAAACGCCAGTTGACCTTACCGGTGGCGAGGTCCAGGGAGACGACGTCCGCGAAACTCGGCCGGGACACCACCACCGACCTGCCGTCGGGCGTGGAGTACATGTCGTCGGCGAACTGGTCGTGGCCCTCGCCGACGCTGTTGCGGATCGCCTGGAAGTAGATCCACTTGATCGGGTCCGCGTTGATCTCGGCCATCCGCGCGCCCTTGTCCGGGATGACGTTGATCCGGCCGATCTTCGCGAAGTCGCCGGAGGAGCGGATGACGTCGGCGGTGCCGTCCCAGTTGTTGCCGACGAACAGCACCTCGCGCAGCCCGGCGGGGGCGGCGGAGTGTGCGGAGGCGGCGGTCGCCGGGGCGGCGACGGTCAGGACGAGGGCGGCGGCCACGGAGCACAGGTGCCTGGTTCTTAAGGCAGCCATGACGGCTCTCTTTCCTCGGGGGAATCTGAACACGGGTGCTTTCACAGTCAACTTACTGAAAAGTAAGGAAGGGACGGCCTTCTCGACAAGATGTGTGCACGACAAGATTGGGGAGTGGCGGGTGACGGAGGGGGACACGTGGAGGGCAGGCTCAGGGCGCCGACGGGACGCTACGGCGGACGGTCCGCCGAGGAACGGCAGGCCGAGCGCCGCCGCCGCTTCCTGGACGCGGCACTGGGGCTGTTCGGCGGCACCCCCGGCTACCGGGGCACCACGGTCGCCGCGCTGAGCCAGGCCGCCGGCCTGTCCACGCGCCAGTTCTACGAGGAGTTCCGCACCCTGGAGGACGTCCTCGCGGCGCTGCACCTCCAGGTCAACGGCTGGGCCGAACAGGCCGTCCTGGAAGCCCTCGCCGACGCGGACGGGCTGCCGCTGGCCGAGCGCGCCACCGTGCTCTTCCGGGCCTACGCCCACGGCGTCACCCGCGACCCGCGCCGCATCCGCATCACCTTCGTGGAGATCATCGGCGTCAGCCCCCGGCTGGAGGAGCAGCGCCTGGCCCGCCGCGCCCGCTGGATCGACCTCATCCGCGCCGAGGCGGACGCGGCCGTCGCCCGCGGGGAGGCGGCGCCGCGCGACTACCGCCTCGCGGCCACGGCCTTCATCGGCAGCGTCAACGGTCTGCTGCACGACTGGAGCGCCGGCTGGGTGGACGCCACCCTGGACGAGGTGGTGGACGAACTGGTCCGACTGCTGCTGGGCATGCTCCGGCCGGAGGGCTGGCGCCCGGGGAGCCCCTGAGGCACGGGCGCGCGGAGCCGGGTGGCGCGGGCCGACCGGGGTACGGTCCGTTCGGCGCGCGGGATCGGGCCCGAGCTGCTCTGCTGGTGTGGGGGGCCGCCGTACCCGTTCCCGGAGAGCGCCATGAGTACCTATCGAGCCGCGCAGGTCACCGCTCCGAACGGCACCTTCGAGCTGGTCGAACGCGAGGTCCGGCAGCCGGTACCCGCCCATGTGCGGATCGCCGTGGAGGCGTGCGGGGTCTGCCACAGCGACGCTCTCTTCGTGAGCGGCGGGCTGCCGGGCGTGTCGTTCCCGGAGGTGCCCGGACACGAGATCGCCGGACGCCTGGAGGAACTGGGCGAGGGCGTGCGCGAGCGGGGCTGGCAGGAGGGCGACCGGGTGGCCGTCGGCTGGTTCGGCGGCAGCTGCGGTCACTGCCGCCCCTGCCGTGATGGCGACTTCATCGTGTGCCGGAGCCTGAAGGTCCCCGGATGGGCCTACGACGGCGGCTTCGGCGAGAAGGTGATCGCACCCGTCGACGCCCTGGCCCGCATCCCCGAAGCGCTCTCCCCGAGCGACGCCGGGCCGATGGCCTGCGCGGGCGTGACCACGTACAACGGACTGCGGCGCAGCTCCGCCCGGCCGGGCGACCTGGTCGCGGTGCTCGGGATCGGCGGCCTCGGCCACCTCGGCGTGCAGTACGCGGTGGCCATGGGCTTCGAGACGGTGGCGATCGCCCGGGGCGCCGCGAAGGCCGACCTGGCCAAGCGACTGGGCGCCCACCACTACGTCGACAGCACCTCCGGCACCCCGGTCGCCGAGGCGCTCCAGTCCCTCGGCGGTGCCAGGGCCGTCCTGGCCACCGCGGGGAACTCCGAGGCCATCACGGCCACCGTGGACGGCCTGGCCCACCGCGGCGAACTGGTCGTCATCGGCGCGGACACCGCGCCCCTCGGCATCAGCCCGGCCCAGTTGCTCATGGCCGGCCGCGTCGTGCGCGGCCACCCGTCCGGCACCTCGCAGGACGTGGAGGACACCATGGCCTTCAGCGCCCTGCACGGCATCCGCCCCATGACCGAGAACGTGCCGCTGGACGACGCGGACGAGGCGTACCAGAAGATGCTGTCCGGCGGAGCCCGCTTCCGGATGGTGCTCACCAGCTGACCGGATGGCCTCGCGTTCAGCCGGTGAACCGGTGAACCAGTCAGAGGGTCAGCCGGTCAGCCGTGCCGGCGCGGCCGGCACCGGCGCGGCGCCGTCCTCGCCCCGGACCCGCGCGCCCAGGGCGGCGGCGCGCCGCCGGTACGCCGGGTCCCGGGTGGCCCGCAGCAGCGCCGCGGACAGTGCGTCCACGGTCAGGCGGCGCAGCGGTACGACGGCCGGGGCGACACCCAGGGCGACCAGCCGGGAGGACCAGAAACCCGCGTCGAACCGGACCGGGACCGGCACCGCCGGAACCCCGGCACGCAGCCCCGCCGCCGCGGTGCCCGCGCCCGCGTGATGGACCACGGCGGCCATGCGGGGAAGAGCAGAGCGTGCGGCACCTCGCCGACGGTCAGCATGCCGTCCCCGTCGGCCGCGAGCCCGCCCCAGCCGCGCTGGATCACCCCGCGCAGCCCGGCGCACCGCAGCGCCGCCACCACCCGGGCGCTGGGCCGCCCGGCGTCCGGCACGGTGGCGCTGCCCAGCCCGACGAACACCGGCGGCGGCCCGGCGTCGCTGAACTCCACCACCGCGTCCGGGAGTTGCTCCCGGGTGTCGTACGGCCACCAGTAACCGCCCACCTCCAGGCCCGCCCGCCAGTCGCCGGGCCGGGGCACGACCAGGGGGCTGAAACCGTGGTGCACCGGCCAGAGCCGCCGCTCCCGGGCCCGCCGCGCGGCACCGGTCCGCAGCGGGGGCAGGCCGAGCCGCTTCCGCAGGGCCGGCACGGCGCCGGCGAACACATGCTCCACGGCCAGCCCGCCCCCGTGTCCGGCGAGCAGGTCGACGGGCCCGCCCCAGGAGTCGCCGCCGAGCACCGGCGGGACGAACGCCCGGGTGGCGGCGAGGGGTTGCAGATAGACACCGCGACTCGGCACGCGCAGTCCTTCCGCGATCGTGTGCCCGAGCGGGGCCAGGGAGGAGGACAGCAGCAGGACGTCGCTGTCCCGCGCCGCGCCGAGCGGGTCCTCGGTGAGCCGGCCGACCAGGCGCCGCGCCAGGTCCACCACCCGCAGCAGCTTCCCCGGACCGCTGGCGCTGCGGTGCAGACCCCGGCCGCGCGGGGACTCCAGTTCCGCCCGGGGATCCACCGGCAGCGCGTGGAACCGCACCCCGGAGCCGGCCACCAGCGGGGCGAACCGGCCGTGCGTGACCAGGGTGACCTCGTGCCCGGCCGGCGCGAGCCGGTGCCCGAGCCCGGTGTAGGGCGCGGCATCGCCCCGGGATCCCGCCGTCATGATGGCAACGCGCACGGGGGCCAGTATGGCGGTCCCCACGGCCGACCGGGCTCACCGCGACAAGGCCGACACCGGCAACGGCACCCCCGGTGCTGTGGACCTCGGACGGCCGCGCCGACCAGAGGTGGTCCCGCACCTGGCAGCCGCCCCTACACCGCGACGGACACCACCAGCAGGGCCGCCGCCGCGAGCGCCGCGCAGATCAGCACAGAGCAGGCCAGCAGACGGCGGCGGAGCGCCCGGTAGCGCGACTCGTAGATCTGCCGCAGTTCCTGCGCCCGCTCGGCCGTGCGGTGCCACGAGAGCCGGGCCAGCGCAAGGTACTCGGTCTCGAACTGCTGCTCCACGTCCTCCCGCTGACCGTCGGTGAGCCAGCCCAGCCGGGAGCTGAGGCGTACGGCGGCGGTACGGCCCTCCTCCCGTGCGGCGACCAGCAGCAGATGGCCCTCGATCTGCCGTACGAGGTCGCGCTCGTCGTGGGCCGTCACCGCGCGGTCAGCTCCGGTTCCGGGGACGACACGCCGGGGTGGCGCAGGTCGAACGCCGGGGATTCGCTGCGGATCCGGGGCAGGGTCAGGAAGTTGTGCCGAGGCGGCGGGCAGGTGGTGGCCCACTCCAGCGAGCGGCCGTAGCCCCACGGGTCGTCCACGCCGACCGGCTTGCCGTACCTGGCCGTCTTCCAGACGTTGTAGAAGAACGGCAGCAGGGAGGAGCCGAGCAGGAACGAGAAGACCGAGGACACCGTGTTGAGCGTGGTGAGCCCCTCGGCCGCGAGGTAGTCCGGAATCCGCCGCTGCATGCCCTCGGCGCCCAGCCAGTGCTGGACCAGGAAGGTGCCGTGGAAGCCGATGAACAGCG
>NZ_BMVN01000012.1:0-242424 GCF_014650735.1 Streptomyces canarius
ATCCCCACGTCCCACAGGACGTGATCATCAACGAACAAGATCCACTTTCGCAACAGACCCTAGCCGCGCTCCGCTCCGCACGCCGCGTCGAGCGCGGCCACCACCGCGCGGTACCGCTCCCGGGCGGCGCCGTGGCTGCGGTCGATGACCACGGCGCCCATCTTCCCGAACTCCGGCAGGGCGCCCAGCATGGAGAAGACGGCGCCGCGACGGTCCCGGTCGCGGTAGAGGAGACCTTCCCGGGACGCGATGCCGAGGACCCGCTGCGCCGTCAGGGTCCGGTACCGCTCGTGCTGGAGCCGGTCGGTGGCGACGTAGCACAGCGGTACGTCGTCCGGGGTGAGGTAGCTGCCGGTGGCGGGGTCGAGCCGCGCCTGCGCGACGCCCTCCAGGAAGTTGAGCGGCGCCGTTCCGCCGCCCATCCGGAGGTTGATCTCCAGGGCGTGGTGCCGCCAGCCGCCGCCCTCCGCACGGGCCGAGACGAAGTCGACGCTCGCGATGCCGACCACGCCCTTGGCGGCCAGCGCGCGTCCCGTCCGCGACGCGAGGGCGTGCAGTTCGAGCCGGTAGTCCTCCAGGGCGGGGGCGGTGGCGCCGGCGTAGGTCTGCCCCGCGGCGCCCACGAAGAACTGGTCCTGGGTGGACAGCACCCGGACGTCACCCGAGGGGGAGACTCCCACCTGGGCCGACGGCGACCTGACCTCGGCGCCCGTGACGAACTCCTCCACGACCCCGCCCATCTCGGCGAACTTGGCCGCGTAGTGGTCCCACGTGTCGGGCGGGGTGGCGAACTCGACGCGGTCGGGCAGCACCCGCCGGATCCACGCCTCGACGCCTCCCGGCCCCGGCGCCCCCCGGAAGTCGAAGAGAGCGTTGCCGCCGGCTCCGAAGCTCTCGTTGAGCTTGATGACGGCGCGCCCGGAGGCGGGCCGGGTGGCGTGCAGCCGGGCCAGGGCCTGGACGAGGTCGTCCTCGTCCCGGAGATCCTCCACGCCGGCCGGCGTCGGCACGCCCGCCTCCGCGAACACGCGCCGGGCCCCGCTCTTGGAGCCGAGGGGGGCCAGTTCCGGGTCGCAGGCGAACAGGGGCACGCCGAGCCGGACGGCGAGCTCCCGCTCGAACGGCGTTCCGTTGAAGGCGAGGAGGCAGGCGTCCTCGGGGCCGCTGAGGGACCGCCGCAACCGCTCGATCACCTCAGGGCGTCGCAGGATCTTCCGCGTCAGCGGCTCGGGGCCGGGGTCCGCGCAGTCCACCAGGGTGAGCCGGCGGCGGGCGTCCTCGGCCGGCAGCGAGCGCACCAGGCCGAGCGCGTAGTCCACCACGTGGTCCGGCATCGGCACGCTGGTGACGTAGACGAGGTGCCGGTCGGGGTGGCGCAGCAGATGCAGGAAGGACAGCAACCGCTCCTCGTAGTACATGATGCCCGGGATCTTGGTCATCCCCGCCTGGTCCAGGGTGAAGCTGGGGAGCACCACGACGACCCGCGGCCGTCCCGTGCCGTCGAGGGGAGAGACCAGGTTCTTCTGGAGCCTGTCGAAATCGGTGTTCAGGTCTGCGTTACCCGCCACGAAATCTGCCTTTCCCGGTGGAGTACGACGTCAGCATTGCCCGCTGTTCTCGCGACCCAATCCTGAGGCACCTCAAGTCGGCCACCGACGTGTACGGGCGTTGCCGAAGCCGAGTCCTCCGCCCCGTCGACCGGCCTCCCGGAACAAGCCGAGATCCACTGATGTCTGGCCGAAATTCCCTCTGCCACGGACTTCACCGGTCTGTCAGTCTTGTTTCCCGTCCATCAGGGCCGGCTGCGCATCATCATGCCCAGTTGAGGTGAGCATCGCTTCGAGGGAGCCCGCCGCATGGATCGCAAGGAAGAACTCCGCCTGCTGGACCGGGCCTTGGAGCACCTCCGCGACAAGCGCAAGCAACTCACCGACAACGACACCCGGGTCGGCGTGGAGCGTTATCGGTCGCCCGACTGGTACCGGGCGGAGATCGAACGCGTCTTCACCCGTCTTCCCTCGATGCTCGTCCACACCTCCGAGATCCCGGAGCCGGGCAGCTTCGTCACGTTCGAGCACTTCGGGCGGCCGTTGATCGTCACCCGCGACCACGACGGGACGGCCCGGGTCCTCCTCAACGCCTGCCGCCACCGCGGTGCGCGGGTGGAACCGGACCCGTCCGGGCAGCGCCGCCACTTCACCTGCGGGTACCACGCCTGGCGCTACGAGCTGGACGGCACCCTGAGCGCCATCCCGAGCCCGCACTGCTTCCCCGGGGTCGAGCCGGGCACGAGGAATCTGCGGGAGTGTCCCTCGGTCGAGGCGTACGGGTTCGTGTGGCTGATGCCGGAGGGCAGGTCGGAGCCCAAGGATCTCGACGCATTCCTCGGGGATTTCCGACGCGACATCGAGGACCTGAATCTGGCGGACTTCGACGTGTACGGGGCCGAGAGTCACGAGTGGGACATCAACTGGAAGCTGGTCGTCGAGGGCACGCTGGAGGGATACCATTTCCCCTTCCTCCACACCAAGAGCGCCAATCCGCTCTTCGAGCCCCACACCTTCTTCTTCGACTCCTTCGGGCCCCACCTGCGGTCCATCCTCCCGAAACGTTCCATCAACTTCATCGCCGAGACGGAACGCGGTGAGCGACGGCTGCTGTCGGTGGCCAATGTCATCCACACCGTATTCCCGAACGAGACGGTCCTGCACCAGTCGGACCATTTCCTCTGGATCACCTCGCACCCGCTCGGTCCGACCCGGACCCTGGTGAAACTCCGCCTTCTGGTGCCTCCCGGTTCGGCGGCCGGAGAGGAGGCCGAGCGCTGGGAGGACAACCGGAAGCTGACGTACCAGGTGCAGTACGAGGACCTGGAGATCTACCGCGAGATCCAGCGGGGCCTGGCGTCCGGAGCCAACGAGGAACACTGTTTCGGCACGCAGGAGTTCGCTCTGCGCACGTACAACGACACGATCGAGAGGTACCTCCTCGGCCCGGGAGAGCCCGGGGCGCCCGGGGAGCCGCCGGGCTGTTGAGGAGGTCCCGCGTGCGCGCCGGGCTCAGCCCCGCTCGTCGTATCCCGCCTGCGCGATGATGTCGCGCATGACCTCGCTCGCCCCTGCGGCGACGGTGGCGGCGCGCGCGTCCTGCACGGCGCGGGCGACGGCCGCGTCCTCGCAGAAGCCCTCCGCCCCGTACAGACGCTGGCACTCCTCGGCGACGGTCCGGGACAGCTCGGTCGCCTTGAGCTTCGCCATCGAGCACGCGGTTATCGACAGCGGGTCCCGGGCGTAGCTCCAGGCCGCGTGGTGCACGAGCTGACGGGTCGCCTCCAGCTCGGTCAGCAGGTCGGCCATCCGGTGCCGGACCGCCTGCTTGCCGCTGAGGGTCGACTCGAAGGCCTCGCGCCCCTTGAGGTGCCGCCAGGTGGCTTCCAGGCATTCCTCCGCGGCGCCGACGGCCGTGATGCCCGCGGCGAGGCGCTCCAGCTGCATGTTCTTCATGATCTGTATGAAGCCGCTGTTGCGCCGGCCGATGAGGTGGGTGCGGGGGACGCGTACGCCGCGGAGGCCGACGTCCGCCACGGCCGAGGCCCGCCAGGCCGCGCAGTCGTTGGGGCGCACGGTCACTCCCGCGCGGTCCCGTTCGACGACCAGCAGGCTCAGGTCCTGGTGGGCGGACCGGCCGGCGGTGGGTGATCCGGTCCGCACCGCGGTCACGAAGAAGTCGGCGAACCCGCCGTTGACGACGAAGCGCTTCTCGCCGTCGACCACGAGGTCGTCGCCTTCCTCGCGCGCGGTCGAGGCCAGCCGTGCCAGGTCGGAGCCCGCCTGCGGTTCGGTGATCGCCAGGGCGGCGACCAGCTCGCCGGCCACGGCCGGGCGCAGGAACCGTTCCCGCAGTTCGGCCGAGCCGTCGGCGGCCAGGTAGCTCGTGCCCATGTAGGAGTGGAGGGCGACGGCGAACCGCACCCCGCCGAAGCCCAGCCGGCCCAGCTCCTCCAGGAAGACCACCGAGTGGAAGATGTCCTTGCCGGAACCGCCCGCCGACACGGGGTGGTTCAGGCCGAGGAGTCCTTCCGCCCCGAGGGCGCGCCAGGCCGAGCGCGGCATGGTCCGCCCGCGTTCCCACTCCGCCGCGTGGGGGGCGATCCGCTGCTGGAGGAAGGCGCGCACGGAGTGCCGGAACGCGTCGTGTTCGGGGGTGAGGTACGGGGACCGGACGGGCGACGGCGCCGCCTGCGTGGTCATCCGGTGCCTCCCCGCAGCCGCTCGGCTATGACCTCGACGACGGCGGGTTCCTGCTCCCGCAGGAAGAAGTGGCCGGCAGGGAACGAGTGGATGGCGAACCCCTTCCAGGTGTGGTGCTGCCAGTCGAGCATGTCCTCGTACGGGTCGACGTCGTCGTGGTCGCCGCACAGGGCGAGGACCGGGACCGGGAGGCGGCCGGGGGTGGGCCGCCAGGTCTCGGCCAGCCGCAGGTCGGAGCGGAGCATCGGTTCGAGCAGCTCCATGAGCGGCTGGTTGTCCAGGACCTCGGGCGGCACCCCGTTCATCGCGCGCAGCCGGGCCCGCAGTGCCGGGCCGTCCAGGGAGTGCATGTCCGGGTGGCGCGGGGGTCTGCCGGGCCCCCGGCAGGCGGAGACGACGAGCAGTTCGGGAGGGCGGCGGCCGTCGTCGACCAGCCGGTGCGCCAGTTCGTACGCCAGTCGGGCGCCGAGGCTGTGTCCGAAGAACGCGTACGGCCCCTGATCGCTCAGCGGTGCGAAGGCGGCGGTCAGTTCCGCCAGCGCCGTGTCCCACGAGGTGTGGGCCGGTTCACGGAAACGCTGTTCGCGGCCCGGCAGCCGTACTCCGACGACCGGGACGCGCGAGGTGAGCCGGGACTGCCAGCCGCGGAAGACCTGGGTGCCGCCTCCGGCGTACGGGAAGCAGTACAGCCGCACGTCGGCGGCGCCCGTCCCGCCACGGCCGTCCCGGCTGACCGCGGTGGCGCCGCCGAACGGTGCGAACAGGTGCACCGTCCTAGGCCATCGCCGTGTCGATGGCCTGGGCGAGGCTCGCGAGGCGGGGATCCTCGTACAGGGTCTCGGGCGGCAGGACGTCTTCCGCGAACTGTTCCTCGACCCGCGCGAGGAACCGTATGGCCGTCAGGGAGTTGCCGCCGAGGGCGAAGAAGTTGTCGTCCGCGCTCACCTCGTCGATGCCGAACAGACTGCGCCAGATGTCGGCGAGCGCCTTCTCCGTGCTGGTGAGCGCCGGGGCGCCGGGCTCCGGGGCGGTGGGTTCCTGGGACGTCATCGTGCTCTCCTGGGAGTGTCGTGGTGCGGCGTCAGCACGGCCGTGGCGCCGCTTCGTGCGTGGCGAGCAGCGCGTGACGGTCGGTCTTGCCCGTGGGGGTCAGGGGCAGTCGGTCGCGGGTGTGGATGCGGTGGGGCACCATGTAGCCGGGCAGCCGGGCCCGCAGATGGGCGCGCAGTTCCGCCTCCGTGACGGGGGCGTCCGGGACGACGAAGGCGACCAGCGCCTTCTCGCCGCGGGTGGTCACGGTGACGTAGCTCCGTCGCACCGCCGGGTGCCGGTCGAGCTGGTGCGTGATCTCGCCCAGTTCGATGCGGAACCCGTTGATCTTGACCTGGTCGTCCTCCCGGCCGTGGAAGACCAGACGTCCGTCGGCCAGGAGGTAGCCGAAGTCGCCGGTGCGGTAGAGCCGTTCGGGAACGGAGTCCACCACCGCGTCGACGAACTTCTCGGCGGTCGGCTCCGGCATGCCGAGGTAGCCGGCGGCCAGGCCGTCACCCGCGAGGCAGATCTCGCCGACGGCGCCCGGTGCGCACAGTTCGCCGCCGGCGACGACGTACAGCCGGGTGTTCTGGATCGGCCGGCCGATCGGCACCACCGCGGAGTCCTCGCTGATGCTGTCGACGCGGTGGTAGGTGGCGAACGTGGTGGCTTCGGTGGGGCCGTAGACGTGCACCAGCCGGCCGGGGCCGAAGCGGGCCAGCGCGGCGGCGAGATGACGTACGGAGTGCGGTTCGCCACCGGTGAGGAGGGTGCCCACCTCGGCCAGCGCGTCGGGCGCCTCGTCCAGCACGGTGTTGAACAGCGCCGTCGTGAGGAAGAGGACGGTCACCCGGTGCCGGCGCAGCTCCTGTCCGAGCCGCGACAGGCGCACGAAGTCGTGCGGGTACAGCACACAGGTGCCGCCGTGCAGCAGGGCGCCCCAGATCTCGAACGTGGCCGCGTCGAACGTGACGGGGGCCAGTTGCAGCAGCCGGCTGGTGTGGTCGAGGGGCGCGTACCGTGCTCCGTACACCAGCCGGGCGATGCCGCGGTGACGGATGGCGACGCCTTTGGGCCGTCCGGTGGAGCCCGAGGTGAAGTTGACGTACGCGAGGGCGTCGGCCGGTACGGCCGCTCCGGGCCCCGTGTCACGGCCGGCCGGGTCATCACCGGTCACGGCCACCACGCGGCAGCCGCTCAGCCGGCGGTCCAGCTCGGGCTCCCGGTCGGTCACCATCCAGGCGCACTCGGCGCCGGTGAGCAGCTGGTGCAGACGCTCGTCGGGCCAGGCGGCGTCGACGGGCAGGTAGGCGCCCCCGCACTTGAGCACCGCCAGCAGCGTGACGATCAACTCCGGTGAGCGGGCCACGCAGACGCCGACGACGGCCCCGGGCTTCACCCCCTGCTCCGCGAGACGCCAGGCGAGCGCGTTGGCCCGCCGGTCCAGTTCGCGGTAGGTCAGGGTCAGCCCGCCGTGGACGACCGCGGTCGCGTCGGGCCACCGGGCGGCGCAGGCCTCGAACAGCTCGGGGACGCTGCGCTCACGCGGGTAGGCGACGGCGGTGCGGTTCACGTCGCGGTGGACGGCCAGGGCGGCCGGGGATCCGGTGATGCGGGTGGGCCGGGCGGTCTCCGGGGTGCCGCCCGGCGGCGCGGCACCCGGCGGGACCGGCGGCCGTGACGACGGGGGCATCGGCTCCCGCCCGCTCAGCCGGCGACCTGGAAGGGCGTGCCGTTGACCGTCCGGTCGACGAACCGGTTGTGCTGGTACTCGTCCTTGCCGGAGACCAGCACACACCCGAACTTCTCCAGGCTGGCCTCGCCGCCGAACTCGGAGAGCGCGTCGGAGTACGGGTAGACCCTCACCTGGGTCGGCAGGTATCGCGCGGCGTAGCCCAGGCGCATGTCCTGGGTGAGCCCCGCGTGCGGGTGCGAGGCGTGCATGAGCGTGGACCAGAAGATGATGAACTGGCCCTGGCGCATGACCATGGACTGCGCCTTGGACTCGTCGGGGCTCCAGTCCGGATCCTTTTGCAGCTGGCGGTAGTCGTAGCCGAAGAACCCCCGTCGAACGCCGTCCTTCTCCACCTTTCCGATGGAATCGGCGTTGTACTCCATGACCTTGGACTCGTCGTAGTTCATGGTCCTGTGCGAGCCCGGAATGAACTGGAGGCAGCCCCTCTCCACGCTCGCCTCGGTGAATGCGGACCAGACCGTGATCGTGCCGCCGAACTCGGAGTCCTCCGGCCAGACGATCTGCGGGTGCTTGGATCCGGCCACATTGGAGAAGTTGTCGGCCTGGTGCCAGTCGGTTCCCTCGTCCCCCGGGTACTTCGGGAAGAACTCGGTGCGCCAGCACAGGACGTCGGGGCCCAGCAGGCTGGAGACCCGGTGGACGATCTCCGGGCGGGTGATGTGCTCGGCCAGGAAGTCGACGTCCAGGTGGCGGTCGTAGTTGGCGAGATTGGTGACTCCCGAGATCCCCCTGCCCCGCCCGTAGATCGCCCGCTTGGTGTTCAGGAGCCTGGGCCGCAGGGCCTGGAGGGCCTTCGCCATCTCCTCGGGCTCGTAGAGGTCGAAGGGACCGATGTAACCGTCGCGGTGGAACTGCTCGATCTCTTGCTGGCTGAGCTGGAAGTCGACCATGCGTCACCTGACTTTCGGCCATCTCTTCTGCACAGGGGAAGAAAACCCGAGCCCGCTCTCGCCGACTGTAAACAGCGGCGAGCCCGCTTGTGAAGGGCGCGTCGGCCGGAAGGCACGGTCGTGCGCGCGTCTTTGACCTGCGAGACGGCTCTCGTGCTGTTTCGCCTAGTCGCTAACGCGCCATCAAGGGGCACCTTTTCGCCGGGCCCCGAAATTCTGGAATTCCCGATACCGCTTCCATTCAGGGCCCCATTCACCTGTGTTCACCCGACGGCCGGGTGTGCGAGGTCGAGTGCGTCGCTGATCACGTCCTCCTGGCCGCCGACCAGTCGGCGCCGGCCGGCCTCGACGAGGGTCTCGCGGTCCTGTGACGGCCGTACGACGTCGTCGGCCGCGCCCGTCAGCGGGAACAGGTCGCAGCCGTGCTCCCAGCCCATCGGGGCGGCGACCGCCATGAAGGCTTCGGGGAGGGGCAGTTGCCCGCCGGCGCCCCGCCCGGCCCGCGAGGCGTCTACGTGGGTGACGCCGTCGCGGTAGGCGCGGACGCGATCGCGGACGCCGTCCATGTGCGGCGCGGGCACGCGAGACCGCGCGGACGCGATACGGGGGAGGCGTCCGCGCGGTCGTTCGTGGAGCCGGCTCAGCCGGTCGCGCGGACCGCGTCGCGGATCAGCTCGGCGACGGCCTTCGGCTGGGAGACGGCCACGGCGTGCGAGGCGCCCTCGATCTCGACGATCGTCGCCCCGGCCCGCTTCGCGCCGAAGCGCTCCACCTCCGGGTTGATGGCGTTGTCCGCGCCGGCCACCAGGGCCCAGGACGGCTTGGTCTTCCAGGCGGCGGCGGGGGCCTTCTCCTCGAAGGCCGCGGCGGCCAGCGGACGCTGCGCGGCCGCGAGGATCTTGGTGACCTCCACGGGCACGTCGGCGGCGAAGACCGACGGGAAGGCGTCCTCGGCGATGGTGACCTCGACGGCGGGCTCGCCGCCCGGGACGGGGTACGTCCACTGCTTGAGGTTGCTCACCAGCGGCGAGAGCGGGAAGCGGCCCTGGAGCTCGCCGAGGCTCTCGCCCTCTTCCAGGGCGTAGGCGGCGACGTAGACGAGGCCGACGACGTTCTCGGTGGTGCCGGCCACGGTGATCAGCGCACCGCCGTACGAGTGGCCGACCAGCACGACCGGACCGTCGATCTGGGAGGCGACGGAGGCGACGTACGCGGCGTCGGACGCGAGGCCGCGCAGCGGGTTCGGCGGCGCGATCACGGGAACGCCGTGGCTCTGGAGCTCCTCGATGACCCCGGACCAGCTCGCCGCGTCGGCGAAGGCGCCGTGCACCAGGACGACGGTGGGAGTGGTGCTCATGTCCGTGCGTCTCCTCGCGGTCAGGCGGTGTGCAGGGCCGCGTGCAGCGTGCGGACCGCCATGGTGATGGCGGCCTCGGCGGCGTGCGTGCCGCGCAGCGCGTTGAGCATCACGAAGTCGTGGATGATGCCCTGGAAGCGGACCGCGGTGACGGGCACACCGGCCTCGCGGAGCTTGTTGGCGTACGCCTCGCCCTCGTCGCGCAGCACGTCGGCCTCGCCGGTGATGACCAGGGCCGGGGGCAGACCGGTGAGCTGCTCGGTGGTGGCGCGCAGCGGGGAGGCGGTGATCTGGGCGCGCTCGGACTCGTCGGTCGTGTACTGGTCCCAGAACCACTGCATGCCGTCGCGGCGCAGGAAGTAGCCGGTGGCGAACTGGTGGTACGACGCCGTGTCGAAGTTCGCGTCGGTGACCGGGTAGAACAGCACCTGCTGCACGAGCGGGATGCCGCCGCGCTCCTTGGCCATCAGGGTCAGCGCGGCGGTCATGTTGCCGCCGACGGAGTCACCGGCCACGGCGAGGCGGGAGCCGTCCAGGCCCTTGGAGGCACCCTCCTCCACGACCCACTTGGCGACGGTGAAGTTCTGCTCGATGGCGACCGGGTAGCGGACCTCGGGAGAGAGGTCGTACTCGGGGAAGACCACGGCCGCGTCGGCGCCGACGGCGAGTTCGCGCACGAGGCGGTCGTGGGTGTGGGCGTTGCCGAAGACCCAGCCGGCGCCGTGGATGTAGAAGATGACGGGGAGGGTACCGGTGGCGCCGGCGGGCTTGACGATCCGTGCCCGGACGCTGCCGGTGGGGCCGCCCTGGACGGTGATCCACTCCTCGTCGACGGCGGGCTTGTCGATCTCGCCGGACTGGACCTCGTCGACGGCCTTGCGGCCCTCGGCGGGGGCCAGGTCGAAGAGGTAGGGCGGGTTGGCGGTCGCCGCCACGAACTCGGCCGCGGCGGGCTCCAGCACCGGGGTCACCGGCGCCTGGGCATCAGACATGTGAATCTCCTGGACATGCAGAGGGGGCACCGGTCGTTCCGGCATACGAGCCGGATCGACGTGCTGGGCACTCCGGCGCCGCTGAGCGCAACGGTAGAGCCGCTGCCGGCGGGGCGATTGCCCGTCCGTGCACGCGTGGCGTCCTCAAAGTGCACGAACGCCGCCCGCCGCGCGCCGAGTGCACTGTGAGGTACGGGTCAGTGCACGGACGGGATACATGGCGGTGTTCCCCGGCCCTAGCGTGAGGGCACAGCGGTCGCGCTTCGCCCATCGGATACGACGGCGGACTCCCGCGCCATCGCCGCTGTTCTCGCCCGCGTCTTCGATCGCGTTTCCCGTCGCCCCGCTCGTCGCTGTTCCCGGCCGCCGAGCGCGGGCGCGGCGGACATCCAGGACGCCCACCACGCAGGAGGTCTCGCACACGTGTCTGTCATGCCGGTCGGCGGGCTTGTTCCCCAGGCCATCGACGACGCCGCGGAGCTGGTCGTCCGCAACGCCAGCATCCATACGGGGGACCCGCGCCGCCCGCGTGCCGAGGCGCTCGCGGTGCGAGGCGGTGTCATCACGGTCGTCGGCGACGACAAGGACGTCGCCCCGCACGTCGGGCCCGGCACTAAGGTGGTGGACGCCCTCGGCCGGCGGATGATCCCGGGGCTCAACGACGCCCATCTGCATGTGATCCGGGGCGGTCTCAACTACGTCCTGGAGCTTCGCTGGGACGGGGTCCGGACGCTCCGCCAGGCCCTGGCGATGCTGCGGGAACAGGCCGCGCGCACGCCGAAGGGCCAGTGGGTGCGGGTGGTCGGTGGCTGGTCGGCCGACCAGTTCGCCGAGCGGCGGCTGCCGACGGTGGCCGAGCTGAACGCCGCCGCCCCCGACACCCCGGTGTTCGTGCTGCACCTGTACCAGTCGGCCGTCCTCAACCGGGCGGCGCTGCGGGCCGCCGGGTTCGCCAAGGACACGCCCGACCCGAAGGGCGGACAGATCGTCCGCGGCCGGGACGGGGAGCCGACCGGCATGCTGCTGGCCGCGCCGAGCGCCCTCATCCTCTACTCGACGCTGGCCAAGGCGCCGGTCCTGGAGGGCGAGGACCGGAAGGTGTCGACCCGTCACTTCCTGCGCGAACTCAACCGGTTCGGCCTGACCTCGGCGATCGACGCCGCCGGCGGTTTCCAGAACTTCCCCGAGAACTACAGCACCGTCATCGAGCTGGCGAAAGCCGGTCAGTTGTCGCTGCGCATCGCCTATCACCTCTTCCCGCAGACCGCGGGCCAGGAGCTGGCCGACCTCACCCGCTGGATCGAGATGGCCCGCCCGGAGGACGGGGACGCGTGGCTGCGTCTCAACGGCGCGGGCGAGAACCTGACCTGGGCGGCGGCGGACTTCGAGAACTTCGGCCAGCCGCGCCCCGAACTCAGCGACTACGAGGGCGAGTTCGAGAAGGCCGTGCGTCTCCTCATGGAGAACGGCTGGGGATTCCGGCTGCACGCCACGTACGACGAGACGATCCGCCGGGATCTCGCGGTCTTCGAGAAGCTGGCCGCCGAGGGACTCTTCCCGGCGGGGAACCGGTGGTTGTTCGACCACGCGGAGACCGTGTCCGTGGAGAGCCTCGACCGTGTCGCCGCGCTCGGCGGTGCCATGTCCGTCCAGAACCGGCTGTACTTCCAGGGCGAGGCGTTCCTGCGCCGTTACGGTCCCGGTGCCGCCGCGGACGCCCCGCCCATCCGGGCCATGCTGGACCGCGGACTGACCGTGGCCGCCGGCACCGACGCCACCCGGGTGTCCACCTACAACCCGTGGGTCGCCCTGCACTGGCTGGTGAGCGGACGGGACATCGGCGACCTGGTGCTCCGCTCCCCCGGCAACCGCGTCGACCGGGAGACCGCACTGCGGATGTTCACCGTCGCCGGCGCCGAACTGACCGGCGAGGAGCAGGTCAAGGGCGTGCTGCGGCCGGGGTGTTACGCGGACCTCGCGGTGCTGTCCGACGACTACTTCACCGTGCCGGAGCCGGAGATCGCACACATCGAGTCGCTGCTCACGGTCACCGGCGGCCGGATCGTCTACGCCGCCCGCGAGTACGAGGGCCTGGACGAGGAGCTGCCGCCCGTCACCCCCGCATGGAGCCCGGTGGCGCACTTCGGCGGCTACCAGGCGTCCGGGCCGGCCGGTGCGCGCCAGGCGGAGGCCCTCGGCGAGGCCGTCGCGGAGTCGGAGCAGCACCGCGCGTGGCGCGCACGGCGCGGTCTGGCCCCCGGCGCCGCCGACATGCCGTTCGATCCCTGCTTCGCCCTCTGAGCGATCCGCGTCTCGTTCGCACCCACAGACTCCGTCCCAGGGACGGTCATTGTCCGACGCGGACGCCCGTCCGCGCCGTTACTCATGTATGGAAAGGCACTTTCATGGTCGACATCGCCCAGGTCACGGCGTCCCCCAGCCCCGACCTGCTGACCCCGGACAACTGCGCGGTCCTGTTCGTGGACCACCAGCCGCAGATGTTCTTCGGCACCGGCAGCGGCGACCGCACCGCGATCATCAACTCCACCCTGGGTCTGGCCAAGGCCGCCAAGGTGTTCGACGTGCCCGTCGTGCTGAGCACCGTGGCCGCCGAGTCCTTCTCCGGTCCGATCCTGCCGCAGCTCGCGGACGTGTTCCCGGACCAGGAGATCGTCGACCGCACCACGATGAACGCCTGGGAGGACACCGCGTTCGTCGAGGCCGTCAAGGCGACCGGCCGCAAGAAGCTCGTCATCGCCGGTCTGTGGACCGAGGTCTGCGTCGTGCTGCCGGTGCTCTCCGCCATCGCCCAGGGCTACGAGGTGTACGTCGTCACCGACGCGTCCGGCGGTGTCAGCCCGCAGGCCCACGAGCACGCGGTCCAGCGCATGATCCAGGGCGGCGCCGTGCCGGTCACCTGGGTGCAGGTGCTGCTGGAGCTCCAGCGTGACTGGGCCCGCGGCGAGACGTACGTGCCGGTGACGGAGGTCGTGAAGGAGCACGGCGGCGCCTACGGCCTCGGCCTGGTGTACGCGCAGACCTTCATCGGCGGCCACGCGGCCGGCTGAGCCCCTCTCCCAGCACAGCGATCAAGGACCGAGTCAGGAACAGGCAGGAAGAGATGGACGCGGGACTGCTGGTCCTCCGGGTGGTGGCGGGACTCCTCATCACCGGCCACGGGGTGCAGAAGGTGAGCTTCCGGCTCGGGGGCCACGGCTTGGCGGGCGGAACCGAGGAGTTCCGGCACGACGGGTTCCGTGGGGGCCGGCTGACCGCGGTCGTCGCGGGCGTCAGCCAGATCGGGGCCGGCCTGTTCCTGACCGCCGGTCTGCTCACGCCCATGGCGGCGATGGCCGCCATGGGTGTGATGACGGTCGCGGGCACCGTCAAGCGGCCCAAGGGCCTGTGGGTGCAGAACGACGGCTACGAGTACCCGCTGGTCCTCGTGGTCGTCTCCGCGGCGCTGGCCCTCACGGGGCCCGGCGCGTGGTCCCTCGACCACGCGCTGGGCATCACACCATGGAGGGTGTGGGTCGCGGTCGCCGCGATCGTGATCGGTCCGGCGAGCGGGCTGCTGACCCGGCTCGTGCTGCACCGCCCGCCCCTGGTACCGGAAGGAAAGACCTATGCGCAGCCTGCTGACTGACGCGGCCCACACGCTCGTCCCGCCCAAGGGTGACCGGCACGGCCCGCTGCCTCCCCTGATGCTCACCCTGACCGTGGTCACCGGTCTGGTCGACGCGGTGAGCTATCTGGCTCTGGGCCACGTCTTCGTCGCCAACATGACGGGCAACGTGGTGTTCCTCGGCTTCGCCCTGGCAGGGGCCCAGACCCTGTCCGTGCTCGCCTCCGTCGTCGCGCTGGTGGCCTTCCTCACCGGCGCGCTGACCGGCGGCCGGCTGGGGACCCGGTTCGCGGGACACCGCGGGAACCTGCTGAAGACGGCCACCGCCGCGCAGACGGTGCTGGTCGCCGTCACCGTCGTCGTCACGGCGGTCGCCGACGGCCGGGTCACCACCGGCGTCGAGTACACGCTCATCGTGTGCCTCGGGCTCGCCATGGGGTTGCAGAACGCGGTCGCCCGGCGCCTCGGCGTGCCGGACCTCACCACGACCGTACTGACGCTGACCCTCACGGGTCTGGCCGCGGACTCGCCGCCGGCGGGCGGTGCGGCGCCGAGGCCCGGCCGGCGGATCCTGTCCGTGGTGGCCATGCTGCTCGGCGCCCTCGTCGGCGCGGAACTCGTCCTGCACGGGCACCTCGTGTTCACCCTGGTCCTGTGCCTGCTGCTCCTGGCGGTGACCTCCGTGATGACCCACCGTCTGTCCACCGACGGTGCCGACTGGACCCGGCCGACGTCCTGACGGAGGAGTCACGGACCGGGAGGCCGGGTCATCCCCCGGCCTCCCGGTCGCCCCGCACGGCCAACTCCCGCCATTCACTGGGCGACATGCCATAGGTGGCGCGGAACACACGGCTGAAGTGGGTGGGGCTCGCGAAGCCCCAGCGGTGCGCGACAGCCGCGATGGTCAGGTTCTCCGCGGAACGCAGGGTGAGGACGCGCCGGCACTCGGCCAGCCGCCGGCGCTGGATGAGCCGGCCGACCGTCGTGCCCTCCTCCCGGAACAGCTTGTGCAGGTAGCGGACGGAGATGTGGTGCGCGCGGGCGATCGCCTTCGGGGACAGGCCGGTGTCGCTGAGCCGCAGGTCGATGAAGTCCAGGATGTCCGACATCAGCGGCGCCCGGGTGTCCGGCTCCCGCCCCCGCGCCTGGTCGGCCAGATGCTCGCCGGCCAGGGTGGACAGCAGGCTCACGGCGTTCCAGGCGAGCATGTCGCCGACCGCGGACCGGGCCACCGCCGCCGTGTCGGCGAAGTCGGACAGGAACGGCGAGAGCAGGGCGCCCAGCCGGGACGTCGGGGTGACCGGGGCGTGCGTGAGGCGGGGCACGTCCGACCGGGCCAGCCCGAGCAGGTGCCGCGAGAGCAGGAAGACCTTCAGGCGGGCGTGCCGGGGGAAGTCCAGCACCGGGGGCTGGTGCACGTCGTAGAAGCAGATGTCGCCGGGGCCGAGGGCCGTGTCCGTGGCGGGCTGCCGCCCGAGTAAGGCGCCGCCGGCGCCGCGCAGCCCCACGAAGAGGTACTCGCCGCCCTCCCGGGCGATCAGCCGCCGGGGACCTGCCGCGGGAACCGGCGGCGCGCCCGGCGGCCTCTCCCGGGGCAGGCCTGCGGGTACCGCGTCCCTGATCACGATGTCCAGGCCCATGGGCATCCGCCGCATCCTGCTGCCCGGTGAGGTGCCGGCCGTGGATGGGCCGGCCGTGCGCCTGCCGGTGAGGGACGTGCCTGTGCGGGACATGAACCGCCCTTGCCTCCGAACCGTTGACGTGTTTGAAGCGGCCGTACCGGGGAATCCGTAGTCGGCTCCGCGTCGCCCGGAGCGTAGGCCGGTGGATGTGCGAAATAAGTGACAAGACAGTGACCGGGGCTGCGCTGCCGGATCACAGCCCATGCGCTCATGGTCAAGAGCCGGAGGACGGCGGCCCCTACTGTCGCGGGCATGAGCAGCCCCCCTTCAGCCCCCGCACCCGCCGCGACCGACTCCCCCTGGGCGCCGCTCGCGGCGCGCGTCTTCCGCGCCCTGTGGATCGCCCAGCTGGTCTCGAACGTCGGCAGCTGGATGCAGACCGTGGGCGCGCAGTGGCTGCTGGTCGGGCACGGTGCCGCGCTGGTGACGCTCGTGCAGACCGCCGCCGGCCTTCCCGTGGTCCTGCTGGCCCTGCCCGCCGGGGTGGTCGCCGACCGCTTCGACCGGCGCTCGGTGCTGCTGGCCGCGCAGTTCGCGATGCTCGCCGTGTCCGGCGTGCTGGCCGTGCTGGCGTTCCTGGACGCCCTGACGCCGGCGATGCTGCTCGTGCTCACGTTCCTGCTGGGCTGCGGCACCGCGCTGATGGGCCCGGCGTGGCAGGCGATCCAGCCGGAACTGGTGGAGCGCCGGCGGCTCGGTCAGGCGGCGGCGCTGGGCGCGGTGAACGTGAACCTGGCCCGTGCCGTCGGCCCGGCGCTCGGCGGGGCGGTGGTCGCGGCGGCCGGCGCGGGCTGGGTCTTCGCCTTCAACGCGGCCTCCTACCTGGGCATCGCGGCCGTCCTCATGGCGTGGCGGCGCCCGGAGCCGGCGACCGCGACCCTCCCCGGGAACGACGGGCTGCTGGCGGCCCTGTACGCCGGCCGCCGCTATGTGTGGAACGCGCCCGGCGTCCGCCGGGTGCTGCTGCGCACGGTCCTGTTCATCCCCGGCGGTGCCGCGCTGTGGGCGCTGCTGCCGCTGACCGCGAGCAGTTCCCTCGGCCTCGGCTCGGCCGGGTACGGGGTCCTGCTGGCGGCGGTCGGCGTGGGGGCCGTGGCGGGGGCGTTCGCGCTGCCGCGCGTCCGCGCCCTGCTGGGTATCAACGGCACGCTCGCCGCCGGGGCCGTGGTGTTCGCCGGCGTGCTCGCCGTGCTGGCGACGGTCCGCACACCCTGGGTGGTCGCGGTCGCCCTGCTGCCGGCGGGACTCGCCTGGATCGGGGTGCTGTCCACGCTCAACGCGGCCGTGCAGACGCGGCTGCCCGGCTGGGTCAGGGCGCGTGGCCTCGCGGTGTACCTGCTGGTGTTCCAGGGCGGTCAGGCGCTCGCGGCACCGCTGTGGGGCGCGGTCGCCGACTGGGTCGGGCTCAGCGCGTGCCTGCTGATCGCCGGTGCGGTGATGCTGCTCAGCGCGGCCAGTGTGCGCCGGTGGCCGCTGTACGACGCCGAGGGCATCAACCCCACGCCGTCCGACCACTGGCCGGCTCCGCCCCTGGTGTTCGAGCCCGGCCAGGCCGACGGCCCGGTCCTGGTCTCCGTCGTCTACCGCGTCCCCGCCGAGAACCGGGCCGCGTTCACGGTCCGCATGCGCCAGGTCGCCCGCTCCCGGCGCCGTACGGGGGCCCTGTCCTGGGGTCTCTACCAGGACGGCAACGACCCGGCGCGCTTCGTCGAGAACTACCTGGTCAGTACCTGGGCGGAGCACCGCGCCCAGCACCACGTCCGGTGGACGGACACCGACCGCCGGCGCGAGGAGCAGGCCCGTGAGCTGCTCGCGCCGGGGACGGGGCCCGAGGTGACCCATGCCTTCGACACCGTGGCGGGGCCGGTCGTACCGGCCGGGTCCGGCCCCGCGTCCGCCCGGTAGGGGCGCCGGGTCAGGGGCGGGGAATGTTGCGGAGGTTGGTCCGGGCCAGGTGGAGCATGCGGCCGACGCCTCCGCTCAGGACGGTCCGGCTCGCGGACAGGGCGAAGCCGGTGAGCTGCTCGGTGGTGATCTTCGGGGGCACGGCCAGCGCGGCGGGGTCGGTGACGACGTCCACCAGCGCGGGACCGTCGTGGGCGAACGCCTCGCGCAGCGCTTCCCGGACCTGACCGGGCTGCTCCACCCGGATGCCGCGCGCTCCGGCGGCCGTGGCGATGGCGGCGTAGTCGGCGTGCGGGTAGGTCGTGCCGTGCGGGGGCAGGCCGTCGACCATCATCTCCAGGTCGACCATGCCGAGGGAGGAGTTGTTGAAGACGACCACCTTGACCGGCAGGTCGTACTGGACGAGGGTGAGGAAGTCGCCCATGAGCATGGAGAACCCGCCGTCGCCGGAGAGCGAGACGACCTGCCGGCCACGGTCGAGGAACTGGGCGCCGATGGCCTGGGGCAGCGCGTTGGCCATGGAGCCGTGCACGAAGGAGCCGAGGATGCGGCGGCGGCCGTTGGGCGTGAGGTAACGCGCCGCCCACACGCAGCACATGCCGGTGTCGACGGTGAACACGGCGTCGTCGGCGGCCTCCTCGTCGAGCACCGAGGCCACGTACTCGGGGTGGATGGGGGTGTGCCGCTCGACGTCGCGCGTGTAGGCGCTGACGGCGCCTTCGAGGGCGTGCGCGTGCCGCTCCAGCATCCGGTCGAGGAACCGCCGCGACTGCTTCTCCCGCACCGCGGGCGTCAGGCAGCGCAGGGTCTCGCGTACGTCTCCCCAGACGGCGAAGTCGAGTTGGGTGCGCCGGCCGAGCCGCTCGGGCTGCACGTCGACCTGCACGGTGCGCACGTGGCGGGGCAGGAAGTCGGTGTACGGGAAGTCGGTGCCGAGGAGGATGAGCAGGTCGCACTCGTGCATGGCCTCGTACGCGGCGCCGTAGCCGAGCAGTCCGGACATGCCGACGTCGTACGGGTTGTCGTACTGGATGTGCTCCTTGCCGCGCAGGGCGTGGCCGACCGGGGCCTTGACCTTCCCGGCGAACTCCATCACCTCGGCGTGGGCTCCGGCGACGCCCCGGCCGCAGAACACCATGACGCGTTCGGCGCCGTCCACCAGCTCGGTGAGCCGGGCGATCTCCTGGTCGCTGGGGCGGATGGCCGGCAGGTCCAGGGGCATGGCGAGTTCGGGTGCCGCGTCCGGGGAGTCCTCGGCGGCGGTGTCACCGGACAGGGCCACGACCGAGACCCCGCGCCGGCCGACGGCGTGCTGGATGGCCGTCTGCACCACGCGGGGCATCTGGCGCGGTGAGGAGATCAGCTCGGAGTAGTGGCTGCACTCGGCGAACAGCCGGTCGGGGTGGGTCTCCTGGAAGTAGCCGGTGCCGATCTCGCCGCTGGGTATGTGGGCGGCCAGCGCGAGCACGGGCGCCATCGAGCGGTGGGCGTCGTACAGGCCGTTGATCAGGTGGAGGTTGCCCGGGCCGCACGATCCCGCGCACGCGGCGAGCCGGCCGGTGAGCTGGGCCTCCGCACCGGCGGCGAACGCCGCGACCTCCTCGTGGCGGACCTGGATCCACTCGACGTCGGCGTGCCGCCGGACCGCGTCGACGACGGGATTCAGGCTGTCTCCGACCACGCCGTACATCCGGCGCACACCGGCGCGCGCCATGAGGTCGACGTACTGTTCGGCGATGGTCTGCTTGGCCATGGGACTCCTCGGGTTCGGGCCTTGCGGCACGACCCTCCGGGCGGGGCACGGAGGGCCTGCCTCGCGCCCGGCCCACGCTAGTGAGCGCGGAGCGCCGCGGTTGTCCGTCCGCGCACCGGATCGGTTCCGGCAGCGCACCGGGCCTCGGCGGCGCCGGGGCGCTCTTTGGTGGCTGTCGGGTGGATGGGCCCGTCCAGCAGGGAGAGCGGGTGGGCCGTGCGGCCGGAGCGGACGGCGATGAGTTCCGCGGCGAAGGACACGGCGGTCTCCTCGGGCGTCGACGCGCCCAGGTCGAGACCGAGGGGCGCGTGCAGCCGCGCGAGGGCGTCGGGGGACACGCCGGCCGCGACGAGGTCCTCCCGCCTGCGTGCCTGGACGCGACGGGAGCCGAGCGCTCCGACGTAGGCCAGGGGGCGGCCGAGGGCTTCGGCGAGGACGGGGACGTCGAACTTCGGGTCGTGCGTCATCACGCACACCACGGTCCGGTGGTCGGTCTCCGTGGCCGCCAGGTACCGGTGGGGCCAGTCGACCACGACCTCGTCGGCGTCCGGGAAGCGCTCGGGTGTGGTGAAGGTGGCCCGGGCGTCGCAGACCGTGACGTGGTAGCCGAGGAGGGAACCGATCCGGCTCACCGCGGCGGCGTGGGCGTTGGCGCCGAACACCAGCAGCCGGGGCGAGGGGGCCCAGGCCTCGAACAGCACGCGCGGGGCCCGCGACCCGCTCGGCACGCCGGCCTCGTGGGAACGGGACACGCCGGCGTCGTACGTCCGTGACGCACCGGCCTGGTACGTCCGTACGGCGGTGCCGTCCCGGTCGAGCATGCGGCGGGCGTCGGCGAGGACGGCGAGGTCCAGGGCGGGGTCGCCGGTGCTGCCCAGGTGGCCGTCCCGCCACACGGCGACGCAGCCGGCGCCCGCGTCGGGTCCCGGCAGTACGCGCGCGACGACGACCGGGCGCCGGGCCGCCGCGGCCAGTGCGGCGGCGCCGAGGACCCGTGCCGTGGCGTCGTCGACGGCCTGGACGAAGACGTCGATCTCGCCTCCGCACATCAGCCCCACCGCGAACGCGTCGTCGTCGGCGTACCCGAAGGACACGCACCGTGCCTCGCCCGAGTCCAGCACCTCACGGGCCAGGTCGTAGACGGAGCCTTCGACACAGCCTCCCGACACACTGCCGAGGGCTGTGCCGTCCTCGTGGACGCACAGCGCCGCTCCGGGGCGCAGCGGTGCGCTGCCCCGGACGGCGACGACGCTCGCGAGGGCGCAGCGGGCTCCGGCGGCCTGCCACTCCAGCAGGCGGGGCGCCAGGTCTCGCATGGGATCTCTCCGATCTGCCGTCAGCCGTGGTTCGCCGTGGTCAGCCCGAGGAACCGGCGGCCGTTCGCTTCGAGCGTCGCGGCGTCGATGCCGTGCGCCAGCGGGAAGCCGACCGGGTCGGGCTGTGCCATGTCGAAGGGGTAGTCGCTGCCGCACACGATCCGGTCGGGCGAGGCGTGGGCCCGCAGCAGCGCGAGGGCCCCGGGGTCGTGGGTGATCGTGTCGAAGTAGAGCAGGCCGAAGGACTCCGCCGGGGGGCGGCTGCTGCCGCGGCGCACGTCGTCGCGGGTGCGCCAGCCGTGTCCCCACCGGCCCAGCAGCGCGGGCGCGCAGCCGCCGCCGTGGACGAAGCAGATCCGCAGGCCGGGGAACTCCTCCAGGACGCCGCCGAGCAGGACCCCGGCCACGGCGGTCGTGCTCTCCACCGGGTTGCCGATGAGGTTGACCAGGTAGTGGTGGTCCCATTCGGCGCGCGGCAGTTGCATCGGGTGGACGAGGACGGACAGGCCCAGTTCGGCGGCGATGCCGAGGATCTGCCGGGGGACGCCCCGGTCGTAGGAGCGGCCGTCGACCACGGGCGGGACCGCGATGCCCGCGATGCCTTCGGCGGCGGCGAGCCGGGTCAGTTCCCTGCGGGCGGCGTCGGCGTCGTCCAGCCGGACCAGTCCGAGTCCGACGAGGGTGCCCTCCGTGCGGGAGACGGCGTGGGCGAGCTGTTCGTTGTAGGCGGCGATGTAGTCGTCGGCCTCGGCGGGGGCGTGCACGGGGAAGGCGAAGGGGGGTGCGGAGATGACGCGCGCGCCGAGTCCGGCCTTCAGGGTGTCGGCGACGATGGTGTCGATGTCGGTCATCGCGGTGGTCGGGAACGACAGCGGGACGTCGCCCAGGAAGAGTTCGCCGTCGCGGTCGTTCATGCCGCCGAGCGGGTTCCCGGGCGGCAGGGGGAGCAGATCGCGGGGCAGCCAGTGGGCGTGCACGTCGATCACTCCGGCGCGGATGTCACCGTTCATGTGTGTCTCCTCGGTCGGTCCGGGACCGCCCCGTGTGAGGGGCGGTCCGTGCGGGGTCGGCGCGTGTCAGGCGGTGGTCTCCCGCTTTTCCCGGGCCGCGCGGGCGATGGCGCGCCGGATGGGTTCGTAGCCGGTGCACCGGCAGATGTTGGAGCCGACGACGCCTTCGATGGCGTCGGGCTTGTCGGCGAGGTCGGGGTCGGCGTCGAGCGCTCCGGCGGCCACCATGAGGAAGCCGGGGGTGCAGAATCCGCACTGGAGCGCGTGCTCGGCGGAGAACGCCCGTTGCAGCGGGTGGGGTTCGCCGTCGGGCCCGGCGAGGCCCTCGACCGTGCGGATCGAGCGGCCGTCGCACTGTACGGCCAGCACCAGACAGGCGCGGACCGCCTGGCCGTCCATGAGCACGCTGCACGCCCCGCAGATGCCGTGCTCGCAGCCCAGGTGGGTGCCCGTGAGGCCCAGGTCGTCGCGGAGGACGTCGGCGAGCAGGCGGCGGGGTTCGACGTCGAGGTCGTGTGCGGTGCCGTTCACGGTGAGCGTGATCTTCATCGGGGGCCTCCCTGTCGTGGGGCGAGACGCGAGCGCAGGTCGGTCGCCGCCTCGGTGAGTGTCCTGCCGACCAGGACGGCGATGGCCTGCCGCTTGTACTCCGCGTCGGCGTACGGTTCGGCGATCGGCGTGGCGTCCTCCTGGGCGGCGGCCCGGCCGGCGCGGGCGAACGGATGGCCGTCGGGGAGCCGGGGTCCCTCGGGGAGCGGTGCGAAGTCGGCGCCGATCAGGACCTGTTCGGCGGCGCGGGCCCGCAGGGGGCGGTCGGCGGAGTTGACCAGTCCGATGCGGGCGTCGCTGATCACGCCGTCGGTCACGGTGAGGGCCGCCGCGACCGCGACCTGGGCGAAGCAGAAGTGCGTGCGGCGGTGTTCGACGAAGCCGACGCCGGTGTTCTCGCCGAGCAGCGGCAGGCGTACGGCGGTGATCAGCTCCTGCGGCCGGCGCGCGGTGCGGTACGGCCCGAGGAAGTAGTCCCGCGCCGGGAGGGAGCGGGCGCCGTCGGGACCGGTGACCTCGACGGTGGCGTCGAGGGCGACGCCGATGGCGCACCACTCCGAGGCGGGGTGGGCCCAGCCGAAGCTGCCGGCCATGGTGCCCCGGGAACGGATGGGCGGGTGGGCGATGTTGACGACGGCCCGGGACAGCAGGGTGCCGAGCGGACCGGGGACGGCGTCGGCCGACTCGAAGGTCGCGTGCCGGACGAGGGCGCCGACGCGCAGTTCGTCACCGTCGACGCGCATGCCGTCGAGTTCCGGGATGCGGTTGATGTCGACGACGAGCTGGGGCCGGATGCGTTGCAGGTGCATCTCCAGGATCAGGCTCTGCCCGCCGGCGAGCACCTGGGCCGTGCGGTCGGTGCCGCCGAGCGCCTGGACGGCCTCGGCGACCGTGCTCGGGACGACGTAGTCGAAGGACGCGGGTTTCACCGGACACCTTCCTCGTGCTTCAGGGCGCGGGCCGCCCGCCAGACGCTGTCCGGCGTGAGCGGCATCTGGAGCAGGTCGGGATCGGCGATCCGCAGGGCGTCGGCCACGGCGTTGACGATGGCGGCCGGGGTGCCGATGCAGCCCGACTCCCCCGCTCCCTTGGCGCCCAGCGGGGTGCTGGGGCTGGGGGTGCAGGTGTCCTTGATCTCGATGGGCGGGATCTCCGTGTACGTGGGCAGCAGGTAGTCCAGGAATCCGCTCGCCAGGTGCGGCACGCCGTCCGCGTCGAACGTCATGCCTTCGTAGAGGGCCTGGCCGATGCCCTGGACGGCGGATCCGTAGGCCTGTCCGTGCACCACGGTGGGGTTGAGGACGACTCCGCAGTCGTCCACGGCGACGAGCCGCAGGACGTTCACGGTGCCGAGGTCGGGGTCCACCTCGGTCACGGCGACGTGCGCGCCGAAGGGGAAGGCCATGCCGGCCTCGTAGCGGCTCTCGACGCGGAGCGGCCCGGTCGCCTTGACGAGTTCGGCCAGGCCCAGGACGGCCGAATCGCCGGAGGTCGTGTGGACGGAGCCGTCGGCCCACGCGACCTTGTCAACCGGCAGGTCCCACAGCCGCGCCGCCCGCTCGCGGGCCTGCTCGACGAGGAGGCCGGCCGTCTGCTGGAACATCGCGCCGTCGACCTGTGCCGACCGGCTGGCGAAGGAGCCCAGTCCTTCGGGCTGTTCGTCCGTGTCGCCCTCGACGAGACGGACCTGCGCCTCGGGGATGCCGAGGGTCTTGGCGACGAGCGCCGGGAAGACCGTCTCGTGCCCCTGGCCGCTGGGGGCGGCGCCGCAGCGGGCGGTGACGGTGCCGTCCTCGTGGACCTCCAGGCTGCCGAACTCGTGCAGTCCGCCGGGTTCGCCGCCCGAGCGTTCCACGTAGCAGGAGACGCCGATGCCGAGCGGCAGCGCGTCCGGGTCGCTGCGGCGGCGGGCCTGTTCCGTGCGCCACTCCTCGTAGCCGACCGTCTCCAGCGCGAGGTCCAGTGCGGCGGCGTAGTTCCCGCTGTCGTAGCGGCGGCCGGTGGGGGTGTCGTACGGGAAGGCGTCGGGCGGGATGAAGTTGCGCCGCCGCAGCTCGATCGGGTCGATGCCGAGCCGCCGGGCGAGCAGGTCCATGGTGCGTTCGATGGCGATGGCGGCCTCGGGGCGTCCGGCGCCGCGGTAGGGGTAGGTCACCATGGTGTTGGTGAGCACCGAGCGCAGGGTCGCGTGGACGTGCGGGGTGGTGTACGCGCCGGGCGCCATCCAGGCCGTCTGCATGGGCAGTCCCACGCCGAGGTGCGGATAGGCGCCGACGTCCGCGTTGATCGTCAACTCGTAGGCGAGCAGGCGCCCTTCGGCGTCGGCGGCGAGCCGGACGGTCTGGTCCTGGCCCCGGCCGCGGGTGGCGACGAGCATGGACTCCAGGCGGTCCTCGATCCAGCGCACCGGCCGGCCGAGCGTGACGGCCAGGTAGGCGACGACCACGAACTCGGGGAAGGCGGCGCTCTTGGAGCCGAAGGCGCCTCCGGTGTCCGGGACGACGACCCGGATGCGGTCGGCGGACCAGCCGAGCAGCGCGGCGAGTTCGCGGCGCAGCCGGTGCGGCATCTGGTGCCCCGACCACACGGTCAGCCGGTCCCCCTCGGGTACGGCGAGGATCGTGCGGCACTCCATGGGGCTGGGCATGAGCAGTTGCTGCCGGTAGGTGGCCTCGACCACGGCGGCGGCGTCCTGCCAGACGGCCGGGTCGATGGGCGCGCCGGCCTCGCCCCGCAGGGCGGTGTTGCTGAGGCCGTCGAACAGGCGGACGGAGTCGTCCAGGGCCGCGGACGGTGTGACCACGGCGGGCAGCGGGTCGACCACGGCGGTGACCTCGGCGGCCCCGTCCTCGGCCCGGTAGCGGTCCTCGCCGAGGACGACCGCCAGCGCCTCGCCCGGATAGCGCACCCGGTCCTTGACCAGCGCCGGCCACTCCCGGCCTGCGACCGCTTCCTCCGTCGACAGCCGGGCGAGCAGGGTGTACGGAACCGGTGGCAGGTCCGGCAGGTCCGCGGCCGACCAGGCGCCCACGACACCGGGCACGTCACGCGCCGCGGCACAGTCCACGCTCCGCAGCGAGCCGTGGGCGACCTTGCTTCTCACAAATGCGGCGTCCAGGCATCCCGGCACGTGAATATCGGCGACGTACCGGCCCTTGCCGGTGAGCAGCCGTTCGTCCTCGCGCCTTGTCCATCGCTCCACAACAACACCTCGTTCGTGTGGGGGCGGGAATTGACCAGGCGACGGCCTGACCCGGCAGCGAACGCGTGCGGGATATTCGGCCCGTCGCTGCGTGGCGTTTCACGGGGAACACCACGCCGGTGGAATTCGACTACTCGGACACTAACCGCGGAGGCGTCGCGGGGCGAGGGGAACACGGGCAGTGTGCGCTGTGGGGCCAGAGGTGGTGCGCTGCGCGGACAGCCGGCCGCCGGCCCTGGAGGGCCGGCGGCCGGAGGGTTGCGGTCAGCCCAGTTCGGTCTCCAGCCACCGCAGGACGTCGGGCGTCACGGGGTCGACGAGGTCGGCGAACTCCTCGTGCCGCTTGAGGAACTTCGCCACGTACGGGCAGACGGGCACGATCCGCTTCCCGGATTCCCGTACGTCGGTGAGTGCCTCCTGGACGAGCTGCGAGGCCAGCCCCTGTCCGGCGAAGGCCTCGTCGACCTCGGTGTGGTAGAAGACGCGCTGCGCGTCGCGGTCGCGGTAGGCGGTCAGCCCGGCGCGCTTGCCGTCGACGAGTATCTCGTAGCGATTCCTGGCGTCCACACGCTCGACGACCGGAGTGGCGGAAGGCTGGCTCATGGGGTGCCTTTCGGATGGCGTCAGTGACGCGGCGGATTCCTGCGCGGAGTGATGGTGGCATTCGGCAGGACGGGGGCGGGAAGACGGTCTCCCGGATATCCTTCGACGGCGCCGAAGCGATCCGAGGAGTTCTGCCATTCCTCGCGGGCCCTGACAATATCCTCGTGACTCCGGCCGATGAAATTCCACCACATGACGATCTCCTCCTCGAAGGGAGTTCCGCCGAGGAGGACCGTCCGCGCGATGTCGTCCGACTCGTTGGTCAGGGTCAGCGTGCCGGGGCCCGGGTGGACGTAGCCCAGCTCGGCCGGCTTCAGCAGGACGTCGGCGAGGCGGACGGCGCCCTGGTCGACCAGGAGACCGTGCTCGAAGCCGGGGTCCACGGCGAGCGTGACCGACGCGTGCGGCTCAAGGACGATCTCGGCGCCGAGCAGGGGCGTGAAGGCCGGCACCGGGGAGGTGCTGCCGGCGAGGGAGCCGAGGAAGACCCGGATCTCGGCGCCGTCGGTCCGTACGGGCTCGGGGACGTGGTGCCGGAAGTCCCGGGCGGTGGCACGGTGCTCCTCGGGCAGCGCCACCCAGAGCTGGACGCCGTGCAGGACGGTGGTGCGCGGGGTGGAGACCTCGGAGTGGCTGATGCCGTACCCGCCGGTCATGAGGTTCAGTTCGCCGGGCCGTACGAGGGCGTGGCTGCCCAGGCTGTCGCGGTGCTCGATCTCCCCGCTGAAGAGCCAGCTCACGGTCTGGAGCCCGGTGTGGGGGTGCGGGGCGACGTCCATCCCGCCGGTCTCGGCGACGTCGTCGGGGCCGTAGTGGTCGGCGAAGCACCAGGCGCCGATCAGGGTCCGGGCGCGCTGCGGCAGTGTGCGCCGCACGGTCATCGCGCGCGGGCCGCCCAGGGGCACGTCACGCGGGGTCAGCACGTCGACCCGTGGCGTCCCGGCCGGCGGCCCGTCGTCCGCCTCGGTGCCGCAGCGTACTTCGACGGGCTCCGTCTCGACATTGCTCATCGGGATCACCTCTCCACCCAGTAATTGTTCTACATTCAACCATCATCCGGCCGGACCGGCCCGAGCGCCAGGCGGACAGGGCCCCAGGATCCCCGCGAACCGTCCGCGCGCCGGACACACAGGCCGCGCCGGGGCGCTTCTTCTTCGGACAACAACCCGTGCGCTCGTCGGCAAGCCACTCCCCCGGACCCGCCGTACCGTCGTCAGCACCCCGGCCCGTCAGGGCGCGGGCCGACACACCGAACCGTCGCAGACAGGGGGACGGCATGAGACACGATCCTGCCGGGGCCGCGGACGAGGGCCCGATCGTATGCAAGACCAGCGTCCGCGTCACCGTGGCCGACGAACTGCCGATACCGGTCCCGGCCGAACTGAGGTACTCCGCGGCGGATCCCTACGCCGTGTGCCTGGCCCTGGGCGCGCCCTCCGCGCTCTGCGTCGAGTGGGTCTTCGCCCGCTCGCTCCTCGCCCAGGGGCTGCGCCGGCCCAGCGGGTCCGGGGACGTGGTGGTCTACCCGCGGCACCAGGGCCGCCCCGGCTCGATCCGCGTCCTGCTCAGGACGCGCGCCGGATCGGCGCTCCTGGACCTGGCGAGCGCCTCCGTCACGGCCTTCCTGCACCGTACCGAGGTACTGGTGCCGCCGGGCACCGAGCACCGCCACATCGATCTCGACCGTGTCGTGGAACAGCTCACGGCCGGCAGCGAGTGACCCGCCCGATGTACCGCCCGGTGCGCTGACGAGCACCAATGCGTGCACTCCCGGGCAACGCGCCCCCCGGTCCGGCACCTAGCGTCGACCACGTACGCAAGCACGCCATCCGCAGGAGGCACGTCATGACCACCGGAACCCAGCCCCCGAGCAGCCAGCCCTGGCTGCACCAGAAGGGCGCGGTCATCCAGGAGTTCGGCACCGTCAAGCAGTTCCCCATCGCCCTGTCCTACGAGGCGCGCATGTACTCCTGCCAGCGCCTGAACAAGGTGCTGGCCGACACCCAGATCCTCTACGGCCTCTACAAGAAGCACCACTGGATCATGCGGGGCGCGACCTTCTACCAGCTGCACCTGCTCCTGGACAAGCACGCCGGCGAGCAGCTGGAACTGGTCGACACCCTCGCCGAGCGCGTCCAGACCCTGGGCGGCGTCGCGGTGGGCGACCCCCGGCACGTCGCCGAGATCACGTCGATCCCGCGCCCGCCGGACGGTGTCGAGGAGGTCCCGGCGATGCTCTCGCGGCTGCTGGAGGCCCACGAGACCATCCTGACCGAGGCCCACGACGCGGCTGCCCGCACCGTCGAGCTGGGTGACGACGGCACCAACGACCTGCTGGTGTCGCAGATCATCCGCACCGGCGAACTCCAGGCCTGGTTCCTGGCCGAGCACCTGGTGGACACCCCGCTCGTCCGTTCCTGAGCCTGGCGGGGACCGCCCACGGCGGAACGGGCGGGGGCGTCCGTCAGCACGGACCTGACCCCGCTGGTCGCGCGCCCCCGCCCGCCCCACACCCTCGTCAGCCCCGCTCCCGGAGTACCCATGGCCTCGCCCGCCGTCGTCGAGCTGTCCCGCTGGCAGTTCGCGATCACCGCGGTCTTCCACATGACCTTCCCGGCGCTCACCGTCGGCCTGTCCGTGCTCCTCGCCGTCGTGTACACGGTGTACGTCCGCACGGGAAACCCGCTGTACCTCCAGATCTTCCGGTTCTGGAAGAAGATCTTCGCCGTCGGCTTCGGCCTGGGCGTCGTCGCCGGTACGGTCATGACCTTCGAGTTCGGCCTCAACTGGGGGACGTACGCCCACGCGGTCGGACCGGTCATCGGGGTCACCATCGGCATGGAAGTGATCACGGCCTTCTTCCTGGAGGCCGGTTTCATCGGCCTGATGCTCTACGGCGACGGGCGGATCCGCCCCCGCACCATGGCCCTGGCCTGCTGGATGGTCGCCTTCGGCACCCTGCTGTCCACCACCTGGATCCTGTCGGCCAACAGCTGGATGCAGGACCCGGTCGGCTACCGGAAGGTGGACGGCCAGTTCCACGCCGAGGACTGGGTGAGCGTGCTGCTCAACCCCGCCTTCGCCCACCGCTTCCCGCACATGCTGCTGGCCGTGCTGATCAGCGCCGCCTGGTTCGTCGGCGGGATCTCCGCCTGGTACCTGGTCAAGAACCGGGTCACCGCGCAGCCCATGGCGCGCCGGTGCCTGTCCATCGCCCTCGGGGTGCTCGGGGTGCTGATGCCGATCCAGCTCTACGTCGGAGACGGCACCGCGGTCTTCATGGGTCAGCACCAGCTACCGAAGCTGGAGGCGTTCGAGGGCAACTGGAAGAGCGACAACAACGGCTACAACCTGCTCGTCGTGCCCGACACCGACCGGGGCGAGAACCGGCTGCACGTCGAGGTCCCCTACCTCGGCTCGGTCATCGCCCAGGACCTCAGCGGGAAGACGAACACGCCCGGACTGCTCCAGACCCCGCCCGACGAACGCCCCAACATGTGGACCACGTTCTACGGCTTCCGCGCGATGTACTTCACCGCGCTGCTCATGTTCGCCACGGCCTTCGCCGGCGTCGTCCTGCGCCTGCGGCGGCGCCTGTTCGACTCCCCCCGCTTCCTGCGCTGGATGGTGTGGATGACCCCGGCCGGGATCATCGCCATCACCGGCGGCTGGATCGTCGCCGAGACCGGCCGCCAACCCTGGGTCGTGTACGGCCAGTTGCGCACCGCCGACGCGGTCTCCCACCTCAACGTGTTCGAAGTCGCCGCCACCCTGGCCGGTTTCGTCCTGCTCTACGTCACCCTGCTGGCCATCTGGGTCCGCTACATCGTCCGTACGGTCAAGGCCGGCCCCGAGCCACTGCCCACCGGGCCCGCCGCGCCCGACGTCCCGGAGGCCCTCGTTGCTTGAGTACGCCGCCTACGCCCTCGCCCTCTTCTCGCTCGGCATGTACGTCGTCCTCGACGGCTACGACCTCGGGGTGGGCATGCTCAGCCTGGCCGCGGGGCCCGAACGCCGACGGGAGTACGGCGAGATCGTCGCGACCGCCTGGGACGCCAACGAGAGCTGGATCATCCTGGCCGGGGTCGTCCTGTGGGCCGGTCTGCCGGGCGCCTACGCCGTCGTACTGCCCGCCGTCTACCTGCCGCTCGTCGGCATGCTGATCGCCGTCATCCTGCGCGGGCTCGGCCTGGAGATGCACAGCGCGGCCGGCGGCTACCGGCGCGGCTGGGCGCTGCTGTTCGGCGGGGCGTCCCTCGCGGCGGCCGTCTGCCAGGGTCTCGTGCTCGGTACGGTGCTCACCGGCCCCCGGCAGGAGGGCGGGCGCTTCACGGGCGGGGCCTTCGACTGGCTCAGCCCCTACAGCCTGCTGTGCGCGCTCGGTCTGGTCGTCGTCTACCTGCTGGCCGGGGCCGCCTGGTTGCAGGACAAGACCGAGGGCTGGTCCCGGTCGCGGACCCGTCGCACCGGACGGGCGCTGCTCGCGGCCACGGCGGCACTGGCGGTCGTGCTCGGCCTGCTGCTGCCGGGCGCCGACCCGCAGCACCTCCGGCTGGACGAGCCGCTGCGGGCGGCGCCGTTCTGGCTCGCGGTCGCGGTGGCCGTCGGCGCCGGAGCGGTCGCGTGGTCGGGCTTCGGCCGCGCTCCGGACTGGCGGCCGTTCGCCGCCGTGGCCACCCTGACGGCCGCGGGTCTGCTCGCTCTGGTGGCGCTCACCGCCCCGGTGGTCGTCCCGCCCGCGTCGACGGTCCACCAGGCGGCGAGTCCGCACTCCTCCCAGCTCTTCCTGGTGCTGGGCGTGGGACTGTGCATGCCGTTCGTCCTCGCCTACAACGTGTACGCGTGGCGCAGCTTCCGGGGCAAGTACACCGATCCGGTGGAGCAGGTCCTTCCGCCGCTGCGGGCAGTACCGCGCCCGCCGGTGGCTGCTGCCGCACCCTCCGGCGCCGTGCGGACGGTGCTGCGCCGGACCCTGCTGGTGGTGCTCGGCATCCTGGCGACGGCCCTGTCGCAGGACGTCTTCGGCGGGGTGGCCGAGTGGATCGGCCCGCTCGGTGTCACCGTGCTCGCCGGGGCCGCACTGGCCGCGTGGATCGCCACCGACCGCCGTGACCTGCGGTCCGGCTGCTTCGACGCGGAGGCGGAGCGCACCCCGTGAGCACCGCCACCACCGTGCTGCTGGACGAACTGGCCACGGACCGCGCCGGCACCCCGGCGACCGAACGACTGCGGGAATGGGCGTCCGTCGGCCGGCCGGAGCTGCGCCGCGCGGGGCTCCTGCGCGGCGCGGCCCAGGCGGGCACCGTCGTCTGGGCGGGCGGTCTGGCGTGGGCGGCCCAGCGCGGACTGGACGCGCTGCACGCCGCGCCCCTGTCCGCCGTACTGGCGCCCGCCCTGGTGACGGCGGCCGGGGTGGCCCTGCGGGCCGCGCTGCTCTGCGCCGGCGAGGCCGCCGCCGCCCGGGGTGCCCGGGCCGTGCGTGAGACCCTGCGCGTCCGGCTCGTCGCGTCGGCGCTGCCGCTGAACGGCCCGGCCCGGACCGACGTGGACGACACGGAGCCGGCCGAGGCGGTCGACGGCGAGGTCGACGAGCTGAGCGACTGGCTCACCGAGTACGTGCCCGCGCGGACCGCCATGCTGCTCGGCAGCGGCCTCACCCTGGCCGCCATCTCCTGGCGCAGCTGGTTCGTCGCCCTGCTCGTGCTGGCGGCGACACCGCTGCTGCCCGCCAACCTGAAGGTCATCGGCCTGGGCACGCAGACCGCCGTACGCGCCCAGCTGTCGGCCATCCGCACCCACCGGGCACGGCTGCTGGACCATCTGCGCGGGCTGCCCACCCTGGTCGGGCTCGGCGCGCACGAGGAGGCGGCCGGTGCGCTGGCCCGCCACGACCGGGAGGTCGCCGGTCGCACCGAGAAGGTGCTGCGGATCGCCTTCCTGTCGACCGCGTGGGTCGAACTGCTGATCACCGGCACGCTCGCCGTGGTGGCCACCTACTGCGGGCTGGCCCTCCTCGACTACCTGCGGCTGCCCCTCGTACCGGACCACATGAGCCTGCCGGCCGCGCTGTTCGTCCTGGTCCTGGTGCCCGCCTACTTCGCACCCGCCCGGGACCTGGCCGCCGGCTACCACGCCCGCGCCCGGGCGACCGCCGCCGCCGACCTGCTGGCCCCCCTCCTGGACGCCCACGGCGAGGCCGAGGCACCGGCCGGGCCCCCGGCGCGGCCGTCCGGGACAGCGCCGGGGCTGCGCCTGGACGCCGTGACGGTCCGGCATCCGGGCCGGGAGACACCGGCCTTGGACGGTGTGAGCGCGCACCTCGCGCCCGGGCGCTGCCTCGCCGTCACCGGGCCCAGCGGGGCCGGCAAGTCCACCCTGCTGGCCGTGGCGGCCGGGCTGCGCGCACCGCACGACGGACGCGCGCTGCACGTGCTCGACGGCCGGCCCGTGCCCGCCGATCCCGGCCGGGTCGCCTGGGTGGGCCAGCCGGCACACCTGCTGCCCGGCACCGTGCGCGAGAACCTGCTGCTGGCCCGGCCCACCGCCGGCGACCACGATCTGCTGGACGCCTTCGACTCGCTCGGCTTCACCGACCTCCTGGCCACACTGCCCCAGGGGCTGGACACACCGGTCGGCGAGCGGGGCACCGGCCTGTCCTCCGGGCAGTCGCAGCAACTCGCCCTCGTCCGCGCGCTGGTGCGGGACGCCCCGCTGCTGTGCCTGGACGAGCCCACCGCCCACCTCGACCCCGAGGCGGAGCGGCGCGTCGTCTTCGCGCTGCGCACCCTGACCCGCGACCGGACGGTTCTGCTCGCCACCCACAGCCCCGCACTGCTGTCCCTCGCCGACCAGGTGATCACGCTGGACCACGGGAAAGTCCCGCGAGGCGACCACGGGGGAACCCGATGAGGCCGAGCCGTGCCTGGCGGCTGCTGCGGACGGCCGTCCCGCTCCGGGCCCTGGTCACCGGCATGCTGCTGGCGAGCGCGGGCGAACTCGCCGGTGCCGCGCTGCTGGGTGTCTCCGGGTGGTTCCTGACGACCTGCGCCGTGGTGACGCTCCAGGCCGACACCACCTGGTCGTGGATGTACCCGTCCGGCGCCGTGCGGGCGCTGGCCCTGGGCCGTACCGGTCTGCGGTACCTGGAACGCCTGGCCAGCCACCGGGCCCTGCTCTCCGCCCAGGTGGCCCTGCGCGCCCGGTCGGCCCGGGGTGCGGCCCGGCTCACCGCGCGGGAGCTGCGCGCGCAGCGCGACGGGACGCTGCTCACCCGGCTCACCACCGACGTGGAGACGGTGGCGGGCCTGCCCGCGAACGTCTGCGCGCCGCTGGGGGCGGCGCTCATCACCGCGTGCCTGGTGGAGGTCCTGCTGCTGGCGGCGATGCCCCGGCTGGGACTGGCCGAACTGGTCGTCTGGGCGGCCGGTCTCTGGTGCGCCCGGCGCGCCCACCGGCGGGCGCGGGCCCAGCTTGCCACCGCCGCCGAGGCCAGGGCGGCACTGCGTACCGTGCTGCTCGGCAGCCGGGCCGCCTTCGACGAACTGCGCTGTCTGGATGCCGTTCCCCAGGCACGGCAGGCGGCGGCGACCGCCGTGGCGGCCGTCGAGTCCGCCGAGTGGGCTGCCGCCCGGACCGAACGGCTCGGCCGGCTGAGCCTGCGTCTCCTGGCCGCCGTGGGACAGGCGGCGGTACTGGTGATCGCCCTGGGCGCGGCCCCGGCCCAGCCGGTCGCCGTCGTGGTGGGCGAGGTGCTGCTGCTGGCCGCGGGCTGGGAACTGCTGGAGCGACTGCCCCGGCTGCTCCAGCACCTGGCCGCGGCCGAAGACGCCGCCGACCGCCTCGCGCCGCTCGCGACGGACGAGCGACCCGTGGACCGGAACGCGGAACGGCCCGTGGACCGGAACGCGGAGCGACCCGTGGACCAGCCCGCGGAGCGACCCGTGGACGGGAGCGCGGAACGGCCCGTGGACCGAAGCGCCGAGCAGCGCGTGGACCGAAGCGCGGTGCGACCCGTGGACCAGCCCGCGGAACGGCCCGTGGACCAGACCTGGGACCGGTGGTCGCGGCGTGTCACCGGCCCTGACGGAGCCCGCTCCGTGGAGGCGTCCGGCCTGCCCCTGCTCGGCTCCTCCGCGACCCTGACCACGACCCTGTCGGGCCCCGGCCTGACGCTGATCACCGGCCCCAACGGCAGCGGCAAGTCGACGCTGCTCGGCCGGCTCGCCGGGCGGCTGCCGGCCCCCGGCGGCACGGTGCTCCTCGACGGCACCCCGGTGCACCGGCTGCCGGCCGGAACCGTCGCCGGGACCGTCACCCTCGTGGAGGCCGACGACTGGCTGGCCGACGACACGGTGGCGGCCAATCTGCGGCAGGCGGCCCCCTCGGCCGACCCCACCGCCCTGGAGGCCGTACTGGACGTGGTCGGCCTGTCGGCCCTGCCGCTCGACGCCCCGGTGGGCCCCGGCGGGCGCCTGCTGTCCCAGGGGCAGCGCAGGCGCCTCGCCATCGCGCGGGCCGTGCTGAGACGTCCCCCGGTCCTGCTCCTGGACGAACCCGTCGCCGGTCTGGACCGCCCCACCGCCCAGGCACTGCTGGCCGGGCTGCCCCGGGCGCTGCCCGACACCGCGCTGGTGATCGCACTCCAGGACCAGGACGTCGACCTGCTGGAACGACCACCTACCGAGGTCGTCCGCCTCGGGGACGACCTCGCCGCCGTGGCGCCGTCGATGCCGGCCGCGGCCACCCGCGCGCCATGACGCCGGGTACGACGGCCGAGGTGGAAGGTTACGAGGGGCGACGCATTCCGGGCGGCGCCCATCACCGCATACGAGAGAAGGAGATCTTCGATGACCGACCAACCGGTTCTGGTGCTCGCGGCGACCGGCGGGCAGGGCGGGGCGGTGACCGACGCGCTACTGGGCCGCCGGGCGCGGGTCCGTGCGCTGGTGCGTGACCCGGGCCGGAGATCCGCCCGGGAACTGTCCGCGCGGGGCGTCGAGGTGGTGGCGGGATCGCTGAGCGACCGTGAGTCGATGGCCTCGGCGATGAGCGGGGTCGCGGCTGTCTTCGCGTTCACCACTCCCTTCGAGGCCGGAGTCGACGCGGAGGTGGAGCAGGGGCGGGCCATCCTCGCCGCCGCGCGGGACAAGCGCGTTCCGCATCTGGTGTTCAGCTCCGTGGCGGGGGCCGACCAGGACAGCGGGGTGCCGCATTTCGAGAGCAAGGCGCGCATCGAGGCGGAGCTCACCGCCGGCGACGTGCCGTACACGATCCTGGGGCCGACCTACTTCTTCGACAACGCGCTGGGCGGAGCGGAGCGCGTCCTGGAGGGCGTCCTCGATCTGCCGCTGCCGCCCGACCGGCCGTTGCAGCAGCTCGCCCGTCCGGACCTCGGCGCGTTCGCGGCGGAGGTGCTGCTCGACCCCGCTCCCTACACCGGGCGGCGCATCGAGCTGGCCGGTGACGCGCCCACTCCCGCCCAGATGGCGGCGGCGCTCGGCGCGGCGCTCGGGCGGGAGGTCCGGCACGAGCAGGTCCCGCTGGCGGCGATCGGCAATCCGGACATGCACGCGATGTGGGCGTTCCTGAACGGACCGGGCTACCGCGTCGACATCCCCGCCCTGCACGCCGCCCACCCGCAGATCCGCTGGACCCCCTTCGCGGAGTGGGCGCGGCGCACCTGGGCGGGCGCCCGCTGAACCGGCCGTCCTGAGAACGGTCCGGGGCGGAACCGCTCCGGCCGATCCCGGGCGGTTCCGCCCCGGCCGACCTGGGGCGGAACCGCTCGGTCCCCCGTCCCGTACCACTGGTCTCACGTGTTCACGTGATGTGGTCACCCGGCCGCCCTGGCACGCTGCGTTTTCGAAAGCGCAACGGCCGAAGGGCGGAGATCATGTCGTCGGATCCATCGACACCGGACCCCGGGACCTCAGGCGCCCTCTACTGCACGAAGACGGTTCCCGCGCACCGGCGGCGAGCGTACTGGCGCGAGGCCCTGTCCCGGACGTTCGGCGCCGTGGACCTGGGCGTCCCCGACGAGGTCGCCCGCGGCACGATCCGTACGTCGCCGCTGGGCCCGATGCAGACGGTGGCCGTGGAAGGCGATCCGCAGCGGGCTCGGCGCACCCGACAGCTCATCGCGGGGGGCGACGACGACTACGTGGTGGTGATGCTGCTCTGCGAAGGCGCCGCCCACATCGATCAGGACGGCCGTGCGGCCTCCGTGCGGCCGGGGCAGCTCTTCGTCTACGACATGGCGCGGCCCGTCCAGCTGACCTTCCCCGAGCGCTTCCTGACGAAGTCCCTCGTGCTGCCCCGGGAGGTGCTGGGGCTGAGCGAGTCGGAGCTGCGGCAGATCACGGCGGCTCCGCTCGGCTCCGAGTCGGCGGTCGGCGGCCTGCTGACGCCGCTCCTGTCCCGGCTCGTGGACAGTGCGGCGACGTATCCGCAGCGGACGGGCGAGCTGATCGCCCGCAATGTGGTGGACCTGGTGCAGACCCTGGCCGAGGAGCGGCTCGGGAGGGGAGCCGATGACTCGGCGAGCGGGGCCCGGATGTCGCTGGTGCGGATCCGGGCGTACATCGACCGGCACCTCGCGCACCCGGACCTGTCGCCGGACTCCATCGCCCGGGCCCACCACATCTCCGTGCGCTATCTGCACAAGCTGTTCGAGCTGGAGGACATCACCGTCAGCCGGTGGATCCAGCAACGCCGGCTGGAGCACTGCCGTCGCGACCTGGCCCGCCGGGAGTCCGCGGACCTGACCGTCGCCGCGGTGGCGCACCGCTGGGGGTTCACCAGCGCCTCCCACTTCAGCCGGGTGTTCCGGGCCGCCTACGGGACCTCCCCCGCCGCGTGGCGCGCCTCCGCCCGGCGTGAGTGGTCCGCGTCGTTCCGGGGCGGAACGGCCGCGATCCCCGCTTCGCTGCCGCTCGGACGCGTCGCGTCGGCATGAGCCGGACCGGCCGCGTCGGCATGAGCCGGGTCACGCATCGCGTTCCTGACAATGCACTGAGCTGCCGTTTTTGCCATAGTGGCCCCCGGGGCGCCGGCCTGACCGGCGCGTGCGGACAGGAGGGGCCTAGGTGGCGGGGTCAGGCGGACCGCTGTCGCGCAGCGGTCTGCGCGGCCGGGAGGCCGAACTGGAGGTGCTGCGGACGCTGATCGACGCGGTGGCCCGCACGGGCAGCGGCGCGCTCGCCGTGCTCCGCGGGGAACCGGGCATCGGCAAGACCACGCTCCTCACCGAAGTCGTCACCAGCGCGGAGGCGGCGGGGTTCTCCGTCGGTCTCGGCAAGGCCGACGAGTTGCACCACCTCGTGCCGCTGTCGTCGCTGGCGACCTGCGTCCTGCACGGTGACCGGCCGCTGCTGTCCGGCGACGCGCTGGTCGACCTCGCCCGCCGGCACGACCAGCGGATCTGGCTGGTGGAGCGTCTCGCGGAGGCGATCGAGGAGCGGGCCGGCGGCGCGCCGGTGCTGATCGCCCTGGACGACGTCCAGTGGGCCGACCCGCTCAGCAGGTTCGCCCTGAAGCAGTTGCCCAGCCGTCTGCGGACCTCACCCGTGCTGTGGCTGCTGACCGAGCGGCAGGGCGTCGGCGGCCCGGCGGAGGAGGTCGTCGCGGCCGTGGCGGACGAGCTCCCGGCGCGCACCCTGTCCCTGGGCCCGCTGTCCGGCGCGGCCATCGGCCAGCTGGCCGGTGACACCCTGGGGGCGGCCGTCGACGAGCGGGTGCGCGAGCTGCTCGCCGGAGCGGGCGGGAACCCGTTCCTGGCCGTCGAGATGCTGGCGGGGCTGCGGACCACCGACGCCTCCGGTGAGCCCGTGCCCCCGGGGCTGGTGGTGGGCGTCCGCGGCAGGCTCGGCTCGCTGCACCCCGACACACTGCGCTTCCTTCGGATGGGATCGGTGCTGGGCCGCCGTTTCGGCTTCCAGGACGCCGCCGCGCTCTGCGGTCGGTCGTCCGTCGCGCTGCTCCCGGCGCTGGAGGAGGCCGTGCGCGCGGGGCTCCTGGACGACGACGGCGACCAGCTCGTCTTCCGGCACGACCTGCTGCGCCAGGCGGTCTACGTGGACATCCCGCCCTCGGCCCGGAAGGTGCTGCACCGGGAGGCCGCGGGCCGGCTCGTCGCCGCGGGCCACCAGCCGATCGACGTGGTGTCGCACATCCTCAGGGGCGCCCAGCCGGGAGACGAGGAGGCGGTGGCGCTGCTCAGGCGCGCCGCCGCCGACGTGCTGCCGGTCACGCCGGGCCTCGCCGGCGACCTGATGACGCGCGCGCTGGCCCTGGTGCCGGTGGCACGCCCGTTGTGGTTCGCCGTGGGTGAGCAGGCGATCGTGTCCCTGACCCGGGCCGGCCGGAACCGGGAGGCGCTCGCGACCGGGGACCGGCTGCTGGCCCACCGGCCGCCGATAGAGACGTTCGGCCGGCTCCATGCCGCCCTCGGCGGCACGCTGTGGAACCTGGACCTCGCCGACGAGCTGCGCCGCCGGGCCGAGGCGGCCCTCGCGGTCGGCGGCGCGGCGCCGGAGGTGGAGGCGCGGCTGGCCGGCCTGCGCGCGCTGGCGCTGTCCCGGGCGCAGGACCTGGCACCGGCGCGGCAGGCCGGCGAGGACGCGCTGCGCGCCGCCGTCGCGACCGGCGACCGGGAGGCCCATGTGCAGGCCCTGTTCGCGCTCGGGGAGATCGCGCTCAACGCGGGGAAGAACGCACTCGCGCTGGAACGCTTCACCGCGCTCAGCGCCGTCGACCCCACCTTCTTCCCCGAGGAGATCGTCGCGTACCAGCACATGGACGACTTCGTCACCAGCGAGCGGCTGCTGGCGAAGGCGGCGGACAAGTCCGGCGGGATCCGTGAGGCGATGCTGCTGTGGGCACAGGGACGGCAGCACCTGGAGCTGGGCCGGCTGGACGACGCGGAGGCCGACTTCGTGACGATGGAGCGCCTGGAGGACGAGGTACAGGTGCACGTCCAGCAGGTGAACGGCCGGGTGATCCGCTCCCGGATCGCCCTGCTGCGCGGCGACCGGGAGGCCGCGCGGCAGCACCTGGCCGAGGCGCGGAAGCGGCTGGCGGTCAAGCCGAACCCGGGCAACACGGCCGCGGTGCGCTTCCTGGAAGCGGTCCATGCCGAGGTCGACGGGGACGCCGGACGCGCCGTCGACCGGGTCCGGCAGGTGCAGCGGGAGGGGCCCTTCCTGCGCTGGCGGCTGCTGCGCACATGGGTCGGCACCGCGATCCGCGTGGCCCTGCGCGGCGCGGACCGCGCACTCGCCGAGGACCTGGCCGCCCAGGCCGAGGCCCACGCCGCGCGCAATCCGGCGGTGCCCACCGCCACGGGTCTGGCGGCGCGCGCCCGCGGGCTGGTGCGCGACGACCCGGTCCTGCTGGAACGTTCCGTCGCCCTGCTCAGGCACAGCCCGCGCCCGCTGGTCCGGGCGGCGGCGTCCGCCGACCTCGGACGGGCGCTCCTGGCGACGGGCCGGCGGACCGAGGCGGTGGCGGCGTTGACCGACGCCCAGGCCGCGTTCGCCGCGTCGGGCGCGCACGCCGCGGCGGCCCACGTCCAGCGCGATCTGCGGCGTGCCGGGGCCGGCGGACGGCGGACGGCGGCCGGGCAGCGCCCCGTCCAGGGCTGGGAGGCCCTGACCGTCTCGGAGAAGAAGGTCGCGCGGCTGATCGCCGAGGGACACAGCAACCGTACGGCCGCCGAGCTGCTGGTCGTCTCCCCGCACACCGTCAACACGCACCTGACGTCCGCCTTCCGCAAGCTGGCGGTCAACTCCCGGGTCCAGCTGGCCAACCTGGTCATGGCCCTGCCCGACGAGTGAGCGGTTCCTGGTACGTTCGCGCGATGCCGGCGCGACCTGGATGGGCTTGGCTGGAGATCCCCACTCACCGGAGGTCACCGAGGTGTCCGGACGCATGCCCTTACCGCCGACCGTCGTGCTCGTGCACGGGGCGTTCGCCGACGCCTCGTCGTGGGCGGGGGTCATCCGGCATCTGCACGCCACCGGGCTGACGGTGTACGCGCCGGCGAACCCGCTGCGCGGTCTCGCGCACGACGCCGCCTACCTCAGGAGCGTGGTGGGCCAGATCGGCACCCCGGTCGTGCTGGCCGGCCACGGCTACGGGGGCGCGGTCATCACCGACGCCGACGCCGACAACGTCGTGGCGCTGTGCTACGTCGCGGGGTTCGGGCTGGACGCCGGCGAGTCCCTGCTGGACGTCACGAGCCGCTTCTCCCCCATGCCGGGGCCGGATCCGACCGTCGCCGCCGGGCTTCCCGCGCGGTCTCCCGGGGACCCGGACAGCGAGCTGTACATCCGGCGCGAACGCTTCCTCGACGTGTACGCCACCGATCTGGCACCCCGGGTCGGCAGGGTGCTGTCCGTGACGCAGCGCCCGATCGCGCGGGGCGCGCTGACCGCGAGGTCGGGACCGCCCGCCTGGGCCCGCAAGCGGTCCTGGTACGCCATCGCCGCCGCCGACCGGATGCTCAGCCCCACCGCCCAGCGCTTCATGGCCCAGCGCATGGCGGCCACCGAACGCGTCGTGGACGGTTCGCACGCCGTGGTCATGTCACGGCCGGACGCCGTGGCGGCGATGATCCGGGAAGCGGCGGGCCAGTGCGGTGACCACGGAGCCCTGTACTGACGTCCGGATGATCCGCTGATCTTCCGATCGTTTGTTTCCGGTACTATCCCTGCTCGGACCGGAACATGCCGGTATGGACCACCTCATCCGAACCCGGGTCGGTCCGGTACCAGCAGCGGAGGGCACCACCCCATGAACTCAGCGGCCAGACCGTCGGCACGGCGGATCACCGCCCTCTTCGGAACCGTTGCCCTGGCAGTGGCCACCGCCGGGTGCGGTGCGGGAACCGGCTCCGGATCCGCCGGCGGCAGGGTGACGTCCATCACCACCCTCGACTACTACACCGACGCGACCGAGCACGCGCAGTGGGGCGAGCGGCTCACCGCCTGCGGCAAGGCCGCCGGTGTCACCGTCGAGCACAGGAGCGTGCCGGGAACGTCGCTGGTCCCGCAGGTGCTGCGGCAGGCGTCGTCGCGGACCCTGCCCGATCTGCTGATGCTCGACAACCCCGACCTCCAGCAGATAGCGCGGACCGGCGCGCTGACCCCGCTGGACCGGTACGGCATCGACGCCGCCGGTTACACCGAGGGCATCCGGTCGGCCGGCACGTACCGGGGGAAGGTGTACGGGCTCGCGCCCACGGTCAGCACGGTCGCCCTCTTCTACAACAAGGACATGCTCGCCGAGGCCGGTGTCGCCGTGCCGAAGACCTGGGACGAGCTGAAGACGGCCGCGGCCCAGCTCACCCGGCCCGGCCGCTACGGCATGGCCGTGGACGCCAACGCCACCTTCGAGGGCACCTGGCAGTTCCTGCCCTTCCTGTGGTCCAACGGCGGGGACGAGACACGGCTGGACACCCCGCAGGCCGCCCAGGCCCTCCAGCTCTGGGTGGACCTGGTCAGGAGCGGGTCCATGTCGAAGTCGGTGCTGAACTGGACGCAGGCCGATGTCCACGACCAGTTCGTCGCCGGCAAGACGGCCATGATGGTCAACGGCCCGTGGCGGATGTCCGCGATGGACAAGACGAAGAACCTGCACTGGGGCGTGGCGCCCCTCCCCGTCCGCCGGCCGGGTCAGACCCTGGTCACCCCGCTCGGCGGTGAGGTGTGGACGGTCCCGCAGAACTCCTCCGAGGCCCGGCAGCAGAAGGCCGCCCGGGTCGTGGCCTGTCTGAACGACTCCGCGAACATGCTCGCCCTGGCCGAGCAGTACCACACGGTGCCCTCCCGCTCCTCGGTGGCGGCCCGGTACGCCGAGCAGGCCCCGTCGATGGCCGCCTTCGTCAAGAGCGTGCAGGGGGCCCGGTCCCGTACCGGCAAGCTCGGCGTCGAGTGGCCGCGGGCGGCGACCGGGATCTACACCGCCGTGCAGGCGGCGCTGACGGGCGAGCAGACTCCCCAGGAAGCACTCAGGCATGCGCAGCGGATCGCCACCGGTTCCTGACGGGGCCGCGCGGGTCCGGGCGGTGTCCCGGGCCCGGCTGTGGGCGCGGGTCTCCCGGTGGCTGTTCCTGCTGCCCGCCCTGGTCTACCTGTCGCTGTTCTTCGGCTACCCCGTCGTCAAGAACGTCGTGATGAGCTTCCAGGAGTACTCGGTGGCGACGTTCTACACCGGTGCCGCGCCCTTCCTGGGCCTGCGGAACTACACGACCGTCCTGTCGACGGACGTGTTCTGGCAGGCCCTGCTCACCACGGTCCTGTTCACCGTCGGTTCGATCGTCGGACAGTTCGTGCTCGGGCTGGCCCTCGCCCTGTTCTTCCAGCGGAGGTTCCCGCTCGGCGGCCTGCTGCGGTCGCTGCTGCTGCTGCCGTGGCTGCTGCCCCTGGTGGTCTCCGGGACGACGTGGAGGTGGATGCTCGACACGGACAGCGGGGTCGTCAACGAGGCGCTGCGCGACCTGCACCTGCTGTCCTCGGGCATCCCCTGGCTGACCGGCACCTCCGAGGCGCTCGTGTCGGTGATCCTGGTCAACATCTGGGTGGGCGTCCCCTTCAACACCGCGCTGCTGTACGGCGGTCTCCAGGACATCCCGGCCCGGTACTACGAGGCGGCGAAGCTCGACGGCGCCGGCCGGCTGGCGTCGTTCCGCCATGTCACCTGGCCGTTGCTGCGGCCCGTGGCCGGCGTGGTGCTGGTGCTGGGCGTCGTCTACACGGTGAAGGTGCTCGACATCATCCTGGTGGTGACGGGCGGCGGACCGGCCGGCGCGACGCAGACCCTGGCCACCCGGTCGTACGAGCTGTCCTTCCAGCAGTTCGAGTTCGGGCGCGGCGCCGCCATGGGCAATGTGCTCGTCCTCGTCTCGCTCGCCTTCGCCCTCGTCCACCTGCGCGCCGACCGGCGCGCCCGGAACACCTGAGGGGCCCGCCGGTGAAGCGCAGACCCGCACGCGGCCCCCTGTCCACGGTCGTGGGCATCGTCCTGCTCGCGCTGATGCTGTTCCCGGTGTACTGGATGGTGAACGCCTCCCTGCAACCGGCGGGCAGCGTCCTGCCGTCAGGCTGGTTCCCCCGCCACCCGGACTTCGGCGGCTACGCCACCGCCCTGCGCGACCAGGGGCGCAACCTGGTCACCAGCCTCGTCGTGGCCCTCGGCAGTGTGGCGCTGAGCCTCGGGCTCGCCATACCGGCGGCCTACGCGCTGGCCCGGCTCCGCCTGCGGGGCACCACGGTCGTGCTGTTCGGCATCCTGGTCACGCAGACGGTGCCGGGCATCGTCGTGGCCAACGCGCTGTACGGCGCCTACGCCGACCTGGGACTCCTGAACTCCTACGGCGGGCTGATCCTCGCCGACTCCACCACGGGCGTGCCGTTCGCGATCCTCGTCCTGCGCGCCTTCATGCGGAGCATCCCCGGGGAGATCATCGACGCCGCCCGTGTGGACGGCGCCGGCCGGCTCCGCGTCCTGTGGTCCGTGGTGCTCCCGCTGAGCCGCAACGCGCTGATCACCGCCGGACTCTTCACCTTCCTGTTCGCCTGGGGCGACTTCCTCTTCGCGCTCACCCTGAACACCACGGAGTCGGTGCGGCCGGTCACCGTCGGCATCTACGAGTACCTCGGCGCCCACACGAACCAGTGGAACGCCGTCATGGCCACCGCCGTCCTGGCGTCCGTCCCGGCGGCGGCGCTGCTCGTCGCCGCCCAGCGCCACCTGGCCGCCGGGATCACCGGCGGAGCCCTGAAGTGAGACCGGCCGGCCTCGGAGCGAGGCCGGCCGGCGGTGTCCACGTGCGGAGCGCGGGGTGCCGCTACCGCCGGTCGACGCCGAGGTCCGTGTCGACGTCGTAGCCGGGCTCCGGCCCACCGGCGGTGGGGTGGGCGATGTCGGCGGCCAGGTCGAAGGCCGCCCCGCCGATCGCGTTCTCCAGCGCGGACTCCTCCTGCTCGGCCCGGGCACGACGGTGGTGCTCGGCCACCCGTTCCCTGAGGTGCCGCAGGTGGTGGTGGCCGGCGTCCGGCCCCGGTGCAGCAGTGCTCATTCGGTGGTCCTCCGTATCGGGCCGCGGTGGGCGTCAGTAGCTCTCGGAGCCGGGGATCACATGCATCGCGGCCTCTTCCGCCGAGGCCCCGGCGCCGTCCAGGCCCCGGTCGGAGGCGAACAGGTCGGACTCGGTGTTCTCGTGGGTGCCCTCGTCCGGCGCGACGAGCCGTCCGGCGCGCTCGTCGCCGACCTCGTCGTCGAGGAGTTCTCCGTCCGTGCCCCAGGTGTCGCCGATGCCGTCGCCCTCCGGGACGCCGATGTCCGGCACCTCCTCGGCGAGGCGCTCGTCCAGGCTCTCCCCCCGCCACCGCTCCGCCGCCGTGACGCCGGTGTGCTCCACGCCCCAGGGGCGCTCCGGGGGTGAGTACCCCTCGTCCAGGGCCTCTTCGCCGCTCCGGTAGTCCAGGGTGTCGGACGCGTCCAGCAAGCCGGCGTCGTCCTGCACCTCCGACCCGTCCGGCTGGTACACGTCATCGCCCATCGTCGCGTCGGTCACCCGCGCTCCCCTCCTTCATGCAGTTCGGCCACATAGCCGCCGGGAAACTCCACCATCGCGGAGGACCGGCCCCCCGAAGCGTACGGCCCCCACAGCACCTTCGCGCCCGAGGCCCCGGCCTTGCGCAGCGTCGCCGGCAGGTCCTTCACCGCGTAGCCGGTGGTCTCCCGGCCGAACGGGTAGGGAAGGTGGCCGTCGGTGACGCTGACGACCGTGTTGCCGAACGGGGAGCGCAGGGCGATGCGGCGGTACGTCTCCCCGGGCCGGCCGAGGTCACCGCCGTCCGCCGCCCGCCGGTCGGCGACGATCCGGCCGCCGGTGAAGCGCAGGTAGGAGCGGAGGAACGCGTCCACCGAGTCCGGCGTCAGATAGATGCGGTTGTCCGGCACGGTCTCCAGCGGCGCGTACGACGGAACCTTGGTGTGCCAGTACAGCTGGGCGTTGATCCCGCCCGGGAACTGGACGACCGCGTCGCGGCCGATGGGGTCGTCGAAGGGCGCGACGACGACCTGGGCCCCGCTCTTGCGGGCCAGGCGGACGCCGGTGTCGAAGTCGCTCATGAGCCAGCCCGTCCGTTCGCTGCCGAACGGATAGGGCACGGGTGTCTTGAAGTCGAAGACGGACAGGGTGCCGACCGGCGAGAAGACCAGCTCGGACTCGGTGCTGCTGGGCGTCGGGGTGACGGTCGTGACGACCTTGGCCGTGTGCGTCCCGCCGAAGGTCGCCTCCCAGCTGGCGACGAACGCGTCCGTGGAGCCGGGGGTGACGTAGACGTGCGTGGTGTCGTACTGCGGTCCGACCGCCGTGGTCGACGTGGCCGCGGCCCGGTTCTCGTTCTGCGCCGAGGACGGAGCCCCGGAGCCCACCACGCTGAGCGCCACCAGTAACGCGGGCAGCACCCATGCCGTCGCCTTGCGCTTCATTCCTGTCCCCTTCGGTCGGACCCTGTGCACCGAAAAGGTAGGTGCCCGGCGCGGGGGCGGTGATCCCGACAGCGCCCGGGGTGTTGCCTGTCAGGGAACAGTGCGGCGTCCCGTCACCAGCGGACGCCCGTGAAGTCGACCGGGCGGGGCCGCAGCAGGCGCGTGCGTTCCGTCAGGCCGTGCAGCCGCCGGGACATCTCCTCGGCCGGCAGCCGGCGCCGGTCTCCGTGGCCCGGCAGGACCCACTCGAACCGCAGCCGCCCCGCCGTCCTGGCCAGGGAGTCGGCCAGGACCTCGATGGAGTACCAGGTCACGCTCTCGACGACCTCCAGATCACCGGTCGTCCGCGACCAGTAGAAGCTGTCGCCGCTGAAGCAGTACCGGTCGTCGGCGAGGTACAGGACGCTGCCGCGGGTGTGGCCGGGGAGCGGGTGGACGGTGACGCCCGCGGCGATCTCCAGCGGTTCGAGTCCGCGGATCACCTGGTCGGCGTCCGGTGCGGCGTCCAGATCGCCCTCGTGGATCCAGAGCCGGGCACCGAAGTGGTCGGCGTAGCGGCGGCCGTGCGCGGCATGGTCGCGGTGGGTGAGCAGCACATCGGTGACGGGGCCGTACGCCGTGTACCGCCTGGCCAGTTCCCGGCTCCAGCGGGGCGTGTCGACCATCATGCCGGTGCCGGACGGACGCCGGAGCAGGTAGGCGTTGGCGCCCGCGGTCCGCGCCGAGTTGTGGCCGCAGATCAGCACCCCGTCGTCGAGGGCCAGCGGGAACGGGTCCAGCGCCGGGTCGGCGCGGCCGGTCACCGGCCGGATCGAGCGGGTGGGGCAGGCGAAGACGGCGGCGTGCAGCCGCCGGTTCTCCGCGTCGTCGGACGGCGGGCGCAGGATGCGCGACTTCCCGTCGGCCTCGCCGATCAGCTCGGGCGCGAACTGCCGGGCCACATCGCAGTTGACGCAGCGGTCGTCCACGTACCATTCGTCCACGGCTGGACTCCTTGACCTCGTGTTGTCGGTTCAGTCCCGTACCCGGAAGCCGCCCCGCCCGTCGAACCGGACCTCGCGCACCGCGTCGAAGCCGTCCCGCGTCGACGGTCTGCGCAGCCGCTTCGACGTGGCCAGGACGCCGACGTCGGGGACCCGGTCGCGGCCCTCGCGCGCGGCGTTGCGCCGCAGGGAGCCCGTCAGGTCCGGCGGGAACCAGTAGGCCGTCGCGGTCGCCCCGTGGGCGTGGGCCGCCTCCACCAGCGGGCCCCACTCCTGTGGTGACGGGTTGGTGTTGTCCACGGCCACGGCCCGTCCGGCGGCCAGGTGCTCGGCCACCAGCCGCATCTGCCGGCCCTGCTTGTTCCGGGCACCGCGCGGGAACAGGTCCTTGCCGACCAGCGCGTACCGGCCGGCCAGGCACCGCGCGCAGAAGGTGGTCTTGCCGGCAGCCTGGAGCCCGACCAGCACCGCCACGTCCGGTTCCGTCGCCATACCCGCCACGATGGCACGCCACCGACGCTCGTGGCTGCGCGGCCGTCGGCCAATGCCCGCGCGAAGACCGCGAACGACCGCGGGGGCCAACCATCCGCTCAGTCCGTGCCGCGGCTCTCCAGCAGGCCGGTGACCTGAGGGCGTACGACGTCCCAGGCGGCGGCCGGCAGCTCACCGAGGGCGGTGCCGCGCAGTGCGTCGAGGGTCTCGTCGGCATCGGCGTCACCGGGGGCGGTGCCGGCGAGCACCTCGTAACCGTCCCGTACGGCGACCCGCACGCGGTCGGGCGCGTCCTGCCCGGCGTGCAGGGCCGAGGCGACGACGAGGGGTGGCGCGCCGCCCGCCTCGCCGGGCAGTTTGCGGTACGCCGAGGCGGTCGGCGTGCGCCAGCGCAGGCCGAGCAGCACCGGCCGCTTGGCGACCACCTCGGCCAGGTCGGCCTCGCGGACGCCGTCGGTTTCCAGGACCGTCGCCCGGGCGTCCAGGACGAGCGCGGCGGGCAGCAGGCAGCGCAGCGTGCTGCCGACGATGTTGCCGCCGACCGTCGCCGTCCGCCGTACGGCGCCGGTGCCGATCGTGGCGGCGGCCAGCCGCAGGACGTCCGGCACCCGTTCGTCGATCCGGTGCAGGATCACGGCGCCGCCCACGGTCTGGCGGCCCAGGACGTTGGCCTCCGGCACCTCCCGCAGGGACATGGCCAGTCGGGGGAACCCGTCCCGTTGCCAGGTCGCCCACACGAGAGTCGCCCCGCCTATCGGCACGGCCCCCTCGGCGAGGCATTCCCGGGCTTCCGCCAGGGACGTGGGCAGACGCAACAGCACAGCGGCCGACCTGCCTTCCCCGGGCTCGGACGATGCGCGGGCGGCGCCCGGCCGCTGCCCGCCGAAGCGCAGTCTTGTCGCGCAAACGGGGGCGCGTACAGGGCTCACACGAGCACGCGCCGCGCGCCCGGTCCCGTCGCCGCCAGGTCACCCGGCCCAGCGGCCGATCCTCCGCACGGCCCGTAGGGTGGGACTGTGACGGGCGAGACCGATCTGCGCACCCTGCTCGGCGGCATGCGGCCGGAGCTGAACCCGGGCCGCTATGTCTTCACCATGGCCGAGGGCGGAGTACCGTCCGGCTGCTCCCCGGTGGTCACGGTCGCCGAGCCGGAGGGTCTCACCCTCGTGCTGCCGCAGGCGGACGCGGACGCGGCCGGGATGGCGTACGACTACGTGGCCGGGTGGATCACCCTGCGCGTCCACTCCGCGCTGGACGCGATCGGGCTGACCGCCGCGGTCGCGCGGGCGCTCGCCGACGAGGGCCTGAGCTGCAACGTCGTGGCGGGCTTCCACCGCGACCACCTCTTCGTGCCCCATGATCAGGCCGAGCGGGCGGTGGAGATCCTCCGGCGACTGGCCGACGCCACCCGCTGAGTCGTACCGGCACCGGCCCACGCCCCGGCGCACGAGCACACGGCCGGGCGCCGGGTACGAGCGGGCGGTCCGCCACCACGGCTCAGCCGCCGGCGGCCACCGCCTTGAGCCCGGTCAGCGCTTCCCGCACCAGGTGCACCAGGTCGCGGTCCTCGGACGCCTCCAGCCAGCGTTCGTAGCCGACCTTGAAGACGGCCACCCCGGCCTCGGCGGCGAGGCTCGCGGCCGGCTCCGGGACGCCCCGCCCGCGCAGGGTGCCGGCGAGCGCGGTCGACAGGGAGGCGAGTTTGATCAGCTCGCGCTCCTTGAGTTCCGCGTTCGCCGTGATCACGGCGTGCCGGGCGCGCGCGTACGGGCGGCGGTCGGCGAAGATCTCCGAGGCCGCGTCGAGCCCGGCGGCCAGCGCCTCGATCGGCGCGGCGTCCGCGGGCGTGCCGGCGACCGCCCGCACGAACAGCCCCTCCAGCTCTCCCGAGCCGCCGAACAGCACCTCGCGCTTGTCGGCGTAGTGGCGGAAGAAGGTGCGCTCGGTCAGCCCGGCGCGCTTGGCGATCTCCGCCACGGTCGTCTGTTCGTACCCGCGTTCGCCGTAGAGCTCCAACGCCGCTTCCGCCAGGCGCTCGCGCGCGTTCGGCTCCCATCTGCCCATGCCCAGATCCTAGCGATGACAGTCACTGACATCGAATGCTAGGGTCCATGACAGTCACTGACATCAAGAGTCTGGGGTTCTCCCATGCGTTTCTTCGTGACCGGGGCGTCCGGCTGGATCGGTTCCGCCCTCGTGCCCGACCTGACCGAGGCGGGACACCAGGTCGTCGGGCTGGCCCGCTCCGACACCTCCGCCGCCGCGCTCACCGCGGCCGGGGCCGAGGTCGTCCGCGGCACCGTCGACGACCTCGCCGTGCTGCGGGACGCTGCCGCCGCCTCGGACGGGGTGATCCACCTCGCCTTCAAGCACGACCTGGCCTTCAGCGGCGGGTTCCAGGAGGCGGCCGAGGCCGATCGCCGTGCCGTGGACGCCTTCGGCGACGCTCTCGCCGGCACCGGACGGCCCTTCGTCCTGGCCTCCGGGCTGCTCGGGGTCGCACCCGGGCGGCTCGCCACCGAACGGGACAGGCCCGCGCTCCACGGCTCCCACTTCGCGATCCGGCAGACCACCGCGGAGGCGGCGCTGGCCCTCGCCGAACGCGGTGTCCGCTCCTCCGTGGTGCGGCTCTCCCCCACCTGCCACGGCGAGGGGGACAACGGTTTCGTCGCGGGCCTGGTCGCCGTCGCCCGCGCCAAGGGCGTCTCCGGCCACCCCGGCGACGGCACCACCCGCTGGCCGGCCGTGCACCGCCTCGACGCCGCACGGCTGTTCCGGCTGGCGGCCGAGAAGGCGCCCGCCGGCTCGGTGCTGCACGGTTCGGCGGAGGAGGGTGTCGCGCTCCGGGACATCGCGGAAGTGATCGGCCGTCATCTGGAGGTGCCGGTGACCTCCGTGGCGCCCGAGGCCGCTGCCGAGCACTTCGGCTGGCTGAGCGGCCCGCTCGGCTTCGACACCGTCGCGTCGAACGCCCTGACCCGCGAACTGCTGGGCTGGGAACCGGTCCAGCCCGGCCTCCTCGCGGATCTGGACAAGGGCCACTACTTCCACGGCCCCGCCGCCACGGGCTGACGGAACCGGCCGGTCCTCGCGCCGGGCACGAAAAAGTCCTGCCGGGCCGCATGGCCCGGCAGGACTCGTCGATCAGACCGACCGCCGTCCGTCGCGACGCCCGGCGAAGCCGACCGGTGTCACCGGCCGCCGCCCGTCACGACCCCCGGCGGAACGCAGCGGTCCCACCGGCCTCCGCTAACCGCGGCGCCCGGCCGGATCCCGGTCCTCCTCGCCCCGGACCGGCCCGGAGCCGACCGTTCCGGCGCCGGTGCCGGCGGCCGGCACCTCCGCCCGGTCGGCGTGGCCCGGCCACCAGGCCGCGTGGCCGATCAGGGCCGTGAGGCTGGGGGTGAAGAACATCGCCATGACGAACGCGGCCACCGCGATGCCGAAGGAGACCGCGAAGCCCATCTCCGAGAGCAGCGAGTTGCCGGCCAGCATCATCGTGGCGAAGGTCGCCGCCAGGATGAAGCCCGCCGCGGCCACGGTCGGCCCGGCGTGCCGGAGCGCCATGCCGGCGGCCTCGCGCGGCTCCCGGCCCTCACGCGCCTCCTCACGCAACCGGGCGATCATGAGGATGTTGTAGTCGGTGCCGATCGCGACCACGAAGAGGTACATGATCACCGGCAGCATGAACATCAGACCCGAGTGCCCCTGCGCGTCCTGGAAGATCCACACGGTGGCACCGAGGGTGGCGCCGAAGCCGAGGCCCACGGAGGCGATGAGGTACCAGGGCGCGACCACACTGCGCAGCAGCAGCCCCAGGATGACCATGATCAGGACTGCGGCGACGGGGAAGACCGTCCGGTAGTCGTGGTTGACCGCCGCGTTGATGTCCTTGTAGATCGAGGACATGCCGCCGACGAGCGCCTTGGTGCCCTCGGGCGCCGAGGAGTGCGCGACGTCGCGGACCCTGCCCACCGCGTCGATCGCCTTGTCCGTCGACGCCTCGTACTTGAGCGTGACGGTGAAGTCCGCGGTGGTGCCCGCCTTGTTCACCTGGTTCAGGCGGGCGCTCGCGACGCCGTCCACGGCGCCGAGCTTCGTGGCGTACGCGTCGAAGGCGGACTTGTCGAGCGGCTTGCCGTCGGTGCTGGACAGGTAGACGTCGGTGGGGGCGGCGGCGCCCGCCGAGTACGCCTTCTGGATCTCGTCCTGGACGACCATGGACTCCTTGGTCTTGGGCATGGAGCCCGACGCCAGGTCGAAGGTGGCCTTGTAGCCGAGGGTGCCGAGCGACAGGACGAGCAGGACGAGACCGGAGACGACGGCGGTCAGCGCCGGGCGGCGCTGGACACCCCGGCCGAGGACGGCGAAGCGGGCGTTCTCGGGTTCCGTCTTCCAGGATTTGGAGGGCCAGAAGACCTTCGGCCCGATGAGCGAGACCACGGCCGGGATCAGGGTCAGACCCGCGACCAGCGTGGCGCCGACCGCGATGGCGAGCGCCGGGCCCATCTGCTTGAGGAAGCCCAACGTGGACAGCACCAGGGCCAGGAACGCGATGATGACCGCTCCGGCCGCCGAGGCGATGGCCTCGCCGACCCGGCCGACCGCGTTGACCATGGCCTCCTTGGGCTCGTCGCCGGCCCGCAGACTCTCGCGGTAACGGAATATCAGGAACAGGAAGTAGTCCGTGCCCACGCCGAAGAGCACGACGATCAGGATGGACGAGATCGAACTGTTGGCCTCCAGCCCGAACAGCTTGGTGGCGTAGGCGATCAGCCCGTTGGCGACGGCGGACACCAGACCGATCAGCACCAGGGGCAGTACGGCGAGGATCGGCGCCCGGAAGATGATCAGCAGGGTGATCAGGATGATCCCGAAGGTGCCGAGACCGATCAGCGCATCGCCCCGCTTGGACGAGTCCTGCTGGTCGAGCGCCTGCGCGGCGGAACCGCCGAGCCTGGCTTCGAGGTCCGTGCCCTTGGCCAGCTTCTTGGCCTCGTCACGCAACTCCTTCGCGGCGTCGGCCTGTTTGGGCTGACCGGCGGTCTTGCTGTCCATCTGGACGAGGGTCAGGTCATACCTGCCGTCCTTGGACGGCCGGCCGGGGACGACCTTCTGTACCTGGTCGATGTGCTTCTCACCCAGCTCGGAACTGATCCGGGCGACATCGCGCAGGTCGGCGGCGGTGAGCTTGCCGCCGTCGGTGCGCTGGTAGAGCACGATCGCTGACGGCGTGAAGGCGCTGGGGAACGCCTTCTCCTGGAGCTGCGCCGCTTGGATGGACTCGTAACTCTTGGGCAGAAAGCTGCTCTCGTCACTGTTCGAGGGCAGGCTCGGAGCGGTGGCGACGATGGCCACCGCGGCGATCAGCCACGCCACGATCGTCCAAACGGGATGACGGACGACGGCGTTGCCTATTCGTCGGAACATGCGGAGGGTCCTCCTGGGAAGGAAGATCACCGCAGCCCGGGGAGCGGTCCCTGGCATCGGCGACCCCGACCGGCCCGCAACGAGCGGCCGGTCGCATGGTTGTCTTGGCCTCACATCCTAGTGACCGTGGACATACATCCTCCATCGGATACCCCGGCGCCGGCTGAGCCGCCGTCAGCCGGTCCCGCCGGTCCGTGACCGAGCCCGCCGGGGCCGGCGCCAGACGAACACCTCGGTGCTCGGGACCCGTTCGGCGAACCGGTCCGCCGGGGAGGCGCCGCCGAGCAGCCGGCGCAGGTCCGCCTCGAAGGACGCGCGGTCCGGGCCGAACAGGTGCGGGGCGGAGAAGGACATCGAGAACGTCCAGGCGACGACGTCGTCCGTGGTGCGCACCAGCGCCTGTCCGCCGGGTACGACATGCCGCTCGGGGCCCGCGAATCCGGCCCCGGAGAGCACCGCCGCCTCACCTCCCGGGGTGCCCTGCGGCAGCAGGCTCCGGCCGGCGCGGCGGACGGGGCCGAGGTAGCGCCGGACCAGGGCGGCGATACCGGCGTAGGGCACGGCCGGGTACGGCAGGCCCGCGGTCGTACGGCGCTCGGTCTTCAGGTCGGCCAGGTGCACCAGTGCTCCGCCGGGCCGGAGCATGCCGTGGACGGTCCGCGCCACCCGCTCGCGGTCGGTCCAGTGGAAGGACTGGGCGAAGACCGCCACGTCGAACGTGCCGAGACCGGCCGGGAGATGCTCGGCGCGCAGCCGTGGCCAGCGGGTCCTGGCGGCCAGTCCCGCGGTGGCGGCCCGGCGCGTGGCCTCGGCGATCATCCCGGTGTCCGGGTCCACGCCGACGGCCTCGCGGAACAGGGGGGCCAGCGGGAGGGTGACGGTGCCCGGTCCGCAGCCCACGTCGAGGAGGCGTCCGGTGCCGTCGGCCGCGAGCACCTCGGCGAGCCGCGGGACCAGCCCGGGGGCGTAGGGCAGCCGGCCCCGCTGGTAGTAGGGGGTGGCGCCCGCGAAGAGGGTCTCGTCCCACTCCCAGTCGGTCATCGTGACCCGTGCCCTTCCGGTGGGGAGCGGTCGTACGGACGACGGTGATGATGTCACGCCCGGGAAGGCCCGTCGTACGCGCGGGAGCGCCCGTCGTACGCCCGGGAAGGCCCGTCGTACGCGCGGGAGCGCCCGTCGTACGCCCGGGACCGCCCGTCGTACGCGCGGCTGCCCGGGGCGCCGGTCCGCTCGGGTCAGCCGGACTTCCTGGCCCGACCGGGCGGGGCCGTCGCCCGGATCTCCTCGGTCGCGGCGCGGAACGCGGGGGCAGCGCGGGCGAAGTAGTCGAAGATCAGGGCGCGTTGGTCGGGTGTGTAGTGGGCCAGGACCTCGGCGAGACGGCGGCGGGCCGGGCCCACGACCTCCTCCACGCGGTCGAGCGCGTCCGGGACGGGTTCGACGTGCACCCGCCGGCGGTCGGTGGGGTCGGGCGTCCGGCGCGCGTATCCGGCGCGCTCCAGGCGGTCGATCAGCCGGGTGGTGGCCCCGGTGGTCAGCCCGGTGCGGGTGGCGAGTTCGCCCGGGGTCAGGCTGCCCTCCCGGCCGAGCAGGCTGAGCGCGTACCACTCCGAGGTGTGCAGGCCCGCGGCCTCCGCGCCGGCCAGGCCCTGGAGGCCCACGGCGTCCAGGTACTGACGGAAGATCACGTGCTCGCCGTCCCTGCCGCTCCCGGGATTCGACACGGTGGCCCCCTTCCCAAATCTCTGCACGTATGCAGATACTGTCTTCAGTAAGATACTGCGCCAGTCTAACCACGAGGGGAGACCTCCGTCATGCCCGCATCGCACGAGACCGCCGCCGTCACCGCCGTCCTGGACGCACTGGTCGCCGCTTGGAACGAGCACGACGCCGACGCCTACGGCCGCCTGTTCACCGAGGACGCCACCTACACCACCTATGTCGGCACGCTCTACCAGGGGCGCCGGGACATCACCGAGAGCCACCGCGTGCTGTTCACGAGCTTCCTCAAGGACACCCGGCTCGCGGACGAGGTCGTCGGCATCCGCTTCCCCGGGCCGGACACGGCCGTCGTCAGCGGGCGCGGCGACACCTACAAGGGCAGGCGGCCCCGCCGGCTCGGCAAGGTGCAGACGTACACGCTGGTGCGGGAGGCGGACGACACATGGCGGATCGCCGCCTTCCACAACACCAGGCGCAAGCCGCTGATGGAGGCGGTCTCGTTCCGGTTCGCCCCCGGTCTCGTCCCCGCGGCCGGCCGGGCGTGACCGGGTGCCGGGTCCCCGGCCGCGGGGCTCGGGCAAGGTCCGTCACAAACCGACTCAGCGGTTTGGTACATGCCCTGAACGCGTGCCTCCCGCGCCGCCCGCACCGGCCGAGAGACCGGCCGCGAACGACAGTCCGGCGCGGCGACCGGTGTCAGGCTCAGACGCCGGCGAGTGCCTGTGACTTCTGCCGGACCTCGGCGATCACGCGGGCGCCCCGGTCCGGAGCGGTGTCCAGCCGGACGAGGACGGCCGGGGCCGCGATGGCGGGGAGGATGTGCCCGTACAGCGCCGACATGCGGTCGTCCAGGTCGGCCCAGCCGGCCACGGCCTGCGAGACGAACTGCACGCCGATCCAGGCACCGAGGAAGACCTGGGCGGTCTCCTCGGGGTCCACGTGCGGCAGCACCTCACCGCGTTCCTTCGCCTCCGTCAGGAAGCACGAGGTCATCCGGGCCCAGGCGGGCCAGGCGCTGCCGAGCACCTCGCGACCCTGGAGGTCGGCCGAGAGCCGGACGCCGGCGAGCAGTACGGGCTCCTGCGGCAGCCGCTTGGCGAGGGTCATGCCCGCGTCCACCCACTCCTGCAACTTCAGCTCCCGGGGCAGGTGGTACTCGGTCCCCGTCTGCTCCTGGAGCACGCCCCGGGCGAGGGCCGCCTTGGAGTCGAAGTGGAAGTACAGGGCGCCCTTGGTGACGCCGGCCCGGTTCAGGATCTCGGCGATGGTGGCGGCCGCGTATCCGCGCTCCGCGAAGACGGCGGCGGCGGCCTCCAGAACAGCACGTCGGGTCCGTACAGCTCGCTCCTGCTGAGCCATGGACCCTCCCCCAAGCTGAAAATTAAACCAAACAGCTCGTACCCTACCGCACGCCGTTTGAACGGAAGGGCGGGCAAGGGCGGTTCGCGCGGACTTGGCACATGCGCCTGACACAGGACCCTCCGGCCGCGCCGGCGAGCCCGGAATTCGGTTGCGGTGGGACCGGTGCGGCCGGTGAGCTGATCGCATGGGCGGGGTCACACAACCAGCGCGGTGGGCGAGGCCGGGACGGGACCGTGGGGGCTCGGCACGACCGGCCGCACGGCGCGGCCCGGCGGTGCTCGCGGCCCTCATGCTGGCCGCCTTCACCTTCAACACCGCGGAGAACCTGCCCATCGGCCTCCTGGACCTCATGTCCGACGGCCTCGGGGTGTCGCTGTCGGCGGTCGGGCTGCTGGTCACCGGCTACGGCGTGACGGTGGCCGTCGCCTCCCTGCCGCTCGCCCACGCCCTGCGGGCGGTGCCCCGGCGTCATGTACTCACGGGACTGCTGGCCGCGCTGGTCGTGTCCAGTCTGGTCGGGGCCGTGGCCGGCTCGTACTGGCTGCTCCTCGGGGCACGGCTGCTGACCGCCCTCGCCCAGGCGCTGTTCTGGGCGGTGATGGGACCGGTCGCGGTGGGCCTGTTCGCCCCCGAGGTGCGCGGACGTGTGGTCGGGGCGCTGTCCGTGGCCGGCTCGCTCGCCCTGGTGCTCGGTGTCCCCGCGGGGACCTGGCTGGGCCGGCAGCGCGGCTGGCCGGTGCCGGTCGCCTCCCTGGCCGTTCCAGGGCTGGTCTGCCTCGTGACGATCGCCGTCCTGCTGCCGACCTCGCGTCCGGACGACGAGCCCGCCGCCTACGGCAGCAGCCCCGACGTCCGCCGGTTCGGGACCGTACTGGCGGCGGGATTCCTCTCCGCCACCGGTGCGTTCGCGGGATACACGTACCTGGTGGCGTTCCTGGGCGGCGTGAGCGGGTTCGCTCCCGGCACGGTCGGCGTGCTGCTCGCGGCCTTCGGTACCGCGTGCCTGGCCGGGGTGAGCGTCACCGCGGCGCTGCTGGACCGCTTCCCGCGTGCCGCGCTGCCCACGGCCGTGGCCACCCAGGCGCTCGGCATGCTCGGTCTGTACGCGGCGGGCGGCCGTCAGGTCATGGCGGTGGTGTGCCTGGTGCTGATGGGCGGTGCGCTCGGACCGGTGTTCATGACCGCCCAGAACGCGATGCTGCACTGGGCGCCGGGCCGCACGGACCTCGCCCTCGCGGCGAACTCCGGTGCGTACAACGCCGGCATCGCGGCGGGCGCCGCGCTCGGAGGTCTGATCCTGCCGCTCGCCGGTGCGCGGGGGGCCTTCCTCGCCGGCGGACTGCTGACGGCCGGGGCGTGCGCGGCACTGCTGATCGGCGGACGTCTGTCGCGGGGCACGGAGACGGAGGCGGACGCGGACGTGGAGGCGGACGCGCACGCGAAGGCCGACGCGCACGCGAAGGCCGACGCGAAGACAGACGCCGACGCGAAGACAGACGCCGACGCGGAAACAGACGCGAGCACCAACGCGAAGGCAGACGCGGGCGCGGAGGCGCGCTGATCCGCGTCCTCCGTCCGCCTCCTGGTTCCCGGTGACCCTGGTGGGGCCGGCCGCGTGCCGGCCCCACCCTGGCCGACCGTTCAGGCGGCCGGAGGGGCGGCGGGCCGCTCCGCCGCGTCGAGCTGGCCGATCAGGGTCGCCCTGGCGCGGGCCACGCGGGAGCGCACCGTGCCGACGGGGCAGTCGCTGACCTCGGCCGCCTCGGCGTAGGGCAGGCCGAGCAGCTGGGTGAGGACGAACGCCTCCCGGCGCTCGGCCGGCAGCCCTGCGAGCAGGTCCAGCAGTGCGATGCCGTCATCGAATCCGGGCAGGCCGCGCGGCTGGGCCGACTCGACCGCCCGTTGCCAGTCCGCCGCGTCGGACAGCCGGGGCCGCACGGCGGCGCGGCGGTGGCTGTCGGTCACCGCCCGGCGGGCGATGGACAGCAGCCAGGCGCGCGCCGAGGAGCGGCCCTCGAAGCGGTGCAGGCTGCCGAGGGCGCGCAGGAAGGTGTCCTGGGCGAGGTCGTCGACGGCCTGGGGATCGGCGCAGAGGTGGGCGACGTACCGTTGGACGTCGCGGTGCAGGGCGCGGACGAAGTGCTCGACCGCGTCGGCGTCACCACGACGGGCGGCCAGCGCCCACGCGGTCGCCGACCCGTCGGCGGCTGCCGTCCGGTCGTACGCGGTCCGTGCCGGGGGCAGGACAGGAGTGGTCACCTGGTGTCCTTCTCGGGTCGACCGTGACCGGACCGCGGCACACCTGGGCGCGGCCGGTCCGGTGCGGAGGGGGAGGACGGCCCTACGACGCGCGCACGGGCAGCGGGCAACGGCACGCCGACACGGGCGTGCCGGGGTGTGACGACACCCGGCGAGTGGCGTGAGCGGCTACCGCGCCGCGGGCGCGTGCGCGGGCGTACGGCCGTGGACCGGGGCGCTCAGGGGCGGCCCCGGTGTACCGGCTGTCTTCAGACGACAGCGGTCCCCCTCGGCGGCCCGCGCGAGGTGATCGCGTGGATGAGCAGGTCGAGGCTCGGCGCCCGGTCCGAGCGGGGCCGGCGCAGCCGCGGGCCGGGGCGGTCGGCGGCGACGGGCAGGGCCAGCAGCAGGCGCAGCGGCGCGGCCAGCCGTCCGGCCACGGCCCGCAGGATGCGGAAGGCGGCCCGCTCGCCGTACGCCAGCCACAGTCCGGTGAGGAGCGCGGCGAGCAGGTGCGCGGCGAGCATCCCGGACGCCGGCCATCCGGACCCGTCCGTGGAGTGCGCCATGTGCGCCATGTGCATGGCGTCCATCGGCGCGGCGCCCATGTCCATCGGCAGGGGGGACATGGCGGCCGGCGGCGGTGCGGTGCCCGGGGAAGCGGTCTGGGCGAGGGAGAACGCCGAGTGCAGGGCCGCCTGGACGGCGCCGACGAGCGGGACGATCAGCGCCGGACCCCGCTCACGGCCGGTCAGGCACCAGCCCGCGCCGCCGGTGGCGGCGAGGCCGGCGGCCAGCGCCCACGCGGGCACGTCACGGCCGGACATCAGGACGTGTCCGAGGGCGGCGAGTACGACGCAGACGGCCGCGAACACCGCGGTACGCACCGTGCGCACACCCCACCCCGCCGTCATGACCCCCCATCCTCGCATCCCGGACCCGTTCGTCAGGGGGAGGTACGGAAACCGCCCGGCCCGGTACTCAACGGGCCGTCCGGATCCCGCGGGCCGGGTCCGCGGGAGAAGGTGTCGGAGCCGTACCCGGGGGCATCCGGCGGTACATGGATGCACAGACATGGACACTGCGGGGACGGTCCCGGGCGCGGCGGGTGGCGGACAGCCCGGCCGTGGACGCGGCGGGCCGGGCCGGCTTCGCGGCGCGTGGGCTGATCTACGTACTCGTGGGCGTCATCGCCGTGCAGATCGCCTTCGGCGGTGACGGCGGCGGGCAGCAGGCCGACCGCGGCGGTGCCCTCGGTGAGCTGGCCGGGCAGCCGTTCGGGTCGGCGATGCTGTGGATCGTGGGCGTCGCCCTCGCCGGGATGGCGCTGTGGCGGCTGTCCGAGGCGGTGTTCGGCGGCTACGGCCCCGACGGGTCGAAGCTCTCCCGGCGGGCGGCGGCCCTGTTCCGTTTCGTCTTCTACTGTTTCGTGTCCTACTCGGTGCTCTCCTACGCGGCCGGGGACCGGGGCAGCGGCAGCGGCTCCTCCGACCGGCACACCGACGACGTCACCGCGCGGGTGCTGGACTGGCCCGGCGGCCAGTGGCTCCTCGGGATCGCGGGGGCCGCCGTGGTGATCGCCGGAGGGTGGATCTCGGTGCGGGCCGTGCGCCGCAAGTTCCGCGACAAGCTGCGGACGAGCGCCATGTCGGCCCGGGTCCGGCCGGTCGTGGAGGGCCTCGGGGTGACGGGCGGCACGGCCCGCGGCGTCGTCTTCGCCGCGGCCGGTGTGTTCGCGCTCGTCGCCGCCGTCCAGCACCAGCCGGGGAAGGCCAAGGGCATGGACGACACCCTGCGCGCGTTCCGGGACCTGCCGGCCGGGCCCTGGCTGCTCGCCCTGGTCGCGCTCGGCCTGGCCGCGTTCGGTGTCTTCTCCTGGTGCAACGCGCGCTGGCGCAAGCTCTGACCCGGCGGCCCCACGGCCGGCCCCCGGGTACCGGTCAGGCGTCGGAGTCGGGCTTGCTCCGCGCCGCGGCGTAGGCCTGGGACGGTGTCATGGAGACCCCCTCGTACGTGACCGTCCGGTAGGGGCTCACCTTGGCGCAGGTCTTGGCCTGGTCGGCGGTGGAGGCGTGGGCGCCTCCGACGGCGGCCTTGGTGTCGGCGGGCGCGGGCGAGGACGAGCCGCCCGGGTAGCTGGTGCCGCTGGGCCAGTCGCTGCCGATCACCAGGGTCAGGCCGCTGCCCGTGCCCTGCTTCAGGTGGGACGGGGGCAGGCCGAGCGCCTTGGCCACCGTCTGGGCCGCTGCCTGCTCGCCGGTGCCGTAGGTGAGGGTGCTGCCGGCGGCGGGGCTGGGGGCGTTGGCCGTGGTCGTGGCGGTGCTGAAGCCCTGGCCGGTGAGGGCGGTCGCGAGGGCGGAGGCGCGGCCGGTGATGCCGGTGCCGTTCTCGACCGTCACCGCGATCTCGGCCGCGGGCACGGCGGAGGCGGTGGCCTTCGCCTTGGCGGTCGTGGAGGCCGCCGCGGACTTCTTGCCGGAGCCGGTGGTCAGGGCCTGGTCGTTCGCGATGGTGGCGAACAGGCTCTTCGCGCCCGGGCCCACCACCACCCGGTCGTTGTCGCCGGGATCGGGGGCCGTCTGCATGGTGGTGAAGGTGATCCGCTTGGTGGGCACCTTGTTCACGTCGTCGGCGAGCGAGATCAGCTTCTTCACGGTGCCGAGGCCGTCGTCCACGGTCAGCGCCTTGGTGGCGGCGTCGGCGAGGTGGTAGACCGCGGTGGGGTCGGTGAGCGTGCCCGCGCTCTTGAACTTGCGGATCATCGCGCTGAGGAAGATGTGCTGCGAGACCGTGCGGCCGAGGTCGCTGCCGTCGCCGAAGCCGTGCCGCGAGCGGACGAACTCCAGGGCAGCGACGCCCTTGAGGGTGTGGGTGCCCTTGGACAGCTTCAGGTGGGAGTAGGTGTCGTAGACGTCGTCGCTGACGCACACCGAGACGCCGCCGACCGCGTCGGACATCTTGACGACGCCGGAGAAGTCGAGTTTGACGAAGTGGTCGATGGTTATCCCGGTGAGCTGGTGGACGGTGGCCACCTGGCAGGCGGGGCCGTACTGGAGCGCGCTGTTGATCTGGCCGTAGTAGCCGTTCGTGGACTGCCCCGACTCACTGTCCTCGCAGGCCGGGACCCTGGTCATGGTGTCACGGGGGATGCTCATCACGGTGGCGTTCGAGCGGTCGGCGGATATGTGCAGCACCATCTCCACGTCGGCGTTGCTGCCGGTCTGCACCCCGGTCCTCGCGCAGCCGCCGCCGAGCTTGCAGTCCGTCGCGCTGGTCCGGCCGTCGGAGCCCATGACCAGGATGTTGATGGGGGTACGGCCGAAGGCGTCGGCCTTCTCCGTGCCGCCCTTGCCGTCCAGGGAGACGCTGTGGATGTTGCCGTTCAGGTGCTCGTAGAACCACCAGCCCGCGCCGGCGGTGAGCACGATCAGGACGGACAGGCCGATCCCGAGGATCTTCAGCACCCGCCGGCCGCGCCGCACCGGCCGGGCCCGGCGGGACCGCCTGCCGCCGCCCGCCCGCGAGGCCGCCCGGGCCGCGGCCCGGCCGCCCGGCGGACGCACGTCGCCCGGTTCCGCCCCGCGCTGCCCGGGCACCCGCGCGCCACGGCTGCGTGTGCCTCGGCCGGCCGGCCCGTCCCACGGGTCGCTCATCTCCCACTCCCCTGAACGGTCGGGCCTGCGGCACATCGGTTGCGTGATTGCGCAATCTAGCAAACACGTTGCCGGAACAGCGCGGATCCACAGCCGATTCACAGGCGAGGCATCTCATCGCGGGGCCGTCCGCCCCCACGGCGGCGCGGCAGCCGGAGTCTACGTGCCCTTGGTAAGCGTCCGGCGTGAATCCTGCGCCGGGATGGGGGCGGGGTTCGACCGCGCGGTCAACTTGCCGACCACGGCATGGATCAGGGCCACGACGTCCGGGTCGCCGATGGAGTAGATCTGCCGCCGCCCCTCACGGCGGGAGCGGACCAGTCCGGCGAGCTTCAGCTTCGCCAGGTGCTGGCTGACGGCGGGCAGCGCACCGCCCACGCGGTCGGCGAGGTGCGTGACATCGCACTCGCCCTGCGCCAGGGCCCACATCAGACGCAGCCGGGCCGGGGCGGCGAGCAGCCCGAACGCGGCGGCTGCCGCGGCGAGCACCTCGGCGGGCGGGTCCTCGAATCCCCCGGCCTTCTCCGTCACAGCCGCTCCCGCCCCACCCTGGTCACCGTCGACGCTCACCCGACCACCCAGTGTAGGTACCCGGCGCGGCCACCCGCGCACGCTCTCGCCGGGGCCGGGGGCCAGGACCCCGGCCCCCCGCGTTCTACGGCCGGATCTCGTAGACCGCGTTGAAGGGAGTCTGCGCGGCCCGGCGGAACCGGGTGAAGCCCGCCTCGGTGACCATCTCGCGGACCGCCGCCTCGCCGGCCTGCGCGCCCAGAGCGTAACCGCCGTGCTGGGACAGGGCGTTGGGCACGCACAGAAACGTGGAGGCGCTGTAGTAGAGCCGGCCCACCGGATGGAAGTTCTCCTCGGTCCGGTCGGAGGCGAGCGGTTCCGCGAGAAGCCACGTGCCGTCGGCGGCGAGCGCCTCGCGCACCCGTCGGGCGGCCCCCAACGGGTCGCCCATGTCGTGCAGGCAGTCGAACATGGCCACCAGGTCGTAGTCCGCGCCCTCGAAGGTCTGCGCGGTGGCCACCTGGAAGGTGACGCGTCCGGCGACCCCGGCCTCGGCAGCCCTCTCGCGCGCCAGCGCGATCGACTCGCCGTGGTAGTCGGAACCCACGACCTCCGTCCGCGGATACGCCTGGGCCAGCAGGATCGACGACGAGCCGAGACCGCACCCCACGTCGGCGACCCGCGCCCCGGCGCTCAGCTTCGCGTCCGCGCCGTCCAGCGCCGGGATCCAGTTCGGGACCAGCTCGGCCTCGTAATTGGGGCGGAAGAAGGCGTCGACTCCGACGAACACCTCGTCATCGTGCTCGTGCCAGGCAACGCCCTCGCCGGTGCGGAACGCCTCGGCGATACGGGGCTCGGCGCGCAGCATTCCCAGGGCGAAGCGGAAGGCCGCGGCGACGTCGGGACCGTTCGGGTCGGCCAGGCAGAACGCCTGCTCCTCGGCCAGTGAGAACCGGCCGGTCGCCGCGTCGTACTCGGCGTATCCGCCGGCGGCCTGGCCGCGCAGCCACTCGGTGAGGTACCGCGGATGACAGTGCGTGCGTTCCGCGAACTCCTCGGGTGTCGCCGGGCCCTTCGCGAGTGCCCGGTAGAGGCCGAGCCGGTGGCCCAGCGCGATGGAGCCGGCGGCCCCGGTCGACGCGAGGTCGGTGACGAAGTGGTCCAGGAACGTGTTGATCCTCTCCTGATCCATCCCGGTACTCCCTTCCCGTCGGCCGGCTCGGGCCGTCACATCAGGAAAGGCTCAGGGTCGGCTGTCCTCCGTGGTACTCCTGGCCACATCAGCCTATGTCCGCCACCGGCCCCACGCCCTCCCGGGCCGCGCGGCGCGGAGCCCCGCGGTCCTCGCGCGCGGGCAGAGGCGGGCACCGATCCCTCCGAACAAGGCCCGGTGCCCCCGGTGTCCGGTTCGCGGGCCTAGGGCAGTTTCACGAACGGTGCCAGGAAGGCGCGGGCTCCGGGCGTGTCCAGGCGGTAGGTGACGTTCGTGGCGTAGCAGGGCGTGTCGCCGGTGATGGTCGTGGCGGCGAGGACGTTCCTGCCGCCGATGACGGCGAAGTCGGGCCCGCCGGAGTCGCCGTAGCAGGCACCGCCGTTGCCCTGCGGGGCCGTCATGCCCAGCCGGGCCCAGGAGTCGTTCAGGGCGTTGAACGTGACCGGGGCCTTCATCCGGACGCCGCCGCCGGGGTGGGTCTGGCCGCCCGGTCCGTTGGCGGCCTCCTGCGTGCCGTACCCGGCGACGAACCAGTCGGTGGCGTTCAGCCCCTGCGGGCCGAGGGCGCCGAGCTGGTTCGCGGTCGGCAGGGCGGCCGGGGTGAAGGACCAGCGGGCGGCGACCTTCGCGGCGGGCAGTTCGACGACCGCGATGTCGTGCGGGTCGGAGGCGGGGCCCGGGTAGTCCGGGTGGGTGTGCGCGGTGCCCTGGACGGCGACGGCGTCCGCCTGGGCGGCCGGGTCTCCCGGGTGCTCCTTCGCGGCGGCGTCGAGTCCGGCCTGGACGTCCTGGTCGAGCGAGACGAAGAAGCGGACACCGGCCGGCCAGTCGCTGGTGCAGTGGGCGGCGGTCAGGAAGGTGCCGGCGTCGACCATCGTGCCGGAGCACACCCAGTCGACGCGGTCCGGGGTGGCCGGGTCGCCGTCGTGGTCCCAGGCGGCCACGAGTGCTCCGACCTCGGTGCGCTCGGGCGCCGGCGTGGCGTTGTACGAGTTGATGGCGCAGGAGGGCAGCGCGGCGGCGAGCACGGTGGCGCAGGCTGCGGCGGTGACGGCTGTCACGCGTACGGCTCTCAAGAAGAACCCCTTCACTGGGTGATGTGGGCCAGGTGTTCTCCTGCGGGGGTGAAGAGCATTGAAGTGGGCCGGGCGGTGCGGGACAAGACGGCCGGCAGCGGCAACCCCGCTCCGCCGGCGGTCACCGGGTGCGCGCCGGAGCGCTCCGGGGTCGGCCTGCATCCTCCGGGCGATCCTGGGCAGCCTGTCGGAGACGGAAGCTATGGGCAAGGATCGGGTGAGCGTGGACGAGGGACGCGTGGCAGACACGAACGAGCAGGCGGGGCCGGAGCCGCTGTCGGTCACCCGGACCGACGCGGACGGTGTCACCGTCGTCACGGTGACCGGGGAGGTCGACCACCACACCTCCGGCGCCCTCCGCCGGGCCCTCGCCCCCGCGGACCCCGACGGGGCGCGCACCGTCGCGGACCTCAGCGGTGTGCCGTTCATGGACTCCAGCGGCATCAACGTCCTCATCGCCGCCCATCAGGCGCACGCTCCGGGGGGCTGGCTCCGTCTGGCAGGCGTACGGCGACCCGTCCTGCGCACCCTGGAGATAGTCGGCCTCATCCCCCTCCTCGCCTGCTACCCCAGCGTGCAGGACGCCCTGCGGGGCTGAGGACTCCTGCTCTCAGCCTTCCCGTGACGGCGGTGCGCCGGAGTCGCCTCTGCGTACCGTGCAGTGCAGCGAGTCGTCGCGGACCTCGGCGACGATCGTGTCGCCCGGGTCGGCCTCGCCGCCGAGCAGCAAGCTGGCGATGCGGTTGTCGAGTTCCGCCTGGATCGTGCGGCGCAGCGGGCGCGCGCCGAACTCCGGCTGGTGGCCGTGGGCGATGAGGAGCTTCTTGGCCGGTTCCGTGACCTCCAGGTCCAGGCCCTGCGCGCGCACCTTGCGCCTGCTCTGGTCCAGCAGGTGGTCCACGATCTGCCCGAGGTCGTCCTCGGTCAGGGCGTGGAAGATGATGATGTCGTCGATCCGGTTGAGGAACTCCGGCAGGAACCGCGTGCGCAGCTCCTCCGTCAACTCGTCCTTGAGCGCGGAGACGTCGCCCTTGTGGTCCAGGATGCGGCGCGCGCCGATGTTGGACGTCATGATGACGACGCAGTGCCGGAAGTCGACGGTGCGGCCCTGCGCGTCGGTCAGCCGTCCGTCGTCCAGGATCTGCAACAGGGTGTTGAAGACGTCGGGGTGGGCCTTCTCCACCTCGTCGAAGAGCACCACGCTGTACGGCCGGCGGCGGACCTTCTCGGTGAGCTGGCCCGCCTCCTCGTAGCCGACGTATCCGGGTGGCGCGCCGACCAGCCGGGCGACGGTGTGCTTCTCCTGGAACTCGCTCATGTCGAACCGGATCATCCGGTCCTCCTCGCCGAACAGCAGGGCGGCGAGGGTCTTGGCGAGTTCGGTCTTGCCGACGCCGGTCGGGCCGAGGAAGAGGAAGGAGCCGACGGGGCGGCGGGGGTCGCCCATGCCGGCGCGGTTGCGGCGTACGGCCTGGGACACCGCGGTGACCGCCTCGTCCTGGCCGACGATCCGCGCGTGCATCTCCTCTTCGAGCCGGAGCAGCTTCTCCTTCTCGCCGGCGGTGAGCTGGGAGACGGGGATGCCGGTGCGGCGGGAGACGACGTCGGCGATGTCGGAGGCCGTGACGGAGACGACGCCCTCGCGGCGCTCCTCGATGCCGGCGAGTTCCCCCTCCGCCTCGGCGATGTCCCGCTTGAGCTCCGAGGCCTTCTCGAAGTCCTCGGCGGAGACGGCCTGTTCGAGTTCACGGCGCAGCTTGGCGATGCGGTCCTCGCGGCTGACGACCTCGGTGGAGCGTCCGGCACCGCGCAGCCGCACCCGGGCACCGGCCTGGTCCATCACGTCGATGGCCTTGTCCGGCAGGAAGCGGTCGCTGATGTACCGGTCGGACAGTTCGGCGGCGGCCACGAGGGCTGCGTCGTCGAAGCGGACCTGGTGGTGCGCCTCGTAGGAGTCGCGGAGCCCTTCGAGGATCTGCACCGTCTCCTCGACCGTGGGCTCGGGCACCATCACCGGCTGGAACCGGCGCTCCAGGGCGGCGTCCTTCTCGACGTACTTGCGGTACTCGTCGATGGTCGTGGCGCCCACGACGTGGAGTTCACCGCGCGCGAGAGCGGGCTTGAGCATGTTGCCCGCGTCCATGGAACCCTCGCCGGTGGCGCCGGCGCCGACGACCGTGTGCAGTTCGTCGATGAAGAGGATGACGTCGCCGCGCGCCGCCTGGACGTCCTCGATGACCTTCTTGAGCCGTTCCTCGAACTGTCCCCGGTACTGCGCGCCCGCCACCATGCCCGACAGGTCCAGCGAGACGACGCGCCTGTCCTTCAGGACGTCGGGGACCTCGCCCGCCACGATGCGCTGGGCGAGGCCCTCCACGATGGCGGTCTTGCCGACTCCGGGTTCGCCGATGAGCACCGGGTTGTTCTTGGAGCGCCGGGAGAGGATCTCGACGGTCTGCTCGATCTCCTCGGCCCGCCCCACCACCGGGTCGAGCCTGCCGGCCCTGGCCTCCTCCGTCAGGTCGCGGCCGTATTCGTCCAGGGTCGTGGCCGGCTTCTTCCGTTCGGCGGGGGCTGACTCGGCGCGCGCCGCCGGCTGTTCGGTCAGGCCCGCGACGCGCTGGGTGTCCAGGCCCTCGGCGCGCAGCATCCGGGCCGCTCCCGTGTCGCTGTCGCCGAGCAGGGCGCCGAGGATGTGCTCGGGACCGATGTAGGAGACGCCGGCCGCCTGGGACCGGGCGTAGGCGGCGCCGAGGGTGCGTTTGGCCGCCGGGGTGAGGCCCGGCTGCGCGGAGGGTTCGGCGGACTCGCGCGGCAGGATCTTGGCCAGTTCGGCGGCGACCGTGTCGGGGTCCACGCCCGCCTGGGAGAGCAGCCGGCGTGCGGGGTCGACCTGGGTGGCCGCCCAGAGCAGGTGTTCGGTGTCCAGGTCGGAGGTGCCGTCGGTGGCGGCCCGTTGCGCGGCCAGGTTCAGCAGTTGCCGCGACGATTCCGTCAGCAGCCGTCCGATGGGTACGCGCTGTACGGCGGGGGGCGATGACGCCGGTGACATTCCGAAGAAACGATTCAGCAGCTCATTGAACGCATCCGACGAACCGAACGGCGCACCGAACGACATCGACATGGCAGCTCCTGGTACGGCAGGCGAGCAGCAAGCGGAAAAGGCCCCATGGCCCCTACCCACTGAACCCCCGTGGGGATGACCCCGCAACCGCAAAGGAATGGAGGGAAATCGGCTTGCCCGTACGCACCCCGAGCCGAGGGCACACCGCGTGACGGGCCCGCGACACCCTGAGTGACCGCGGGGGCTCACACGGGCGTGTGCCCCCGCAGATACGTGCGCACGCTCGCCGGCAACGGTGTGCCGGCGGTCTCCTCCATCGGTGCCCAGCACACCTGCTCCGGTGCGAAGCGGCCCCCGTCCGACGGTGACTCGCTCAGCAACTGGCAGACCACGGCCGTCTCCCCCGCCGTGTCCCGCGGCTCCAGCGGCTCGGTGCCGTCGACCAGGTAACCGGTGAGTTCGTAGACGATCCGCGCCGCCGTCGCCTGGGCGGTCTCGGCCGGTTCCGGGGTGCCCGAGGGCAGTGTCCAGCCGTCTCCGTCTCCCTCCGGCACCAGCAGCAACCGCCCGTCGTACACGACGACCGCCCGCACCACGCCCTCGGCCTGCTCCAGCGACATATGGCTCCCTCCCCAGGCACTCGTTGCCTACCCAGGGGTGCGCGGGTGATGCGCCGGGGCGGTCAGTAAAGCACCGGCAGGTCCCCGGGCCGTACCCGCAGCGTGACCGGCAGGGTGGCCTCGACCTCGCCGTCGGCGCCGTAGGGGACGGGCCGGGTGGCCTCGATGCGCAGTTCACGGCCGCGCAGGACGCGTACTTCGGGGCGGCGGACGTGGGCGCCGTCCTTCAGCTCGTTCATCAGGGCGAAGAACAGCCGGCGCGGGGCCTGCCGGATCAGCACGACGTCCAGCAGGCCGTCGTCGACGCGCGCGCCGGGCGCGATGAGCCGGCCGGAGCCGTAGTAGGGGGAGTTGGCCGCGACGACGGTGTAGCCGCGGTGGGCGTGTTCCTCGCCGTCGACGGTGACGCGGTACTCGGCCGGTCGCCAGGTGGTGACGGCGCGCAGGCCGCCCGCGTAGTAGGAGGCGGCGCCGCGCAGCAGCCGGGCGTTGTTGGCGTGCCGGTTGGCCTCCGCGTCGACACCGGCGTACACGCTGCCCAGGACCACCGTGCGCGGGTGGACGGCCGATTCCACCTCGATCGTGTCGACGGGCCGGGGCTCGGCGTGCAGCAGGATGCCGGCGAGCGCGGCCGGGTCGGCGGGCAGGCCGAGCGCGCGGGCGAAGTCGTTGCCGCGTCCGGCGGGTACGAGGCCCAGGACGGTTCCGGTGCCGCTGAGCGCGCCGCCGATGCCGCCCGCGATACCGTCGCCGCCCACGGCCAGGACGATGCGCCCGCGCTCACCGGCCCCGCGGGCGATGTCCTGGGCGTGGGCGAGGCTGTGGCTGTACTCCGTCCGGAGTCCGGCCCCGGCCTCGCGGAGCAGCCGGGCCAGCCGGAGCAGGGTCGCCGCCCCGGTGGAGCCGCCCGCGGTGGGGTTGACGACAGCGGTGAACTGGCGCATCGGTGGGCCTTTCGAGGCAGGCGGTCGGATCGGGTCGGGTCAGTCGGTGGGCAGCAGGACGCCGGGGTTGAGGAGCCCCTCGGGGTCCAGGCGGCGCTTGACGGCGCGCAGGGCCGACACGCCGAGCGGGCCGGCCTCGCGGACGTACCAGTCACGGTGGTCGGTGCCGACCCCGTGGTGGTGGGAGATGGTGCCGCCGGCGGCGAGCACGGCTTCGTTGGCCGCGTGCTTGGCGGGCGTCCAGTGGGCCACCGGGTCCTCGCCCTGGGCGCTGACGACGGTGAAGTACAGCGAGGCGCCGTTCTCGTAGACGTGGGAGATGTGACACATCACCAGGGGCGGGGTGCCGGCCTGGGTGAGGGTGTCGGTGAGCGCCGTGCGGACGGCCGTGTAGAGGCCGGGGACGCGGGACCAGAAGGCCGCGGTCTCCAGCGTCTCGGCGAAGGCGCCGACGTCGAGCAGGGCGTCGCGCAGGTAGGGCGCGGAGTAGCGGCCGTGCGCCCAGCGTTCGCCGGGTTCGGCGCCGGCCGGGGTGCCACCGCAGTCCGTCAGCACGGCCGCCGCCTGGTCGCGGCGGTGTGCGGTGTCCTCGGCCGTCCCCTCGTATCCGGTGATCGCCAGGCATCCGGCGTCGCCCGGTGTCGAACCGGCGCCGATGGCGTCGGGCTGGGCGAGGCCGATGAGCGTCTCGGTCTCGTCGGACAGGCGCAGCACGGTCGGCCGGGGTCCGTCCTGGGCGAGCCGGCGCAGTGCGGTGGCGCCCTCCTCGAAGGAGCCGAACCGCCAGCCCTCGTACAGCCGCGTCTCGGGCAGGGGGCGGATCCGTACGGTGACGGAGGTGATGACGCCGAAGGCGCCCTCGGAGCCGAGGATGAGCTGGCGCAGGTCCGGTCCGGCGGCGGAGCGGGGGGCGCGGCCGGTCTCGATGGTGCCCTCGGGGGTGGCGAGGGTGAGACCGAGCACCATCTCGTCGAAGCGGCCGTATCCGGCGGACGCCTGCCCGCTGGAGCGGGCCGCCGCGAAGCCGCCGATGGTGGCCCATTCGAAGGACTGCGGGAAGTGGCCGAGGGTGAAGCCGTGCCCGGCGAGCAGGGCCTCGGCCTCCGGGGCGCGCAGGCCGGGCTGGAGGACGGCGGTGCGGGAGACGGGGTCCAGGTCGAGCAGGCCGTTCATACGGCGCAGGTCCAGGGCGACGAACGCGCTGCGCTGGGGGGCGAGTCCGCCCACCACCGAGGTGCCGCCGCCGAAGGGCACGACGGCCAGGCCGTGCGCGGCGCAGGCGCGCAGGACCGCGAGCACCTGGTCGTGGCCGGCGGGCAGGACGACGGCCTGCGGGACGTCGGCGACGTCGCCCTCGCGGATGCGCAGCAGGTCCGGGGTGGACTTGCCGCGGGTGTGCCGGATGCGGCTCTCCGTGTCCGTGCGCACGTGTTCCTCGCCGCCGACGGCCGCGGCGAGCGCCTTCAGGGCGGCGGGGCCCAGGGTGGGGGCGGGCAGGCGGATGTCCTCCAGGCCGAGCGCGGGCGTGCTGCGCGGCTTGACGCCGAGCAGGTCGCGCAGCAGTCCGGTCACCGAGTCGGGCAGCGGCGCCGCCTGGGCCGGGTCGCCCCAGCCGTTCCACAGCATGTCCATTGAACGGTCGTCCTCACAGGTGGGTGTGCTGGTCGGGGGCTCGGTCCGCGCGGCTCGGGGCCGTCCGCGGGGCCTGGCCGCTTCCGTCCGGGCCCCGGGGCGTTACACTGTGACACATGACGCCCATTCGTCACAACGGTTCGGGCAGCGGCTCGGACAACGATCACGTCCTCGACGCGGTACGCGACTGCGTGCTGGCCGTCGGCGTACGGCGCACCACGCTCGCCGATGTGGCCCGCCGCGCCGGTGTCTCCCGGATGACGCTGTACCGGCGCTGGCCGGACCTGCGCGGCCTGGTGGGCGATCTGATGACCCGGGAGTGGATCGACGTGGCCACCCGGGCCATACCGGAGCCCGCGCCCGGGACGGCCACGCGCACCCGGATCGTGGACGGACTGGTGGCCGGGGTCGAGGCGTTCCGCGCGCACCCCCTCTTCCGCAAGATCGTCGACGTCGATCCGGAACTGCTCCTGCCGTACGTGCTCGACCGGCGCGGCGCGAGCCAGGAGGCGCTGCTGGCCCTGCTGGCCGACGCGCTGCGCGAGGGCCACGCGGACGGGTCCGTACGGCCCGGCCACACCGAACGGCAGGCGCGCGTCCTGCTGTTGACCGTGCAGTCCTTCGCCCTGTCCCTGCGCACGATGACCGACGAGGACGATCCGGAGCTGGACTCCGCCGCCCTCCTCGGTGAGCTGCGCACCCTTCTGGAGAGGACCCTGACGCCATGAGTCACACCGAGGCCGCGCCCGGCTCGTCCCTGAGCGCACACCGGCGCGGCCGGGAACTGGCCGAGGCCGCGGACGGCCGGACGGCCGACGTCCTGGTCGTCGGGCTGGGCGCCACGGGCACCGGGGCCGCGCTGGACGCGGCGGCCCGCGGGCTGGACGTCGTCGCGGTGGACGCCCATGACCTGGCCTTCGGCACCTCCCGCTGGAGTTCCAAGCTCATCCACGGCGGGTTGCGCTACCTGGCCTCCGCGCAGTTCGACGTCGCCCACGAGAGCGCGGTCGAGCGCGGGGTGCTGATGACCCGTACGGCCCCGCACCTGGTGGCGGCCCAGCCGTTCGTGCTGCCGCTGACCCCGCTGGTGTCCCGGGCCCAGGCCTCGCTGGCCTGGGCCGGGCTCCGGGCCGGGGACGTGCTGCGGCTGGCCGCCCGGACCCCGCGCCAGGTGCTGCCCGCGCCCCGCCGGCTCTCGGCGACGGAGGCCCGGCACCTCGCCCCCTCGGTCCGCGCGGCCGGGCTGCGCGGCGGGCTGCTGTCCTGGGACGGCAAGGTGACCGACGACGCCCGGCTGGTGACCGCCCTGGCCCGGACGGCCGCCGCGCACGGCGCCCGGGTGCTGACCCGGGTGCGGGCCCTGGAGCTGACCGGGACGGGCGCCCGGATCCGGGACGAACTCACCGGCGAGGAGGGCGAGATCAAGGCCCGCGCCGTGATCAACGCCACCGGGGTGTGGGCGGGCGCCCTCACCGACGGCATCCGGATACGGCCCTCCCGCGGCACCCACCTCGTCCTGCGCTCGGAGCGGCTCGGCGCCCTGCCGGCCGGACTGCACATCCCGATCCCCGGGGAGACCAACCGCTTCGTGCTGGTCCTGCCCCAGGGGGACGGCCGGGTCTACGTCGGCCTCACCGACGAACCGGTCGACGGCGCCGTCCCGGACGTGCCGGAGGTCCCCGAGACCGACATCGGGTTCCTCCTGGACGTGCTCGGCTCGGCCCTCGACACCCCCGTGTCCCGGGACGAGGTCGTCGGTGCCTTCGCCGGACTGCGCCCGCTGCTGGACACCTCCGCCCCCGAGGACCCCGCGGGGGCACCCCGTACGTCCGACATCTCCCGCCGGCACGCGGTGCTGACCTCGCCCGACGGTGTCACCACGGTCGTCGGCGGCAAGCTCACCACCTACCGGCGGATGGCGCAGGACGCCGTGGACGCGGCGGCCGGGGCCCGGGGCCTGCGCGCCGCCCCCTCCCCCACGGCCGCGCTGCCCCTGGTCGGCGCCGCCGCCCCCGAACGCCTGCGCGCGCTGCCCGCACCGCGCCGCCTGGTCCGCCGCTACGGCACCGAGGCCGTGGCGGTCCACGCCCTCGCCGCCCAGGACCCCACCCTGGCCGAGCCGGTGCTCCCCGGCCATCCCGTCACCCGCGCCGAACTGCTCTGGGCGGTGCGGCACGAGGGCGCCCTGGACGAGTCCGACCTCCTGGACCGCCGCACCCGCATCGGCGTGGTTCCGCAGGACCGCGTCCAGGCGCTCCCCACGGCCCGGGACGTCCTCGGCAGGGCGGCGCCGGCGCGCCCCTGACCTGGGCGCCCGGCGGACAGCAGGGCGGCGCCGGCGCGCCCCTGACCTGGGCGCCCGGCGGACACCCGCCCGCCCGGTATTCGATTGCGCCGGGCCCCCCGCTCCGGCATCGTTCGGCACGTCCCGTTCCGCCAGTCCTTCGCAGGGGGCCGTCCCATGGCGCTCGTTCCCGGTCGTCGTGTGGTGCTCCTCGGCGGGGGCTTCTCCACGGACGAGGACGGGCTGCTGGACGACTGGCTGCTCACCCGTGCGGGAAACCCCCGCCCCCGGGTCTGCTTCCTGCCCACGGCGAGCGGCGACGCGCCCGGGTACGTCGACCGGTTCCTCAGCGCGTTCCGCTCCCGTGCGTGCGTGCCCGCCGTGCTGCCGCTGTTCCGGCGCGAGCTGGACGACGACGCGCTGCGCGCGTTCCTGCTCGCCCAGGACGTGGTCTACGTCGGCGGCGGCAACACCGCGAACATGCTGGCCGTCTGGCGCGTGCACGGGGTGGACCGGCTGCTGCGGGAGGCCTGCGACCGGGGGACCCTGCTGTGCGGGATCAGCGCCGGCGCCAACTGCTGGGCGGACGCCTCGCACACGGACTCCTTCGGTCCGCTCGCCTCCCTGCGGGACGGGCTGGGCCTGCTGCCGGGTTCCGTGTGCCCGCACTACGACGGCGAACCGGGCCGCCGCCCCTCCTACCGGCGAGCCGTCGCCGAGGGAACGCTGCCCGGCGGCTGGGCGCTGGAGGACGGCGTGGCAGCCCTGTTCACGGACGGGCGCCTGACGGAGGCGGTGACCCGGAGGCCGGGGGCACGGCTCTACCGGGTGGAGCCGGCGGCGCCGGGTGAGCCGGTGCGACCAGGGGTGCCGGGGAAGCCGGGAACGCCGGGTGAGCCGGGAGGCGTCGACGAGCAGCCGGTGCCCTGTCGCCCGCTCGGCACGGCGCCGTGACCCGGTGTCAGAGCAGGCGGCGGATGTCGCCGCGGACGCGGTAGAAGCCGCCCGCGGCCGGGTGCAGGGCGTCCACGACGTACCGTGCGCCGGGTTCGCGTATCGCGCGCGGGAACTGGACGTTCCAGGAGGAGTCGTAGCCGCCGGAGACCACGTGCACACGCAGTCGGCCGCTCTCCTGGACGCACTCGACCACCACCGAGCCCGCGGGCGCCTGGGCGACCGTGGCCACCGCGGCGACCGCCGTGGCCGGGGCGTACGTCGGCGTGGCGGCGGCGAGCTTGACGTCCCGCACCACCGGCACCGTGCCCTGCTGCGCCGCCGAGACGGCCGCCTCGCTCGCGTCGACGCACACCAGGGAACCGTCGGTGGTGACCAGGTACAGCCGTCCGTCGCGGTACTGCATCGACAGCGCCGAGCCGCTGCCCGTGCCGAGCTTCCACAGGCGTGTGCCGTCCTGGTCGAAGCAGTAGACGGACGAGGCCGCGTCCCCGGCGAACACGAACCGGCCACCGGGCGAGGTGGCGCACGAGTACACCGCGCTGTCACACGCGTACGTCGCCTGGATGGCACCGGTGTCCTTCGACAGCCGCTGGACCACGCGGTGCGCGGTGCCCGCGTACACCGCGTCCTGTTCCTGCCAGCCGAAGAGCACGCCGCCCTTCGTGGGCGTGTGCCACAGCTCGCCGCCGCCGTCCGGGGCGTAGGCGGTGACGCCCCGGTGGTGGCCGTGGTAGACGGCCCGGTCGTCGGCGCGGACCATCCAGGCGTGTTCGCCCTGGCTGCGGCGGGACCACTGGTGTTCGTCCTCGTGGTCGATGACGGTGAGCCGGCCGTCCCGGTCGGAGACGTCCAGGACGCCCTCGTGGATGTCCAGCCAGAAGATGTCGACGTCGGCGGCGATGTCGTAGGCGGCGAAGGGGAGTTTGGAGGACAGGTCGTAGACCTTTCCGTCGTCGCAGCCGGCGTAGATCCAGAAGTCGTCCGCGACCAGGCACTTCACCCCGTCGGGCAGGCTGAACCGGGCCAGGACGGAGCCCTGGTGGTCCAGGGTGTAGACGTCACCCGCCTGGTTGCCCACCCAGCAGTGGTCGTCGTCGACATGGATGCCGAACGCGGCGGAGCCGGTGCGGAAGCGCCACAGCACCGGGGCCACGGCACGGGCGGTGGACGGCGCGGAGCTCACCTGGCGGCGGGTCACCGCGCGGGGCGGGCGCTGCCCCCGGACCGCCGGGGCGTATCCCTTGCGGACCTTCTCCCCCACCTTCCGCGCGGCGGCGGCCCGCGCCTTCTCCGCGGTCGGGAACGTCGTCGTCTGCGTCTGTCCGGCCGCGCCGATCCTGCCGTACCGCACCGTCACCACCTGTCCGTCGACGGTGACTTCGTAGAACTTGTGGGCACCGTCGCCCTCCTGCGACAGCTCCAGGTACGTCGTCGACACCGTGGACGCCATGGACGCCGTGGACGCCGTGGACATGGCACACCCCTCCCCCAGACGGACCCGCGGCCGTTCCAGCAGGTCCTCAACTGTTTCTCACCGTAAGGGCACCCACTGACAACGACCCCGGGCCCCGGGGCGGGCCACGACCACGCCGGGATGCGGGCCGGCCGGCCCCGTGCGGGTGACGGCGCCGGCGGCCGGCCCGGACCGTTGGGGGAGACGGCACCGGACCGACGGCCGGGGACTAGCTAGGCCGACAGCTGCGGGTACAGCGCGGCCAGGTCTCCGGAGAGGCCCGCCTTGACCTGGCGGCTGATGTCGTCCGCCAGCACCTCGTACGCCCCGGCCTCCACGCCGTCGAGGGCGAGCGCGGCGACGTCCCGGGGGGCGGACTTGGGCCCGTCCACGTGCGCCGCCATGTCGGTGTCGACGTAGCCGACGTGCAGGCCCGTGACCCCGATGCCGCGGGCACCCAGCTCCAGGCGGAGCGAGTTGGTCTGCTGCCACAGGGCCGCCTTGGTGGCGCTGTACGAGCCGGCGACACCGATCCAGGACAGGACGGAGTGGACGTTGAGGAGGTGCCCGCCGCCGTTGCGCTCGACGATTGGCACGAAGGCACGGGTGACGAGCAGCGGTCCGTAGAAGTTGGTCTCGAACTCCCGGCGTACGTCCTCCACCGCGGCGTCCAGGAAGGAGTGCGCGCCGACCGAGATGCCGGCGTTGTTGACCAGGACGGTGACGTCCTGGGCCTGTGCCGCCGCGGCGGCGACGGACGCGGGGTCGGTGACCTCCAGCGCGAGGGGTACGGCGTCGGGGTGCGTGACGCTGCGCGGGTCGCGGGCCGTGGCGTACACCTTGGCGGCGCCCCGGGCGTACAGCTCCTCCACCAGCGCCTTGCCCAGACCGCGGCTGCCGCCGGTGACCAGTGCGACAGAGTTCTTGATCGACGTCATGCCCATCTCCCATTCGGAAACCGATCTGTTTCCCCTCACCGTAAACCGATCGGTTTCCCGTGGCAAGCCCGCCGGGGTGCGCTGGGGTGCGATCGACAAGGACGGCGGGCGGAGACGCCCCGCTGCCGGTACGGCGTGAGCGGGCGGCCGTGAGCGGGCGGTGCGAGCGGGCGGTGCGAGCGGGCGGTGCGAGCGGGCGGTGTCCGGCGGGGCGGGGAACGGCCCGAGCGCATGGATTCGCCGTTCCCCGCTCCCGCCGGTCGGCCCGCCACCGCCACGCGGCCAGGTGACGTGCCGGTCCGTGGGATCCGTCCTCGGCGGAGGTGTCCGGATCCCGATCCTGCTTCCGACCCTGCGGCGCCGGGCCCGTGCGGGCCAGCCGGAAGGGTCCGGCCGGGTGAGGCGATGCACGGGCGGCACGGCCTCGGGACGGGCGGCGCGGATTCGGCACGCGCGGCCCTCTCACCACACGACGTCGGCGACCTGCGGGAACTCCCGACGCGGCGACGGAAGTTGCATGGTGATGTGGGAAGCTGTGCCCGGCCGTGTGCGGACCGAGGCCGTGACGGCCGTCGAGAGGAGCTCAGCGTGACACAGGACGGCGTCGAGGCCGTGAACATCGACACCAGCAAACCGCACCCCGCGCGGATCTACGACTACCTGCTGGGCGGCAAGGACAACTACGAGGTGGACCAGCAGGCCGGTGACCGACTCGCCGCCGCGGCACCCGAGGCGCGGATCGGTGTACGGGCCAACCGGGCCTTCCTCCAGCGCGCCGTCCGGTACGTCGTCGGCAGCGGTGTCCGCCAGATCCTGGACATCGGCACCGGGCTGCCCACCTCTCCGAACGTGCACGAGGTCGCGCAGTCGGTGGCTGCGGACGTCCGCGTGGCCTACGTCGACAACGACCCGATCGTGGCCGCGCACGGCAACGCCCTGCTCAGCCGGTCCGGTACGACCCGCATCGTCCTGGGCGACCTGCGGGACCCGCGGTCGGTCCTGGACCACCCCGACGTCCGCCAGCTCATCGACTTCGACCAGCCGGTGGCCCTGCTCCTCGTCGCCATCCTGCACTTCCTCACCGAGGCGGACCGGCCCGCCGAGATCGTCGCCACGCTGCGCGACGCGTTGCCCGCGGGCAGTTTCCTGGTGCTCTCGCACGCCACCGGCGACTTCGCCGACCGCAGTGCCGCGCAGGCCGTGTACTCGGACGCGACCGCCTCCCTGAACCTGCGCACCCGCGCGGAGGTGGAGCGGTTCTTCGAGGGCTTCGACCTCGTCGAACCGGGTCTGGCCCAGGTGCCCTTCTGGCGCCCGGACGCCCCGCCGCCGCAGCACTCGGCGGAGATCGGCTTCTACGGCGGCGTGGCCCGCAAGACCGCCTGACCGACGGGCCCGCGCCCGATCCGCGCGGCGCGCGGCCCGACGGCACGACGATGACCGGCTCCCCCCGCGCACGATCCTCGCGGCGCGCGACCCGACGGCACGGCGGTGGCCGGCTCCCTGGCCTCGCCCTGGGCGGGGGCGGCTGCTGAGCGGGCGGGGCGGTCCGGCGGGCCCACCCGGTTCGCCGGCGATCCTCTCGGCCTCGGCGCGCTCGCGAGTACGGGCCCCGACCCGGCCGGATCCCACCGGGCGGGAGCCCGCCACGCCGTACGCCCCGCCACGGGGCCGGATCCGCCGCTGCACGTCCCCGGACCGCATGCTCCGTACGCCCCGCTTCCCGCCCCCCCCGTCCGCTTGGTGGGCATCCGCCGCTGGTGCCACGCTGGGGGGAGAGGTGTCCGATGAGGGACGCTGGAGGGTCGATGGGTCGTGATGTCCCGGCGCTCGTCTTCACCCGCGAGGACCGCCGCCGGTACCGGATCAAGATGCAGGAGTGCCTGGACGCCTTCGCGCTGATGCTGCGCGAGGCACGGTTCGAGTCGGAGCGACCACAGGTCGGCCTGGAGATCGAGCTGAACCTGGTCGACGACGACGCCGAGCCGGCGATGCGGAACAGCGATGTGCTGGAGGCGATCTCCGACCCGGCCTGGTCCACCGAGCTGGGCCGGTTCAATCTGGAGATCAACGTGCCGCCCCGGCGGCTGACGGCCGGCGGTCCGGACGCCTGGGAGTCGGAGATCCGGTCCGCGCTGAACCACGCCGACCGGCGGGCCCGCTCGGTCGGTACCCGCCTGCTCATGATCGGCATCCTGCCCACGCTGCGGCAGGAGGACATCGGCGAGGACACCCTGTCGGAGAATCCCCGCTACCGCCTGCTCAACGACCAGGTCTTCGCGGCCCGCGGCGAGGACCTGCGCATCGAGATCGACGCGGCGGACCGGCTGCGCACGTACGCGGACACGATCACCCCGGAGGCCGCGTGCACGAGCACGCAGTTCCATCTCCAGGTGTCCCCGGAGGAGTTCGCCGGCTACTGGAACGCGGCGCAGGCGATCGCCGGGGTGCAGGTGGCGCTCGCGGCCAACTCCCCGTTCCTGTTCGGCAAGGAGCTGTGGCACGAGACGCGGATCCCGCTGTTCGAGCAGGCCACCGACACCCGCCCGGAGGAGATCAAGGTGCAGGGGGTACGGCCCCGGGTGTGGTTCGGGGAGCGGTGGATCACCAGCGTCTTCGATCTGTTCGAGGAGAACCTGCGGTACTTCCCGGCCCTCCTGCCCCTGTGCGACGAGCAGGACCCGGCGGAGACGCTGGACCGCGGCGACATCCCCGAGTTGCCCGAACTGACCTTGCACAACGGCACGATCTACCGCTGGAACCGGCCGGTCTACGCCGTCGCGAACGACCTGCCGCACATCCGGGTGGAGAACCGGGTGCTGCCCGCCGGACCGACCGTGGCCGACACCCTCGCCAACGGCGCCTTCTACTACGGCCTCACCCGTGCCCTGGTGGAGGAGGACCGGCCGGTGTGGTCGCGGATGTCCTTCTCGGCCGCCGAGGACAACCTGCACGCCGCCGCCCGGCACGGCATCGACGCGCTGCTGTACTGGCCCGGGATGGGCGAGGTGCCGGTGCCGGAGCTGGTGCTGCGCCGGCTGCTGCCGCTCGCGCACCGCGGGCTGGAGCACTCGGGCATGGACGCGGCGTGGCGGGAGCCGCTGCTCGGCGTCATCGAGCAGCGCTGTGTGACGGCACGCAACGGAGCGGTGTGGCAGAAGGAGATGTTCCATCACCTCGCCGGCACCACGCACGCCGGCCGGCACGAGGCGCTGCGCCGGATGACCCAGGTGTACATCGACTACATGCACCTCAACGCGCCGGTGCACACCTGGCCGGTCGACTGATGCGGGGCGGCCGTCCGGTCGCCGGGTGGTCACCGGCCGCGCGGACCGGTCAGCCGGAGGACGGTGATCGCGGTGCGAGGACGCTGACGGCCCTGTCGAACGCCGAGTCGCGGTCGTGCGCGAACTCCTCCTCGGTGAAGACCGGTTCGGAAAGCCGGGGCGGGATGCCGGTGCCGTCGAAGGTGCGGCCGGTGCGGGTCGGGTACTCCTCGTTCGGGAGGACGAAGAGCATGCCGTCGGCCAGGTACCGCGTCATCACGTCCGAGAAGACGCCCTGGGTGGGCCGGCCGATCCGCACGGTGCGGCCGGGCCGGTCGAGCAGGGCCTGGGTGAAGGTCTCGCCGGCGCTGACGGTCGATCCGCCGGTGAGGACGGCGACCGGGCCTGTGTACCGGGTCGCGGCGGCGGGGACGACGGGCACGGGTTCGGGGCGGGTGTGCCGGGTGGGGTCGGCCGGATCATCGCGGACGCGTTTGGCGTAGGCGGTGCAGGGCGTGTCCGTCAGCCGTGCGGCGATGCGCAGGCCCAGGGCGTCGGAGCCGCCACCGTTGACGCGCAGGTCGTTGATCAGGCCCTTGAGGTGCCGGGTGCGGCCCGGGGTGAGGACGGTGTCGAGCGCCCGGTCGAGTTCCGCCCGTTCCGCGGTGTAGGGCGCGTCGGCGCCGGCGTAGCCGCCGAAACCGGAGATCCGCAGGTAGCCGAGGTCGCCGCGCAGGCCGGCGTAGGTGATGCGCCCGGCGGCGAGGTCCTGGAGGCCGGTGGCGTCCTTCAGGTCGCGGGCCAGGATGAACTCCTTGACCCTGGCGTCCAGTTCCTTGCCGGGCGGCTCGGTGCCGGGCCGTACCCCGGCGAAGACGCGGTCGCCGTCCCTGACCGCGACATGGGCGTCGTGCAGGGGGCGGAGCATGCGGCTGAAGATGTCGAAGAGTCCGGCCCTGGTGGTGTTCCGGTGGACCTGCGGACGGTACCGGTCGCGGACGGCGTGCCAGTCGACGCCCTTCTGCGCGAAGAAGGGGTAGTTCTCCTCGAAGGTCTGCCAGAGCACGTCGAAGTCGGCGCGCGGGTCCGTGGCGGGCGGCCGCGTGCAGGCGGCGGGCAGGGCCCGGGTCCGGGTCAGCCGCCGGTGTCCGGCCGAGCGGTCCGCGGCGAGCCGGGCGTGCGCGCGGTCGGGGGTGGTCCGCACGGTGAGGGCGGTGCCGTCCGGGGTGGTGTAGGTGCCGGGGCCGGTCTGCCGTGCGGAGTCGCCCTCCATGCAGCTGACGGCCGTGGTCTGGTATTCGCGCAGGGCTCCCCCGCCGAGGACGAGCAGGGTGCCGTGGCCGTCCATGCGCCACACGCCGTCGGTGGCCGACGGCGGGTCCTGTGGCGCGGCGGACGCGGCGGAAGCCGCGGGCAAGGCGGTGGCGGCGAGGGTCAGGGCGGCCACGGCGGCTGTGACGATGCGCACGAAGAGGGGCCCTTCCGGGGCGGGCGGTCCGCGGAACACCACCGTGTCCGAGGTCCGGGTCCCCCCGTCATCCGGTGAACCGGTGAACCGACCGGGGGGACGACCCCCGGGCGCCCGCCCCTAGTTCCGGGCCCCGGCCGGCCGTTCCAGGTTCGCCCCGGGGCATCCCGGCACGTCCGGCAGATAGGCCTTGGCCCACTCCGCCAGTGTGCGCAGGGCGGGCTCCAGGGCGGCGCCGGACTCGGTCAGCCGGTAGGACACACGCAGCGGGGGACCCTCGTCGACCTCGCGCAGGACGAGGCCGGCCGCGCCGAGCTCGGCGAGCCGGTCGGAGAGCATGCGCTCGCTGATGCCGGGGATGGCCCGCCGCAGGTCGGCGAAGTACGCGGGCTGTTCGACGAGGACGGCCACGATCGGGCCGCTCCAGCGTTTCCCGAGCAACTGAAAGACACGGGTGATGCCGTCGTCCACCCGTTTGCACGCCGCGCTGTCGTGGTTCTGCTCCGCCGCCATGCCCCTAGCTTACTACCCCGCCGTAGGGGGCTGAAGAAAAGTAAGTGAGTGTGTTAAACATAGTTCTGAACGAAACGTGAGCCGGCGTCATCGGCGCCCGGTCGTCCTGCCCATTTCTGGAGAAATCCCCATGCCCACCCTGCTGCACATCGACTCGTCCGTGTTCTCCACCGAGGCGTCGGCTTCCCGCGCCGTGACGGAGGCCTTCCGCAAGCACTGGGAGGAGCAGCACCCCGACGGCACGGTCATCTACCGGGACCTGGCCGCGGAACCCGTGCCGCACCTCTCGGCGCAGGCGCACGTCGCCGGCTTCGTCCCCCCGTCCGCGCACTCGCCCGAGCAGGCCGCCGTCTTCGCGGAGCGCGTCAAGCTGATCGAGGAGCTGGAGCGGGCCGACGCGGTGCTGATCGGCGCCCCGATGTACAACTACACGATCCCGTCGACCCTCAAGGCCTGGCTGGACAACGTGATCCTGTTCGGCCGCACCGCGGGCGAGACCCCGTCCGCCAAGGGCACCCCGGTGACCGTCGTCGCCAGCCGCGGCGGCTCCTACGCGCCGGGCACCCCGCGCGAGGGGTACGAGTACGTCCAGAACTACCTCACGGCCGTCCTCGCCGACGCCCTGGGCATGGACCTGGACTTCATCGTCCCGGAGCTGACCATGGCCCCGCAGAACCCGGCGATGGCCGAGCTGATCCCGCTGTACGAGGCCTCCCGGGACCAGGCCCTCGTGGCCGCGGCCGGCAAGGCCAAGCAGCTCGCGGAGCGCCTCGCGGCCTGACGCTCCCCGTACCGCACGACAGACCCCGGGCACGGGCGGCCCGGGGTCGCGCGCGTGCGCGCGGCCGGCCGGAGCGCGCTCAGGCCAGGACCAGCACCAGCGGCACGCCCGGGCACGGCACCAGCCGCAGACCGTCGTACCCACCGGGCCGTCCGGCGGTGAGGAGTTCACCGAAGTCCGGGCCCTTGGTGAGGGAACCCGCCAGGTGGGCGGGGTCGGCGGAGGCGGCGACCCGGCCGCGGGCGTTCACCAGTCGGGCCGGCCGGGACAGGCACCGCAGCAGCGGGAGCACGGCCGCCTCGAAGTGCCGCAGGTACACGTCGGCCGCGGCCACTCCGGCGAACCGCCCCTGGATCCGCACCGGTTCGGACAGGGTGAGGCTGTACTCGTCGGAGCAGAGATAGTCCACGTACGGTCCGGCGACGGCCCGGCGCCCGGTGTCACGGGGCAGCGTGAACCAGTCCCAGTGGGTGTAGTCGGAGTAGGCCGACCGTCCGGGGTCGAGATCGAGCAGGAGCGGGCGTACGGCGCCGTCGGCGCCCGCCTGCCACCACTCCAGCCAGGCCGGCACGTCGGCCAGCAGGCCGGGGGCCGCGACGAAGCCGACGCCGGAGACCAGCTCCTCGTGGTTCAGCCGCCGGTGCAGGCCGGGGCGCAGCGCGGCGAGGTCGCGGCTGGCGGGCCGGCGCCCCTCGGCGGCCACCCGCTCCAGCAGGGCCGCGGTCTCGGCACGGGTGGCGGCGACCGACGCGAAGACGGCCTCCAGCGCGTCGCACACCCGCGCGGCCACCCGGGCCTCCGCGTCCGTCGCGACAGTGGCGAGCCCGGCGCTGACGCCCATGGTGTCCTCCAGCGGACGAAGAACCGGACGCGGCGCGGTCAGAGGGTGAGGCGTACGGCGACGAGCCGCGCCGTCGACTCCCTGACGCACCGCTCGGCCAGCGTGCCGGCCGTTTCGTGCGCCCCATCCTGCACGGCGGAGACGACAGCGCGATGACGGTCCGCAACTTCTTCACGATATGCGTCGTCGGCCAGGACGAGACAGAGCAGGGCGCCCACCTCGCTCTGGAGGGCGACCTGTTCGCGGGTGAGCCGGGCGGACTGCGCGGCGGCGGCGAGTTCGACGTGGAAGCGGCCGTACAGCCGGCTGCGCGCCGCCGCGTCCTCGGCGTGCGCCAGTTCCTCGACCGTACGGCGCAGGGGCTGGAGGTCCGCGGGTTCGGTGCGGTGGGCGGCGAGCCGGGCGGCGGCGCCGGACAGGGCGGCCCAGTGGTCGCCGAGGTCGCGCAGTTCCTCGGTGCTCCAGCCGCGCAGCCCTGCCCGGAGCCGGTCGTCGGCGGGGACCTCGGGCAGGGAGACGAAGCTGCCACCGCCGCGGCCCCGGCGGGTGGTGACCAGGCCCTGCTGCCGCAGCGCCATGAGCGCCTCGCGCAGGGTGACCGTGGAGACACCGAGCTGTCCGGCCAGTTCGCTCTCGCCGGGGAGCTGCTCGCCGTCGGCGAGGAGGCCGAGCTCTATGGCGTCACCGAGGCGGCGGACGACGGCGTCCACACGGGCCCGGCTGTCCACGGGGCTGAAGACCGCCTTGCGGGCGCCTCCGTCGATCTCGTGCTGCCTCACGGCCATCACCTCGTGCGTTGACTCAAGCTTTACCTTAAGGGGACCTTGAGCTATGACCTATGACTTCATATGTTTACGGTCAACGTTCAGCGCGCCAGAAAGGTTCCCGTATGGAGGGGATGGCCATCCGGCTCCAGGGTCTGCGGAAGTCGTTCGGCGGGACCACCGCCGTCGACGGGGTCGACCTGGAGATCCGGGACGGCGAGTTCTTCTCGATGCTCGGCCCGTCCGGCTCCGGGAAGACGACGGTGCTGCGGCTCGTCGCCGGCTTCGAGACCCCCGACGAGGGCCGGATCGAACTCGCCGGACAGGAGGTCACCGGCCTCGCCCCGTTCGAACGGGACGTGCACACCGTCTTCCAGGACTACGCCCTGTTCCCGCACATGACGGTCGAGCAGAACGTCGCCTACGGGTTGCGGATCCGCCGGATACCCAAGGCGGAACGCCTGGTCCGCGCCCGCAAGGCGCTGGCCGAGGTCCGCCTCGACGGCTACGGCCAGCGGCGGCCCGCCCAGCTCTCCGGCGGGCAGCGCCAGCGCGTCGCGCTCGCCCGCGCGCTCGTCGGCCGCCCCCGTGTCCTGCTCCTGGACGAGCCGCTCGGCGCGCTGGACCTGAAGCTGCGCGAGCAGATGCAGGTCGAACTCAAGGCCATCCAGCGGGAGGTGGGCATCACCTTCGTCTTCGTCACCCACGACCAGGAGGAGGCCCTGACGACGAGCGACCGGATCGCCGTCTTCGACCAGGGCCGCATCGCCCAGGTCGGCACCCCCGCCGAGATCTACGAACGCCCCGCGACGCCCTTCGTCGCCTCCTTCGTCGGCACCTCCAACCTGCTCGAAGGCGAGGCGGCCCACCGGATCACCGGCTCCGCGGGCACCTACAACATCCGTCCGGAGAAGATCCGCGTCCTGAAGGAGTCCGCCGAGGCCGACGAGCCCGAGCACGCCACGGCCACCGGCACCGTCGCCGAGGTCGTCTACCTCGGCGACGCCACCCGCTTCCTGGTCGACCTGGACGGCGGCGGCCGGCTCACCGCGCTCCAGCAGAACCTGGAGACCTCCTCGGCGGACGTCGCCGCCTACCGCGGCACCCGGGTCCGCCTCCAGTGGCACCGCCGGCACGCCGTCCGGCTCCCCTCCTGACACCGTCCCCCTCCCCCTGGAGAACGCCGTGCGTCTCACCCGTACCCTGCGCGCCTCGGCCGTGTGCGCCGCCACGCTGCTGCTCGCCGCCGCCTGCGACTCCTCCGGTGCCGGCGGTACCTCCGCCACCGGCCTCAACCCGCCCGACCTCAAGGCCCCCACGAAGCTCGGCAAGACGGAGGACCAGGTCAACCTCATCGCCTGGGCCGGCTACGTGGAGGACGGCTCCAACGACCCCGAAGTGGACTGGGTCTCCGGCTTCGAGAAGCAGACGGGGTGCCAGGTCCACTCGAAGGTGGCCGCCAGCTCGGACGAGATGGTCAAGCTGATGAAGACCGGCGAGTACGACGCCGTCTCCGCCTCCGGCGACGCCTCGCTGCGCCTGATCGCCTCCGGTGACGCGGCCCCCGTCAACACCGGCCTGGTCCCCCATTACAAGGACATCTTCAGCGGGTTGAAGAACGGTGCCTGGAACTCCGTCAAGGGGCAGATGTACGGCATCCCGCACGGCCGGGGCGCCAACCTGCTGATGTACAACGCCGCGAAGGTCAAGCCCGCGCCCACCTCCTGGTCCGCCGTCTTCGACGACGCCGCGCGGTACAAGGGGCACGTCACCGCGTACGACTCGCCGATCTACATCGCCGACGCCGCCCTGTACCTCAAGGCCGCCAAGCCGGAGTTGAAGATCAAGGACCCGTACGCGCTCGACCAGAAGCAGTTCGACGCGGCCGTGGCGCTGCTGAAACAGCAGAACGCGAACGTCGGCGAGTACTGGGGCGACTACTTGAAGGAGGTCTCCGCCTTCAAGAGCGGGGACTCGGTCGTCGGCACGACCTGGCAGGTCATCGCCAACCTCGCCGCCTCCGAGGGCGCGAAGGTCAAGGCGCTGGTCCCGAAGGAGGGTTCGACCGGCTGGTCGGACACCTGGATGGTCTCCGCCAAGGCCAAGCACCCCAACTGCGCCTACAAGTGGCTGGACTGGATCGTCTCCCCCAAGGTCAACGCGCAGGTCGCCGAGTACTTCGGCGAGGCTCCCGCCAACTCCAAGGCGTGCGCCGAGACCAGCGACAAGAACTTCTGCACGGTCTACCACGCCGCCGACGAGAACTACTGGAAGAAGATCGCCTTCTGGAACACGCCCATCGAGCAGTGCCTCGACGGCCGCACAGACGTCCGTTGCGTCCCGTACGCCAAGTGGGTGCAGGCCTGGACCGAGATCAAGGGCTGAGCCGTGACGACCGATCTGCCGACCGCCGCCGGCCGGGGCACCGTCCGGCGGCTCGCCGGAGCCCTCCACCGCAGACCCCGGCTGCGGCTGGCCCTCCTGCTCACCGCCCCGCTGCTGTGGCTCGCCGTCCTCTACCTCGGCTCGCTCGCGGTGCTGTTCGTCTCCGCCTTCTGGACGACGGACTCCTTCACCTCCCAGGTGGTGAAGGTCTGGTCGACGGACAACTTCCACGCACTGTTCACGACACCGGTCTTCCGTCAGGTCGTCCTGCGCAGCGTCGGGGTGGCCCTCGCGGTGACCGCGCTGTGCGCGGTGATCGCCTTCCCGGTCGCCTTCTACACCGCCCGCGTGGCCCGGCCGAAGTGGCGTCCGCTGCTCGTCGTGGCCATCCTCACCCCGCTGTGGGCGAGTTACCTGGTCAAGGTGTACGCCTGGCGGCTGATCCTCTCCGAAGGCGGCCTCGCCGACTGGATGCTCGCGCCGTTCGGACTGAGCGGCCCCGGCTACGGCCTGCCCGCCACGGTCCTCACCCTGACGTACCTCTGGCTGCCGTACATGATCCTGCCGATCCACACGGCGCTGGAACAGCTCCCGGCCAGTCTGCTGGACGCCTCCGCCGACCTCGGGGCACGGCCGGGACGGACCTTCCGTTCGGTCGTCCTGCCCATGGTGCTGCCCTCGGTCGCCGCCGGCTCGGTGTTCACCTTCTCGCTCAGCCTCGGCGACTACATCACCGTGCAGATCGTCGGCGGCAAGACCCAGCTGATCGGCAACCTCGTCTACTCCAACATCGAACTCAACCTGCCCATGGCCGCCGCCCTCGGCACCGTGCCCGTGGTGGTGATCGTCCTGTACCTGCTGGCGATCCGCCGCACCGGCGCCCTGAACAGCCTGTAGTGCGCCCGCACACCCGTCGGAAGCTGGAGGAGAAGAGCGCCATGCACCTCAGCCGCACCGCGCGCACCGCCCTGCGCATCGGCGCCGGGCTCGGCTTCGCGGTGATCTACGTCCCGCTGCTGCTCGTCCTGGTCAACTCCCTGAACCCGGACCGCAGCGCGAGCTGGCCGCCGCCGGGCCTCACCGTGCGCTGGTGGTCGGTGGCCGCGCACAACTCCGGTGCCCGCGAAGCCCTGTGGGTGTCGGTGAAGGCGGGGCTGGGGGCGACCGCCGTCGCGCTGGTCCTCGGCACGCTGATCGCGTTCGCCGTGGCCCGGCACCGCTTCTTCGGCCGGGACACGGTGTCCTTCATCGTGGTACTGCCGATCGCGCTGCCCGGCATCGTCACGGGCATCGCCCTCAACTCGGCCTTCGGCACGGTGCTGGAGCCGCTCGGCGTGGGGCTCGGGCTGTTCACCGTGATCGTCGGGCACGCCACCTTCTGCATCGTCGTGGTCTTCAACAACGTGGTGGCCCGACTGCGCCGTACGGCCGGCTCGTACGAGGAGGCGGCCATGGACCTCGGCGCGACCAGCTTCCGCGCCTTCGTGGACATCACCTTCCCGCTGGTCCGCTCCGCGCTGCTGGCGGGCGGCCTGCTCGCCTTCGCCCTGTCCTTCGACGAGATCGTGGTCACCACGTTCACCGCGGGGCCGGGCATCGAGACCCTGCCCATCTGGATCTTCGACAACATGACCCGGCCGCAGCAGGCTCCGGTGGTGAACGTCGTGGCCGCCGTCCTGGTCCTGCTGTCGGTGATCCCCATCTACCTCGCCCAGCGGCTGTCGGCGGACACGGCGACGTCCAGCCGGGTGTGAACGGCGGCGACACCCGCGCGGTGCGGGCCCCGGGATCCGGGCTGGTGCGAACCTGCGCGCATGAAGAACCCTCCCGCCATCACCCGTTACGTCGACCGGGTCACCGCCGGCCCGGGCGGCGCGATGACCGACGAGGTCGGCGTCATCACCGGCGACCTCACCGTCGCGACCATCCTGAGCTCCGACGGCCACAGCGTGCGCGTCGTCGTCCAGCACTCCGGCGGCGACACCTGGTACACGCTCACCGGCAGCCCCGCCCCCGTGCCCGCCGGTCAGCTCGCGTCCTACCACCGGGACCTGCTCGGCCGGATCCGCCGCGGGGGCGGCACCCGGGCCACCTGAGCCGGCGCGCCCCGGGCAGGCCGGCCCGCTTCCCGGGTTTCGGCGCGGGCCCCCGGGGGATTCGGTGCGCGTGGTCTCGTACGGAGCGGAGCAGCGCGTGTACCTGCCCGCGCTGTGGGCCGGCTGGCTGACCCAGACCTTCGTGCACTGGGCGTACCCGCCCGAACAGGTCCAGCGCCTGCTGCCCGACGGTCTGGTGGTGGACACGTTCGACGGCGCCGCGTGGGTGAGCCTCACCCCGTTCGTCATGGCCGACGTGCGCCCGCCCGGGCTCCCGCTCGCGCTGCCCTCGTTCCCCGAGACCAATCTGCGGACCTATGTGCGCGACCGGAACGGCCGGGACGGGCTCTGGTTCCTGTCCATCGAGGTGTCCTCCCCGGTGATGCTGGCCGCCCGCGCGGTCGGGGTGCCGTACCACGTCGGCCGCCTGGAGGTGGCGCGCCGCGGGGACACCGTGGTCTACACCGGCGCCCGGCACAGCGGCGGGCCCTCGTACGAGGTGGCCGTCCGCCCCGGCGAGCCGGTCCGGCCCGGCGCCCGGGACGTGTGGCTGACCTCGCGGTGGCGGGCCTTCACCCGGCGGCTCGGCGCGCTGTGGGAGACGCCCGTCGAGCACGCGCCCTGGCCGGTGCGCGAGGCACGGCTCGACACCGTCGAGGAGACCCTCACCCGGGCGGCGGGGCTGCCGCCGCCCACGACCGCACCGCTCGTGCACTACTCGGACGGCCTGCACAAGGTACGCCTGGGCATCTCGCACCCCGTACGGCCGGCGCGCGGCCGGGGTGCGGGCGACGGCCCGCCGGACGCACCGCGTCCACGACCCCACGGCACCCACGAAGGAGGCGCCAGATGAACCGCCCCGCCACCCCCGTCCCCCGGAACACGGGCGGCGCTGACATGAAGCTGCTCGGCATCTACCTCAACGACCACCTCGCCGGCGCCACGGCGGGCACCCAGCGGATCGGCCACCTGGTGCGGTCTGCCCGGGGTTCCGCGCTCGGCAGAGCCCTCCGGCCGGTCGCCGCGGAGATCAGCGAGGACCGCGCGGCACTGCTGGACATCATGCGGGACCTGGACGTGCCGGTGCGGCGCACCAAGGTCTGCGCGGGCTGGGCGGCCGAGAAGGTGGCACGCATGAAGCTGAACGGGCGTCTGGTACGGCGTTCTCCGCTCAGCACCGTCCTGGAGCTGGAGGCGATGCGGCTGGCGGTCGAGGGCAAGGCCGCGGGGTGGCTCACCCTGCGCCGGCTCGCCACGACCGACAAGCGCCTGGACCCCGGCCGGCTCGACAGCCTCCTGGAACGGGCCCGGCGCCAGCAGGACACCGTGGAGGAGTGGCGCCGGCGCCAGGCGGACACGGCCCTGCGCACGGCCGGCCCCGCCACCACGTGACCCTCCGCGTCCCGGCCGGCAGGCCCCGGGCACCCGTCGGCACGCCCCCGCGCGCACACTCCCGCACTCCGACCGGCCGGTCCCGGTGCGAGGCGGTGCGAGGAGACTCCGGCCGACCCGCGCGGGACCGTGCGGGTCCGTAGGCTGGCAAGGCCCGAAGCTCGTCCGGGAGACCGGCCCGCAGGCAGGAGACGGTCGTGATCGAACTGGCCGCGGTGTTCGCCGTCGCGGGAGCGGCGAGCAACGCCGTGGGCACCGCCTTCCAGCGCAAGGTGGCGTCCGTCTCCCAGGGCAGCGGGATCCGGCTGGTCGCGGAGCTGGCGCGGCGGCCAGCCTGGCTGATCGGCATGGCCGGGGTGGTCTGCGCCGCGCTGTTCCAGAGCCTGGCCCTGGTCAACGGCCCGCTCGCGCTGGTCCAGCCGCTCTTCATCCTGGAACTGCCCTTCGCGCTGCTCGTCGCCGCCCCGCTGATGCACCGGCGGCTGCCGCCCTGGGGCTGGTGGGGGGTGGGCGGCTGCGTGGCCGGGCTCGCGCTGCTGCTCGTCGCCGCCGCCCCGCACGGCGCCACCGACCAGGCGCCGCTCGTCCGCTGGATCCCGGCCCTGTGCCTGTGTCTCGGCGTCATGGCCGGGACCGTCCTGCTGGCCGGCCGGGGGCGTCCGCCGGCCCGGCGCGCCGCGCTGCTGGCGGCCGCGTCCGCGACCGGCAACGCCCTGACCGCCGCCCTGCTGAAGTCGGCCTCCGGCACGTTCGCCGACCACGGCTTCGCGGCGTTCCTGCGGTCGTGGCAGACGTACGGTTTCGCGCTGGCCGGGGCGGCCTCCGTGGTCCTGCTGGAGAACGCGCTCCAGGCCGGCCCGCTGGCCGCCGCGCAGCCCGCGCTGACCATCGGTGACGCGGTGGTGAGCCTGGCCCTGGGCGTCTTCCTGTTCGGGGAGCGGATCCGGACGGGCTGGTGGCTCGTACCGGAGCTGTGCGGGGGCCTGCTGATCGTGGCCGGCGTGCTGGTCCTCAGCCGGGCCGTCCAGCGGATCGTCATACTGCCGATCCCGGCCGGGGAGCGGCACCCCGCGACGTGAGGCGGCTCGGGGCCCCCGGTCAGCGGCGGTGCGGCACGCGCCGGCAGGGCTCGAAGCCGACGCGGTCCGGGAGCGCAGCGCGCACGCGTACCCCGCCCCGGCCAGGGCGGCCCCGAGGGTGCGCGGACCCTGCTCGGCCCGCTCCACCACGTCAGTCCCCGTCGACCACGGCACGGGCGTAACCGGTCTGTTCCGGTGAACGGCGCCGGCGCCGGCGCGTCCGACAGCCGGTACGCCCGCGCGGTCTCACTGTTCGGCCCGCACCCGGTGCCGGCTCATGACGGAGACCCGGTTGAAGGCGTTGATGGTGACGGCCACCCAGATCACAGCGGATATCTGGTCGTCGGTGAGGGCATCCCGCGCCGCCGCGTAGGCGGCGTCCTGCGCGGCGGTGTCGGCCGGGGCCGTGGTCGCCTCGGCGAGGGCGAGGGCGGCTCGCTCGGCGGGCGTGAAGAGTTCGGTGTCGCGCCAGGCGGCGAGCACGCCGAGGCGCTGCGGGGTGTCCCCCGCCCGCAGCGCCGCCCGGGTGTGCAGGTGCAGGCAGTAGGCGCAGCCGTTCAGCTGGGACACACGGAGGTTGACCAGTTCCACCAGCACGCGGTCCAGGCCCGCGTCGGCGGCGACCGCGCGCACCGCCTCGGACGTCTGCACCAGCGCGTGGTACGCCTTGGGGCTCTGCTTGTCGATGTAGATCCGCCGGTCGGCGCCGGCCGGGACGGGACTGGTCAACCTGGGCTCCTCCGGGTGACAGAATTTGTTGAACGTGAAACTATCATGACTGGCCCGGAGGTGCGGAGTGTAGCGGGGCCCGGTCAGCCGGTGGAGCAGGTCAGGTCGCCAGGCGGGAGGTGGCCGGTCGCGAGGTAGCTGTTGACCGCGCCGTCCACGCACCGGCTGCCGAAGACGCCGTACACCGCGTGCTGGTCCGCTCCGCGCAGGGTCACCAGGCGGGAACTGGGCCAGTTCCGGCGCACCGCCTCCGCCATGGGGTAGACGGTGCGCGGGTCGCCCGTGGCGTTGACGAGCAGGGCCGGCAGGTCGTCGCGGACCGTCGTCGGGCGTTCGCGCGGCGGCTGCCAGAACGCGCACGCGTTGATGTTGTACGTGACGGGCGCGAACAGCGTGTCCCGGCTCCCGGCGCGCCGCAGATCGCGCCAGTACGTCTCCGGGTCACGCGGCGCGGCCACGTCCCCGCAGAGGATGGAGGTCTGCGCGCTGCCGTAGGCGGACTCGTGCCCGGTCAGCGTGAACTCCAGCGCCGAGGCCAGCCACGGCGAGGGGGTGACCCGCCGGCCCTCGGCGGCCCGCCGCAGGTCCCGGACACCCCGGGCGAAGTCGCCGTACGCCGTGGGGTTGTCCTGCGAGAGGCCGTTGAAGACGACGACGGGCAGGACATGGTCGTCCACCCGGTACCCGCCGACGCGCAGGGGCGTGCGGGCGGAGGCCGACCGGACCGCCTCCACGGCGGCCAGCACGGCGCTCCCGGTGCGGCCCAGCCCGTAGGCCGCGTGGTGGGCGGCCGTCCAGTCGGCCCAGTCGCGCAGGGCGTGCCGGTTGGCCTCCTCCGTGCCCCGCAGCAGCCGCGGACCGTAACGGGCGGGGTCGGCCACGCCGTCCAGGACGACCCGGTCGGTGCGCCGGGGGAACATCGTCGCGTAGACCTGGCCGAGGTAGGTGCCGTAGGAGTAGCCCAGGTAGGAGATCCTGCGCTCGCCCAGCGCCGCCCGGATCACGTCCATGTCGCGCGCGGTGTTCCGGGTGGTGGCGTACGGCAGCAGGTCACCGGCGTGGGTACGGCAGCGGCGGGCGAGGTCCGCGGAGAGGGCGACCACGCGGTCGAAGGCGGCGCGGCCGGTGCCGGCACCGCGGATCATGCTGCCGGTGGGCCAGTGGCAGTCCAGGGTGGTGCTCCGGCCCACGAAGCGGGGGTCCACGCCGACCACGTCGTAGCGTGCGGCCACGTCCTTCATGGCCGCCCGCACCCACGGCGGATCGCCGAGCGTCTGCCCGCCGGGGCCGCCGCTGTTGAGCAGCAGCGCGCCGACGCGGTGGGCGGTGTCGGTGCCCCTGATCCGGGATATCGCAACGGTGATCGTACGGCCGTCGGGGCGGGCGTAGTCCAACGGCACGGTGACGTCGGCGCACTGGGCGCCGGCCCGGTCGAGTTCCTTTCCGGTGGCGTCGTCGGGGCCGAGCCGGCAGCTCTTCCAGTGCAGGTGCTGGTGGTGGTAGCGGGCGAGGGGGTCGGCGTCCGGCCGGGCCGCGGCGGCCGACGCGGGCGCGGTGCCCAGGGCCAGTGCGCCCGCGAGGGAGAGGGCGACGGCCGCCGGGGCCCGGGACAGGAGGCGGCGTGGGAAGGCGGCGCGGATCATGCGGGGGTCCTTTCGGCGGACGGGCTCTCGCAGAGGGCCTGGTCGACGATGTCGAGGAAGTCCTGTTCGGCCTGGAGCGTGGCGGGCACCTCGTTCAGGGCGACGGCGACGGCACGGCCGTCCGGGCCGGTCGCGACCAGCGCCCGGTGGCCGCCGGGCACGGTCCCGGCGTGTCCCCACCAGCTGCCGCCGCAGGACAGCGGTGAGGAGATCAGGCCGAGCCCGTAGCGGGCGCCGGGCCAGAGCCGGTCGGGGTCGGCGGCCACCGTGCGCCGCATCTCGGCGCGTTGCGGCGCGGGCAGCAGCCGGCCGGTGAGCAGCGCGCGGGCGAACCGGGTCAGGTCGGCCGGCGTGGACACCAGGGCCCCGCCGACCCCGCCGAAGGTCGTGTTCCAGGCGGTGCCGTCCACCCGGCGGCCGTCGTCCCCGGTGAAGTAGCTGTGCGAGTGCGGGCCCCGGACGCGGGTCTCGTCACCGGGCCAGTACGTGCCGCGCAGTCCCAGGGGCGCGATGATCCGGCGGCTGATCTCCGTCTCCGGGCTGTGGCCGGTGACCTCGCGCACGATCAGCCCGGCGACGAGGTAGTTCGTGGTCGCGTAGTGCCAGGTGTGCTCCGGGCGCGGCAGCCGCAGGGCGCGAGCGATGAGCCGGCGCGGCTCGAAGTGGCGGTACCGCAGTCGTTCGATGTGCTGCCACTCGGGTGCGTCGAGGTAGTCGGGCAGTCCGCTGGTGTGCTGGAGGAGCTGCCGCACGGTGATCCGGCGGCCGTCGTACGCGCCGCCGCGGATCAGGCCCGGCAGGTAGCGCTCGACGGGGGCGTCCAGGGACAGCCGCCGCTCGGCGGCGAGTTGCAGGACGACCGTCGCGGTGAACGTCTTGGTGACGCTGCCGACGCGCAGCCGGTCGGTGGTGTTCATGGGGCGGCCGGTGCGCAGCTCGGCCACGCCGTCGGTCGCCGTCCAGCGTGCGCAGGGGGCGTCCGGGTCGGCGCCGGTGACCAGGACCGCGGCGCCGGCGATCCGGTCGTGCGCCACGAGGTGGTGCACGGACCGGCTCAGCGCCGGGTGCGGGCCGCAGGCGCGGGGCGCGTCCCGGGACGGCTGCGCGGCGGCGACCGGGGCCACGGCCGTGGCGACGGCCACCAGGCAGGCCGTGGCCAGGGCGGCGAAACCGGTGCGCCGACGCCATGCGGAACCCGGTGGACGGGACACGGAGCTCGGTAAGGAGATCGACATGTCCCCTGACGCTAGGCACCGCCCGGGCCGCGCTCACTCCGGCTGGCAGGCGATTCGGGGCGGGGGGCAGCACCAGCGCGCGCCCGGAGGCGGGCCCCCGTACGCGCCGCACACCTCTCGAACAGTTGCACCAAGGGTGAACGGCGGGCGTTGTGCCGTATCCGGAACCCGGGGCTGACACCCTGGACGGGACGAGGGGGTCCGCTCATCGCTGCGGGGGGGGGGGCAGGCGTGACGGTTGAGGGCAGCGGCTCCGCCCGCAGGACACCGCGGCACGTGGCCTGCGTGATGGACGGCAACGGCCGCTGGGCGGCGCGGCGTTCACTGCCGCGTACGTCGGGTCACCTGGCGGCGGAAACGACGGTGATCGACGTCATCGAGGCGGCGCGTACGGCCGGCGTGGAGTGGCTGAGCCTGTACGCGTTCTCCACCGAGAACTGGCAGCGCCCGAGCACCGAGGTCGACTTCCTGATGCGGCTGGTCCGCCGCGTGGTGCGCAAACACGCCGCGCTGCTGCACGCGCGCGGGATCCGCTGCCGGTTCCTCGGGGTGGCGGATCCCCGTATCCCCCCGGCACTGGCCCGGGACTTCGCCGATCTGATGACCCTGACCGGGGAGAACCGGGGCATGACGCTGACCGTCGCCTTCGACCACGGCGGGCGCCGGGACATCGTGGCGGCGGCACGGTCCCTGATCCGCACCGGAGTGCCGGCCGAGGCCGTGGACGAGCGGAGCTTCGCCGCTCATCTGCCCTTTCCCGACACGCCCGATGTGGACCTCGTCATCCGGACCTCCGGGGAACAGCGCATCTCCAACTTCATGCTCTGGCAGGTCGCCTACGCGGAATGGATGTTCCCGCCGGTGCTCTGGCCCGACTTCCGCGCGCCGCACTTCGTGGAGTGCCTGCGCGCCTACCAGCAGCGCGACCGCCGCTTCGGCGGCGTGGCGCCCGACGCGAACGGAGAGCGACGACCGTGACGGACACGCGCAGCAACGGCCCCGGGAACACCGGCACCGAGGCCGGTGTCGGCGAACTCTTCGGCGAGGGCAGTCAGTTCCACGCGTTCTTCAACGATCCGCGCTGGGCGCTGGCCATCATCCGGGGGACCGTACTGGAGGCGGCGCACCCGCAGGTCGGCGGAGCCCTGATCGACAACTCCACGTTCGTGACGCACCCGTGGCGACGGCTGCGCAACACGCTCGTGAGTCTTCAGCGCATGTTCGGGCCCGACGACGAGGTACGGCGCAGGGAGGCGACCCGGCTCAACCGGCTGCACGCCCGGCTGCGCGGCACCGACGCGCACGACCGGCCGTACGACGCGATGGATCCCGAGGTGCGGGCCTGGGTGGTCGCGACGCTCTTCGAGAGCAGCGTCACGATGTGCCGCCTCAGCGGGCAGCCCCTGGAGCAGGACGCCATCGAGCGGCTGTACGCCGAGTTCCGGGCCTACCTCGCCGTGCTGGACGGTGACGCCCGTCATCTTCCGCCCACCGTCCGGGAGTTCTGGCCGTACTACGACCGGGTGGTCGAGGAGCGGCTGGAGAACACGGAGGCGATGCGCGTCATCCTCTACCGGCTCTTCGACCATCTGCCCGCGCCGCCGCTGCTGCACGGTCTGCCCACGCTGTGGGCGGCCGGCCGCGCGCTCGTCGGCCCGCTCATCGGTGTGATCACCGTGGCGTCCCTGCCGGAGCCCTTCCGCAGGCGCGCGGGCCTCCCCGAACTGCCCGGCGCCCAGACCCTGATGCAGAGCGCCTACCTGGCCGTCGGCCTCGCGCGGTTCCTCCCCGACGGCCTGCTCCGGACCGATGCCGTCGTCGACCTGCTCTCCCTCTCCCCCGGCAGCGACGACCCCCGGGCCCGGACGATCAGCGCGCTGCGGGACCGGATGAAGCGGGCCGGGGCCCTGGTCCGGCTGATCACCCCCCTGCCGTCACAGGAGCCGGACCCCGACGCGGGAAGCGTGGCGCGGCGGAGCGCGGAGGAGTTCTTCGCGGCGGTGCTGGACCAGACCGGGGACGGCTATCTGGACTGGCCCGACCTCGCCGCCATGGCCCGGGAACTCGCCGGCCGACTCGACCTGGACGAGCCGGAGGAGACGCGGCTCTACGACGCCTTCGCCGACTGGTGGCGGGAACTCCAGGCGGCACTCGACACCGACGGCGACGGCCGCGTCAGCGCCCGGGAGTACGCGGCGGCCGTGCCCTCGCTCGCCGGTCCCGCCCTGATCAGGGTCGCCGAGGTCCTCTTCGACGTCACCGACGCGGACGGCGACCAACACGTCGACGCGGACGAGTACCGGGCGCTGTTCCGCACCGGGTTCCGGCGGGACACGGCCGGCACGGACGGCACGTACACGCGGGGCGCCTTCGTGCGGGACTTCCTGGCCTTCATGTCGGGCCGGGAGCGCTCCACGCCGTACGACCCGCCGCTCGCCGACGCCTGACCGGCGGCCCCGGTGCGGCGGCCTCCGTCAGCCGAGGCCGAGGGCGCTCAGGGTGTGCTCGGCCATGCGCCGCTCGCCGAGGGCGTTGGGGTGGACGGGCACGACGTTCTGCCCGAACAGCAGCGGCTCGATCCACCGGGTGCCGACGGCCTGGCAGGCGTCGTGCCCGGCCGAGACCTCGGCGAAGTCCACGTAGACGGCCCCCGTCTCCTCGGCGGCGCGCCGGACCACGGCGTTGAGGTGCGCCTGGAGGGCGTGCAGGTAGGGCACGTCGCCGGTGGCGACCGGCAGCCTGGCGAAGCAGGACGGGTCGGCGGTGGCGGGCGTGATCCACGGGTAGCCGAGCACCGCCACCCGGGCCTGGGGAGCCTTGGCCCGGATGCCGCGCAGGGCTGACTTCAGCGCGGGATAGGTGTGGGCGTCGATCTCGTCGTCGAAGGACGTGCCGTACCGGTCCTCGCAGGGACTGCCCTGGCCGCCGCTGAGGATGCCGGCGGTGCCGCAGGCGGTGATGGCGTTGATGAAGGTGCCGTTGTCGTTGCCGCCGATGGTGAGGGTCACCAGGTCGGTGCCGGCGGTGACCGCGTCGGCCTGGGGGGCGACGCCGGGGTACTGGGCCTCGGTGAAGTCCTTGGTCTGGGCGGCGCCACAGGTCACGTCCGTCAGCCGGGCCGCGGTCCGGGCGGCGATGACGTGGGGGTAGTTGGCCGTGGAGCGCAGGCAGAGCGGGCTGGTGAGGTCGACGGGGAGGACACCGGAGGCGGCACTGTAACTGTCCCCGAGAGCGGCGTAGTTCAGGGGCGTGGTGGCCCGTGCAGGGGCCGTGCCGAGGCCGAGGCCGAGGACCAGTGCGCCGACGGCCGCGCAGGCCGCGGTGAGGACGCGACGCAGGGTGGGTATGGGCATGCGGTGCTCTCCCCTCTCGGGACAGGACACAGGGCGGACGGGCAGGGCGGTGCCGTGGGCATGGCGGTGCCGTCGGCGTGGTGGGGTGTGGGGTGTGGGGGACCTGGCGGAGCACGAGAACGGGGCGGCTCGGTCAAACCGAGGGCGTGCGGGGGGGCCGACCAGAGGGCTGGGCGTGCGGGGACGACCGGAGGGCTGGGCGTGCGGGACGACGCAACGGGCGTGCCGGGGCGACCGCGTGTTGCGGGCGTGGGGTGGCGGCGGGGGGTTACCGCGGGGTGCTACCGCTAGGTAATGTGAGGCCGCCGCAGCGCCGAGTCAACATGGCCGACAGAACTTCTTGAAAGTCGGAGCGCACTGATAGGGCGGGCGTTTCGGGGGCACTCGAAGGACAGGAGCCCCGTCATCGGCTGGAGGCACGTCATGATCGCCCTCGGCATCATCCTGCTCATCATCGGTTTCCTCACCGGCATCTCGATCCTGTGGACCATCGGCGTCATCCTGCTGGTGGTGGGAGCCGTCCTGTGGATCATGGGGTCCATGGGACACGCGGTCGCCGGCCGCCGTCACTACTGGTGACCGGCCGCTCCGGACGAGCGGCCACCAATGAACCCGCCCGGCGGACGCGCGCTCAGCGCCCGCCGGGCGGCGCGTGCGGTCCTCGGCGCCCGGGGCGACCAGGGCCCGCACGACTCGACGACGCCCCGCCGGATGTCACGGCCCGTCAGGAGCGGGCCGCCGGTCACCGGCGGGGCGCGTACGCGTCCGTCGCTGCGACCAGCGCGTCCGCCATGCCCGGGGCGCCGACGGTGTGGCCGACGTCGTCCACGATCACCAGTTCGCTGCCCGGCCAGGCGTGGTGCAGCCGCCAGACGATGCCGAGAAGGTTGCCGAAGTCGAGGCTGCCCTGGACCAGGGTGCCGGGAATGCCCTTGAGCCGGTGGGCATCACGGAGCACCACGCCGTCGCGCTCGGCCGCGTTCCCACCGTTGCCGCCGCCACCGTCGCCGAGGAAGTGGCCGTTGCCCCAGTAGTGCGTGACGGTGCGGGCGAAGCCCTGGCGGAAGACGGGGTCCTCGAACCGGCCGACGGAGCGTGGGGGCGCCGGGATCGTGGCCGTCTCCCAGTCGGTCCAGGCCCGCGCCGCCCGCTCCCGGACCTCGGGGTCGGCGGATTCGAGGAGCCGGTTGTAGGCGGCGGCGAGGTTGCCGTCCCGGTCCTCGGCAGGCAGGCCCGCCAGGAAGGCGTCGAAGGCCGCCGGGAACAGTCTGCCCAGCCCGCGGGTCAGCAGTTCCACCTCGGCGTCGGATCCGGTGGCGACCCCCGTCAGGACCAGTTCGGTGACGGCACCGGGGTGGGTCTGGGCGTAGCGCAGCGCGAGGACGGAGCCCCACGACACGCCCCACACCAGCCACCGTTGGATGCCCAGGTGCCGGCGCAGCAGCTCCAGGTCGGCCAGGAGGTGGCTCGTCGTGTTGACGCTCATGTCGGTGTCGTGGCGGCTCGCGTGCGGGGTGGACCGGCCGCTGCCGCGCTGGTCGAGCAGGACGATCCGGTAGGCGGCCGGGTCGAACAGGCGGCGCGCGTACGGGGTGCGGCCGGAGCCCGGTCCGCCGTGCAGGACGAGCGCGGGTTTGCCCTCGGGGTTGCCGCAGGTCTCCCAGTGGACGTGGTTGCCGTCGCCCACGGCGAGCATGCCGTGGGCGTACGGCTCGGTCTCCGGGTAGAGGGGCATCCGGGCACCGTAGCGTCCGGGCCCGGGTCGCGGACCACGACCGGCGATTTCCGGTCCCGGCGGCGGGCGAGTGTCCCGGCCGCGCCTCGGAACTGTCCGTGATCCGTAACAGACGGATCCCGCGCCCGGTCCGGGCCGTCCTGCCATGTGCACCGGGTGCGCAGAGCTTCGGCACGGCAACGCACCGGCACAGCACAGGCATCGGCACGGCAGGGGGCGGACGGACATGGCGCGGCATGGTGGACGGGGATGGTACGGCAGGGTGGTCGCGGCGGCGCTCGGGGTCACGGCGGTGGCCGCCGCCACGTCGGTGTGGACGGCGCAGGCCGGCCAGACCGGCGGCGGGCCGGCCGGCCCGGGAGCCTCCGCCCGGGCCGCCGCGCCCGAGGCACAGCCCGTGTCCGTGACCATCGCCCACGCCTCCGACCGGGGCGAGCACGCGGTGAACATCACCATCGACGACGGCCCGGACCCGGTCTGGACCCCGCAGGTGCTCCAAGTGCTGCGTGACAACGGCGTGAAGGCGACGTTCTGCATGGTCGGCACCCAGGCCGAGGCGCATCCGGAACTGGTCCGGCAGGTGGTGGCCGCCGGGCACCGGCTGTGCGACCACACGGTGTCGCACGACACCACCATGGACACCAAGTCCCAGGCCTACCAGGCGCAGCAGATCGAGGACGCCGAGCGGCAGATCACCAAGGCGTCGGGCGGGGTACGGCCGATGTACTACCGGGCCCCCGGTGGCGCGTTCACCCCGTACAGCCGGAAGCTGGCGGCCTCGCACGGGATGCGCCCGCTGGGCTGGAACGTCGACTCCAAGGACTTCGAGCGGCCGGGCAGCGACGCGATCATCGCGACCGTCGAGCGGGAACTGCCGGGCGGGCCCACGATCCTCTTCCACGACGCGGGCGGCGACCGCTCCCAGACGGTGACGGCCCTGCACACCCTGCTGCCCCGGCTGAAGCAGCAGGGATACGCCTTCGGTTTCCCGGTGCGTTGACCGGCCGTCCGGTGCGCTGACCCGCTCCTCCCGCTGCGCTGCCCGCCGAACCGCTCGGCGGGCGGCGCGCGTTGCACGGGGTGTGTCCCGCGGTCACAGAGTGGTGGAGACCTCTTGTGGCGTGTTCATGCAGTCCCTAGCCTCCGATGTGTTGTGCACAGCGAAACCACCATTGCGCATGTTGCAACGCCTCATCGGAGGAACACTGCATGAAGCTGTCCGTCCGTCTTGTTGGGCTCACCGCGCTCGCCACCGCCCTCGTCGCCGCCTGCGCGCCCCAGACCTCCGGCACCTCCTCCGCCTCCGGCAAGGACGAGAAGACCGGCACCCTGCGCGTCTGGCTCTTCCAGGAGGTCGACAACCAGCCCAAGCAGCGCGTCGTCGACGCGGTGACCGCCGGCTTCGAGGCGGCGCACCGCGGCACCGACGTCACCGTCGAGTACATCCCCGTGGAGACCCGCGCCCAGCGCGTCAAGGCCGCCTTCAACGACCCAGAGTCCGCGCCCGACGTGATCGAGTACGGCAACACCAACACCGCCGGTTATGTACGGGACGGCGGACTCGCGGACGTCACACGGGAGTTCAACGCCTGGAGTGAGGCGAAGGACACCGATCCGACAGCCCGGCAGTCGGTCACCGTGGACGGCAAGGTCTACGGGGCACCGTACTTCGTCGGCGTCCGCGCGCTGTACTACCGCACCGACGTCTTCCGCGAACTCGGCCTCCGCGCACCGAGGTCGCAGGCCGAGCTGATCTCCACCGCGAAGAGGATCCGGGCCGCGAAACCCGGCCTGTACGGCCTGGCCGTCGGCGGCGCCTACACCTACGGCGCGATGCCGTTCATCTGGGCCGATGGCGGTGATCTGGCCACGGACAAGGGGGGTGCGTACGCCTCCGCCATCGACAGCCCGGCCGCCCGGAAGGGCATCGAGGCGTACACCTCCCTCTTCGGCGACGACAACTGTCCCGCCGCCAAGTGCGCGGGCATGGGCGGCAACGACACCGTGACCGCGTTCGCCTCCGGGAAGGCGGCCATGGCGATCGGCGGCGACTTCAGCCACGCCGCCGTGGAGGCCGGGAAGGTCAAGGGGAAGTACGCGGTGGTGCCGCTGCCGGGCGTCGAGCCCGGCTCGATCGCGCCGGCGTTCGCGGGCGGCAACAACATCGGCCTCCTGAAGAGCACGTCGCACCGCACGCTCGCCGTGGACCTGATGAAGCGGCTCGCCTCGAAGAAGACACAGGGGGAGCTCTTCGACGCGATGGGCTTCCTGCCGACCTTCACCGACGTACGGCAGCAGGCCGCGGCCGAGAAGCCGTACGTGAAGCCGTTCGTCCGGACCCTCGCCGCCGGTACCCGGTTCGTACCCGCCTCGCCCGCCTGGGCCCAGATCGACTCCTCGCTGGTGCTGCCCACCATGTTCCAGGAGATCGTCAGCGGCAGGAAGGACGTCGCGGCGGCTTCCGCCGACGCGGCGAAGAAGATGGACGACGCGTTCGGAGCCGCCAGGTGAGCCGGCTGACGGCGCCTTCCGGGGCGGAACGTGCGGAGCCTCGGCGGGTGCGGGTGGTCCACGGCCCGTCGCGCCCACGCGGCGGCAGCCGCACACCGGACAGGGCCCCGCGCCCCTCGGGTGGGTGGACCCCCTGGTTCTACCTGGCACCCGCACTGCTCGTTCTGGGCGGCCTGCTGGCCTACCCCGTCTACCAGCTCGGCCTGATCTCGTTCCTGGAGTACACCCAGGCCCAGGTCAGCGGCGGGGAACCCACCCGCTTCCTGGGCCTGGCCAACTACACCGAACTCTTCGCCGACGACCAGTTCTGGCAGGTGCTGCTGGCGACGGTCGGCTTCGCGGCGGCCTGTGTGGTCTGCACACTCGCGGTGGGCTGCGCGCTCGCCGTCCTGCTCACCCGGGTCCGCGCGGTCCCGCGGCTCGCTCTCCTGCTGGCCGCGCTCGGGGCGTGGGCCACCCCGACCATCACCGGCTCGACGGTCTGGCTGTTCCTCTTCGACCCCGACTTCGGCCCGGTCGACCGCCTCCTGGGCATCGGCGACTTCTCCTGGACCTACGACCGTTACAGCGCCTTCCTCCTGGTCCTGTTCGAAGTGGTCTGGTGCTCCTTCCCGTTCGTGATGGTCACCGTCTACGCCGGCATCCGCGCGGTGCCGGCCGAGATCCTGGAGGCCGCCGCCCTGGACGGCGCCTCGCAGTGGCGGATCTGGCGCTCGGTACTGGCGCCGGTCCTGCGACCGATCCTGGTCATCGTCACCGTCCAGTCGGTGATCTGGGACTTCAAGGTCTTCACCCAGATCTACGTAATGACGGGCGGCGGCGGCATCGCCGGGCAGAACCTGGTCCTGAACGTCTACGCCTACCAGAAGGCCTTCGCTTCCTCGCAGTACAGCCTCGGGTCCGCGATCGGCGTCGTGATGCTGCTGATCCTGCTCGCGATCACGCTCGGATACCTGCGGCTGCTGCGCCGCCAAGGGGAGGAGCTGTGAGCGCCGTACGCGGCCGGGCGGTACGGCGGCCCTGGCGGCTCGCCGCCGAGGCGACCGCGCTCCTGGTCGCCGCCGTCGTCGCCTTCCCCCTCTACTGGATGCTGCTCGGCGCGCTCAAACCGGCCGGGGAGATCGAGTCCACCGAGCCGAGGCCCTGGACGGCTTCGCCTTCGCTGGACTCCTTCCGGCGCGTGTTCGAACAGCAGGAATTCGGCCGGTACTTCGTCAACAGCCTTGTCGTCGCGGTGAGTGTCGTCATCGCCTCCGCGCTGATCGCCTTCCTCGCCGCGACCGCCGTGACGCGGTTCCGGTTCCGCTTCCGGACCACCCTGCTCATCATGTTCCTGGTGGCCCAGATGGTGCCGGTGGAGGCGCTCACCATCCCGTTGTTCTTCCTCATGCGGGACCTCGGCCAGCTGAACACGCTGGGTTCGCTGATCCTGCCGCACATCGCCTTCTCGCTGCCGTTCGCGATCTGGATGCTGCGCGGGTTCGTGAAGGCCGTTCCGGAGTCCCTGGAGGAGGCCGCGTACCTCGACGGGGCGAGCCGCGCGCGCTTCCTGTGGCGGATCCTCCTCCCGCTGGTCCTGCCGGGCCTGGTGGCCACGAGCGTGTTCTCCTTCATCTCCGCCTGGAACGACTTCCTGTTCGCCAAGTCGTTCATCATCAGCGACACCTCGCAGTCGACCCTGCCGATGGCCCTGCTGGTCTTCTACAAGCCCGACGAGCCGGACTGGGGCGGGGTCATGGCGGCGTCCACGGTGATGACCGTTCCGGTACTGGTGTTCTTCGTCCTCGTGCAGCGGCGGCTGGTCTCCGGGCTGGGCGGAGCGGTGAAGGACTGACCTGCTCCGAGCCCTTCCCCGCCCTTCCTCACAGGCATGTTGAAACGGCAATCAAGAAACAGCACAAAACACCATTTAGTGGACATGCCTCCTGGCAAATCGGGCAATCGGGTTGGTGTCGAAGCCACCGCACTCATCCGCACCACCGGCATGGACCTGGAGCACGCCATGATCATCAAGAAGATGCACGAGTTGGGCATCCGCAGTGAGCACGCCTACCTGGCCGGCATGGCCTCCATCGGCCTCACGCTGGCCGCGTGGATAGGCTCTCTGAAGATGGAACCCGGCACCGGCCTGGACCGCGCCGACCGCTGGGGCATCTTCGTCGGCGAATGGGCACCCACCTTCTTCGGCCTGGGTCTCGCCCTCTCCCACTACGAACAGCAGGACGGCACCCTCACCGCGAACAACGTGCACGAGCTCCGCGAACGGCAGAGGGCCGGCTGAACGCGTCGACGACAGCGTCGCCTCGGCGGGGCGGCGCTGTCCCCGCGTGCTCACGCGACGGCGGGGGCGCCGATCAACGCGGAGGCGGCCCGTCCGACCGCTGACGTGGGAGGATGGGGACATGGGCATCCTCCGCAGGAACAACGTCCGGATCATCGGGCAGGAGTCCGGTCGGACCATGATCCTCGCGCACGGCTTCGGCTGCGACCAGAACCTGTGGCGCCTTGTGACTCCCGGCCTGGCGCGGCACTTCCGCCTGGTGCTGTTCGACTACGTCGGCTCCGGCCGCTCCGACCTGGCCGCCTGGCAGGAGGAGCGCTACGCGACCCTGGACGGTTACGCCCAGGACGTGGTGGACGTCTGCGCGGAGCTGGACCTGCGGGACGCCGTGTTCGTGGGCCACTCGGTCAGCGCCATGGTCGGCGTCCTGGCCGCCGCGGCGGTACCGGACCGGATCGGCTCCTTGGTCATGGTGTGCCCCTCCCCCTCCTACATCGACGAGGAGGACTACCGCGGCGGCTTCACCGCGGCGGACATCCACGAACTGCTGGACTCGCTGGAAGCCAACTACCTCGGCTGGTCCGCGGCCATGGCCCCGGTGATCATGGGCAACCCCGACCGGCCGGAACTGAGTGCGGAGCTGACCCACAGCTTCTGCGCCACCGACCCGGACATCGCGCGCGTCTTCGCACGCACCACGTTCCTGTCCGACAGCCGGCAGGACCTGAAGACGGTGACCGTCCCCACCCTGGTCCTCGAATGCGAGCAGGACGTCATCGCGCCCAGGGAGGTCGGAGCCTACGTCCACGCCGCCGTTGCCGGCAGCCGCCTGATCACGCTGGCCGCCACCGGCCACTGCCCGCAACTGAGCGCTCCCGAAGCCACCACCCGGGCGATCACCGCCTTCGTGGAAGAGCTGGACTGATGTCCGGCTCCGGCCCGGCTCCTCCACCCCCCGGGGAGGCGTGGCCGCGCATCGGCACGGACGTCACCGCCCTGCTGGAGGACAGCACGGAGGAGCTGTACGAATCCGCCCCCTGCGGTTACCTGTCGACCCTGATGGACGGCACGATCGTCAAGGTCAACAAGACGCTGCTGGGCTGGCTCGGCCTCTCCCGGGAGGAGGTCGTGTACCGCCGGCACTTCGCCGACCTGCTGACCGTGGGCGGCAAGCTGTACCACGAGACCCACTACGCACCGCTCCTGGGCATGCAGGGTCATGTGGGCGGCATAGCGCTGGAGATGAAGGTCGCAGACGGGTCCCGGCTTCCGGTGCTGATCACATCGGCCGTGAAGCGCGGCACCGACGGCCGTCCCCTGCTGATCCGCACGACCGTCTTCGACGCCACCGACCGGCGTGCCTACGAGACCGAGCTGCTGCGCGCCCGCCGCGCGGCCGAGGAGGCCCGCCACCAGGCGGAGGCCGACCGCGAGCAGCTGCGCGAGGCACTGGCCGTACTCCAGCAGAGCCTGCTCCCGGCCGGTCTTCCGGTGGTGCCCGGCGTGCAGACCGCCGCCTACTACCACATGGCCTCCCCGATCCAGCTGGGCGGCGACTTCTACGACCTGTTCCCCCTCGGCGACGACCGCTTCGCGTTCTTCCTCGGGGACATCTGCGGAAAGGGACCGAAGGCCGCGGCGGCGACCTCCCTCGTCCGCTACACCCTGCGCACCGCGGCCTTGCACGGGCTCGGTCCCGAAGCCGTCCTGTCCACCCTCAACTCGGCACTGCTCGAACGCTACGGCGGCGGGGACCCCCGCTACTGCACCGCCGTCTTCGGCACCCTGGAATCCACAGGGCGGAGCGTCCGCGTCCTCCTGGCCTCCGGCGGCCACCCGCCCGCGCTGCTGCTGCGGGCGGACGGCCGGGCCGAGTACCTGCCGACGCCTGGCGGACTGCTGGTCGGGGCCTTCCCCGACGCCTCCTTCACGACGATCCGCACCGCTCTCCACCGCGGCGACACGCTGTTGCTCTACACCGACGGCCTCACCGAGGCGCGCACGGGAGAGAAGAGCGGCCTGTACGGCTACGACGCGCTTCAGTCGTTCGCCACCGAGCTCGCCCCCGCGGACCCGCGCACCGTGATCGACGCCCTCATCCGCCTGCTCGTCAGCTTCGGCGACGGACTGGACGACGACACGGCCCTCCTCGCCCTCGGGCGCCCGCGTCACTCCGGCACCGCCCAGTCCGGGACCCTGACCAGGTGAACGGGTACGCGGCTTCCGGCGGGGCCGAGCCGGCGGACGCGCTCAGGGTGGCGCCGACGCCGCGGACCGCGGTGGCGTGGCTGCCGCCGCCGGAGCTCTGGCCGGCGATCCAGGAGATCCGCTGGGAGCACGATCCGCAGGTGCGGCGGTGGCCGCCGCACGTGAACCTGCTGTTCGGCTTCGTACCGGAGGAGGAGTTCGAGCGGGCCCTGCCGCTGCTCTCCGCCGGTGCGGCACGGAGTACGGCGTTCGGGGCGCGCCTGGCCGGGGTGCGCGCCTTCCGGCACCGGCACTACGCCACGGTGTGGCTCGACCCGGCCGCGGTCGACCCGGCGCCCTGGGCCCGTCTGCACCGGGAACTGCGGCTGGGGTTCCCGCTGTGTCAGGGACGCGGCGAGCGTTTCACCCCGCATCTGTCCCTCGGCCGCACCCGGGACCCGAACCGCCTCGCCGCCGAGTGTGCCGTGCGACTCGGCACGCTGACGGCGGTGGTCGAGGAGGTCGTCCTTCTCTCCCGGCGCGACGACGGTCCCATGCGCCCCCGCGCCGTGATCACCCTGGGCACGGGCGAGGTGCACCGGACGCAGGAGTACTGAGGGACCGGAACAGGCCCTGGCAGCCGCCCCAGCCGGTGGCGACCTGATCACCCTCGGCTGGTCCTCCGGAGCATCCCGAGGGGCGACGGCGAGGGCGGAAATCCGCTGGCCGGACCGTCCGGCACGATGCTGGGATGGGGCGATGCGAGCGAACGACGCGACGGTGGTGGACCGGGGGCGCTACCCGGACGCGGTGACGCCGTGGGAGCAGGGGGCCTGGCGTGCCGCGGCCCTCGACTGGGTGGCCGGTCACCTCACCGCCCACGGCCTGCGCGCCGAGGGCGCCCTGGGGGTACGGCTGCGTCCGTGGTCGGTGCTGGTCCGGGTGCCGGTCGGTGGGCGGCGGGACGCAGGGGAGCCGGCGGCCCGCGCCGGGCAGGCCGCCGTCTGGTTCAAGGCGAATCCGCGGGCCAGCGCGTTCGAGGGGCCGCTGGCCGACGCGCTGGCCCGCTGGGTGCCGTACCATGTGCTGCGCCCGCTGGCCGTCGACGCCGAGCGCGGCTGGACACTGCTCCCCGACGGCGGTGATCTGTTCCGGACCGTGCTGGACCGGGAGCCGGTCGGGCCGCGCGACTGGGAAGCCCTGCTGCGCCAGTACGCGCGCATGCAGCACGCCCTGGTCCCGCACGCGTCCGCGATCGAGCGGCTCGGTGTGCCCGCCGCCCGGACCCCCGGCCTGCCCGAGGTGTTCGACAGGCTGCTGGCCGTGAACTCCGCGCTGGCCCCGGACGAGCGGGCCCGGCTGGAGCGCCTGCGGCCCCGGGTCGCGCACTGGTGTGCCGAACTCGCCTCCGTCGGCATCGCGGACACGCTTGACCACGCCGACCTGCACGACGGCCAGCTGTTCCGGCCGGCACCGGGCCGGTTCACCTTCTTCGACTGGGGCGACGCGGCCGTCTCCCACCCGTTTTGCAGCCTGCGCGTCCCCGTCGAGCGGGCCTGCGACCGCTACGGGCCGCAGGTGCTGCCCCGGCTGCTCGACGCCTATCTGGAGCAGTGGACGGGCGCCGGCCGCACGGCGGCGGAGCTGCGGCGCGCGGCGGAACTCGCCTGGCGGCTGAGTGCGCTGGGCCGGGCCGCCTCCTGGGGCCGCATGTTCCCCGGTACCGCCGGCGGCCCCGAGCCGGGGGCCGCGGAGAGCGCCGCGTGGCTGCTGGAGCTCCTGGCCGAGCCGCCGTTCAGGGCCTGCTGAACGCTCTTCGCGGCGGGGGGCGGGTCAGCGCAGCGGGGTGCCGCCGGTCGCGTTGAGGATCTCGGCGGTGATGAAGCTCGCCTGGGGCGAGGCGAGATACACGTAGGCGGGGGCCAGTTCGGCGGGCTGGGCCGGGCGGCCGAGCGGGCTCTGCTTGCCGAACTCCGCCGTGTCGGGCATGGTCGCCGGGATGAGCGGGGTCCACACGGGTCCCGGCGCGACGGCGTTGACGCGGATGCCGCGTTCGGCGAGCATCTGGGCCAGCCCCTGGGTGAAGGTGACGATCGCGCCCTTGGTCATCGCGTAGTCCAGCAGGTGCGGGCTGGGCTTGTACGCCTGGACCGACGTGGAGTTGATGACGCAGCCGCCGGCCGGGATGTGCGGCAGGGCGAACTTGGTCAGCCAGAACATCCCGTAGAGGTTCGTCCGCATCACCCGGTCGAACTGCTCGGTGCTGATCGACTCGATGCCCTCGGGCTGGGACATCTGGTAGGCGGCGTTGTTCACGAGGACGTCGATACGACCGAACTCGGCGACCGCCCGGTCGATCAGCGACCGGCAGTTGTCCTCGTCGCGGATGTCGCAGGACACGGCGACCGCCTTGCGTCCCGCGTCCTCCACCAGCCGGGACGTCTCGCGGGCGTCCTCCTCCTCGTCGGCGAGGTAGGTGAAGAGCACGTCGGCGCCCTCGCGGGCGAAGGCGATCGCGACCGCCCGGCCGATACCGGAGTCCCCTCCCGTGATCACGGTCTTGCGGCCGTCGAGACGGCCGGCGCCGTGGTAGGACTCCTCGCCGTGGTCGGGCGGCGGGTCCATCGGGCCGGTCCAGCCCGGGTGCGGCTGGTCCTGGGAGGGGAAGTCGGGGCGGGCGTGCTGTGTGACCGGGTTCGGACGATCACCCTGCTGGTCCGTCACGGTGGCCTCCTGTGCCTCGGGGGACGGGACAGGCCACCGGGTTCCCTCCTGGCGCCGGGTGAAAAGCGTTCCGCGCAGGTCAGGCCGTGGACGTGTCCGGCCCGCCGGCGCGCATCCGGTCCCTGCGGGCGAGGTTGTACATCCGCAGGAGGTGCTTCGCCACGGCACAGGGCGCGGCGTCGGCGTGGCACTGGCGGCAGGTCCGCATGTGCTGCTCGTAGGTGAGGCGCGCGTCTTCCAACGCGTCGTTGACAGAAGACATGGACTTCTCCGGGCAGGGCGCGTCGCGGGGACGGCACCGAGTTGACTGACTGGTACACCCGGAACAAGGTGATCATGTTACTGCCGGTACTGGGAAACTCGCGCCGCGCCCTCTCACCCCGGCGGGCCGAAGCCGAAGTTCCGCTTCCTCGTTGCCCCAGGCGGCCCGGTACGCCGGTGCAGCCGCTCCCCTCACAGAACGGCCGGCCCCGCTCGGCTGCGTACCGCGCGCACCGGCGCCACATCCTGCCGGGTGGCAGTGGCCGCGCTGGTGACCACGACCACGACGCACCCGGGCACGGAGCCCGAAGCCGCCCCTACCGCCCCCGCCCCCGCTCCGCGCGAAGCGCCCGCGCGTGGTTCAGGAACGCGGTGAGGCCCACCTCGAAGGCCCGGTCGGCGCGGCCGTCGCCGACCGCCGCGAGCGCCTCCGCGAGGCGAGGCGTCGGCACGCGGTCCGTCAGCTCCCACATCGTCTCGGGGGCGGCCATGTCGAGGGCCGAGCCCAGCACCAGGTTCTCCAGGGCGATGACCAGCGGCATGATCTCCGCCTGCTCGAAGCCGGCGGCGAGCAGCACGCCCACCGCGCGCTCGTACTGCTCCAGGACCCTGGGCGCACGGACGGGCGAGGTCATCAGCAGCGGGATCGCCCGGGGGTGGGCGGCGAACGCGGCCCGGTAGGACCGCGCCCAGGCCTCGACGGCAGCGTCCCACGGGGTCAGCTCCAGCGTGGCCGGGTCGATCGCCGCGCAGACGCGTTCGCGCAGCAGTTCCACGATGCCGTCCCGGCCGTCCACGTGGTGGTACACCGATCCGGTCTGCGCGCCGAGCCGGCGGGCGATCCCCGGGACGCTGAAGTCACCGGTCTCGTCGATCAGCCGGAGCGCCGTGGTGGTGATGCGCTCGCGGTCGAGGAGCGGTGTGCGCGGCCGTCCCATGGTCAGCGATCCCCCTGATGTCGTTTCGAGGTCTTCCCGGATGCCCAACGGCAGGTTACATTGCCGAAACCGAAAGCCTTTAGGTTTACGGCTCCGGGTGCCCGCCATCCCTCCGGGCTCCCGCTCCGGGTGCCCGCCACCCCCTCGTGCTCCCGGAACACACCCGTCCGGACGGCCCACCCCCGGCCCCGCCCGCCGGTGCCCGCGCACCCGGCTGCCCCACCACCGCCGATCCCCTCCCCCTCCGCCGCCAGAAGGGCCCGCCCGTATGTCCGTGACCACCGCCGAACTCCCGGAGGAGGACGCGTCGTCCGGCGCGCCCGGCCTCCGGTCCGGCTCCCTCGGCACCTCCGACATCGCCTTCTTCGTCGTCTCCGCCGCCGCCCCCCTGACGGTCATGGCCGGGGTCGCCCCGCTCGCCATCCTGCTGGGCGGCATCGGCGCGCCCGTCGGCTATCTGCTGGCCGGGCTGACCCTCGCCGTCTTCGCCGTGGGCTTCACCACCATGAGCCGCCATGTCACCGACGGCGGCGCCTTCTACGCCTACATCACCCGGGGCCTCGGCCGGCCGGTCGGCATCGGCGCCGCCCTGCTGGCCCTGGTCGGCTACAACGGCATGGAGATCGGCGTCTACGGCCTCCTCGCCACCACCACCCGCGACACCGTGCACTCCCTGTTCGGCTCCGACGTGCCCTGGCTGCCGGTGTCGCTGGCCGGCCTGCTGCTGATCGGCTACGGCGGTTTCCGTTCGATCGACTTCGGTGCCAAGGTGCTGGGCGTGCTGCTCGTCGCCGAGACCGGCATACTCGTCCTGCTCGCCGGCGGGGTCCTGCTGAAGGGCGGCGCCCACGGGCTGTCCCTCGCCTCGCTGGCCCCGGCGCACGTGTTCGTGCCCGGCACGGCCGCCGTCCTCGCCTTCGCCTTCGCGGCGTTCACCGGGTTCGAGTCGACGGTCATCTACCGCCGCGAGGCCCGCGACCCCGAGCGCACGATCCCGCGTGCCACGTACGCGGCCGTCGGATTCCTGGGCCTGTTCTATGCGTTCGTCGTCTGGGTCGCCGTCCAGGCGTTCGGCGACGCGCAGGTCGTACAGGCGGCGGGCAAGGACCCGGCGGGACTCTTCTTCACCGCGATCACCACCTATGTGGGCGGCTGGGCCGCCGATCTGATGCACGTCTTCATCGTCACCAGCGTCATCGCGTCCCTGCTCGCCTTCCACAACGCGATCAACCGCTACGCCCTCGCCCTGGCCGAGGAGGGCGTGTTGCCCCGCCGGCTCGGCCGCATCCACCCGCGGCACCGCTCCCCGTACGTCGCCGGCGTCGCCCAGACCGTTCTCGGCGCGCTGGTCGTCCTCGCGTTCCGGGCCGCCGGAGCCGACCCGTACCAGCAGTTGCTGCTGTGGGTGAACACCCCGGGGATGATCGGCCTGTTGCTGCTCCAACTGCTCGCCGCGATCGCCGTGCCCTGCTGGTTCCGGCGGATCCGCCACACGGAGGGCGTCGTGCGCACGGTGGTGGCGCCGGTCCTCGCCACCGTCCTGCTGGCGACCGCGATCGCGCTGGTGGTGAGCCACATCGACCTGTTCACCGCCGCGTCCCCGGCCGTGAACGTGCTGCTCGTCGCCGTGGCCCCCGCCGTCTTCGCCCTCGGCCTGCCGCTGGCGTGGTGGCTGCGCCGCAGCCGCCCGGACGTCTACGCGACGTTCGGCACCGAGACCACCGAACAGTCCTCGTGAACAAGGGAGTTCCTGGCATGCCCGCTGCCGATCTGATTCTCGCCGGTGCCCAGGTGCGCACGCTCGACCCGGCCCGCCCCACCGCCACGGCCGTCGCCCTGCACGACGGAGTGATCACCGCGGTGGGGACGGCGGACGACGTACGGGACTGGCGCGGCCCCGGCACGGAGGTCGTCGACCTGCACGGCGCGCACCTGGTGCCGGGCCTCGTCGACGCCCACAGCCACCCCGTGTGGGGGCTCGACATGGCGACCGGCACCGACCTGTCGGGGGTGACGGACCTGGCCGGACTGCGCGCGGCACTCGCCGGGGCCGAGCGGGTGGACGGCTGGGTGGTGGGCTACGGCCTGGACCACAACGCCTTCGAGGGCCGCCCGGTCCACCACGAACTGGTGGCGGACGTCCTGGACGGCGCCCCCGCCTTCCTGCGCCTGTACGACGGCCACTCCGCCCTCGCCGACGAGGCGGCGCTGGCCGCCGCCGGGGTGACCGGTCCGCGCGCCTTCGACCAGCGGGCCCAGGTGGTGTGCGACGCGTCCGGCCGGCCCACCGGGCATCTGGTGGAGCACGCGGCGATGGACCTGGTGGCGGACGTCGTCCCCCGGCCCTCGTACGCCGAACGGCGGGCCCGGCTGGTGGAGTTGCTGTCCGCCATGGCCGCGACCGGGCTGACCGGCGCACATGTGATGGACGGCGGCGACCTGGACCTGGTGGCGGCGGTGGCGCGGGAGACGGTGCTGCCGGTGCGGCTGCGGTTCGCGCCCTGGTGCATGCCGGGCGCGGACGCCGATGCCCTGCGGGAGCTGGTCGAGGCGCAGGGCAGGGGCGGCCGGCACTGGGTGGTCGGCGGGGTGAAGTTCTTCATGGACGGCACCGTGGAGGGCGGCACCGCCTGGCTGGAGCACCCGGACTGCCACGGCCAGGGCACCGACGCGTTCTGGCCGGACCCGCACGCGTACGCCGAGGCGGTGCGCACCCTGCACGCGGCCGGTGTCCGCACGGCCACGCACGCCATCGGGGACGCCGCCGTCCGGCACGTCCTGGACACCGTGGCCTCGCTGGGCCCGAGCGGGCACGGCGCGCACCGGATCGAGCACATCGAAACGGCACCCGACGAACTCCTGCCCAGGTTCGCCGAGTTGGGGGTCGCGGCCTCCCTGCAACCGCCGCACACCGGCTACACCCGTGACGACGCCACCGACGAGTGGTCGCGCCGGCTGGGCGGTGACCGGGCGGCCCGTGCCTGGCGGCTGCGGGACCTGCGGGAGGCCGGGGCCACGGTGGCCCTCGGCTCGGACTGGCCCATCGCGCACTACGACGTGCGGGCCGTACTGGCGACGGCCCGCCGGCCCAAGGGCATGGCCGCGCACCGGCCGGGCCTCACGGCGGTGCAGGCACTGGAGGGCTGCACCAGCCATGCGGCCACCGCCGTCGGCGAGGCCGATGTCGCGGGCCGGATCGCGCCCGGCCGCCGCGCCGACCTCACCGCGCTGTCCGTGGACCCCGTGCGGGCGTCCGCCGACGAACTCACGGACGCGCCGGTGGTGTTGACGGTGACCGGGGGGTATGTGGCGCACCGGGACCCGTCGGCACCGGGTCTGTAAGATCGTCGTACGGCATCGCGTGCCGGTCACCGACCGGGTGAGGCATGGAGGTGCCCGTGAGATTGCCCTCGGAGGCATTCCACTCATGTCAGTCGAGTTGAACCACACCATCGTCCACGCCCGGGACAACCGGGAGTCCGCCGCGTTCCTGGCCCACATCCTGGGGCTGGAGGCCGGCCCCGAATGGGGCCCGTTCGTCCCGGTCGCCACGGGCAACGGGGTGACCCTGGACTTCGCCACCATCCCGGCGGAGTCGATCGTCATGCAGCACTACGCCTTCCTCGTCTCCGACGAGGAGTTCGACGCGGCCTTCGCCCGCATCCGGCAGGCCGGCCTCACCTACTACGCCGACCCGCACGGACGGCAGCCGGGCGAGATCAACCACCACCACGGCGGCCGGGGCGTGTACTTCATGGATCCGGCCGGACACGGCATGGAGATCATCACCCGCCCCTACGGCAGCCACCCGCAGCCGTCCGGGTCCTGAGCGGGCGGGCGGGCCGGGGCCCGGGCCCCGGCCCGCCCGGTCGGCCGCTGCGGATGGTGGCACGGCACACTGTGGAAGTGAACGACTACCCCCTGGTCGACCAGGACCCCGCTCCGCAGTGGTACGGCCGGCTGCGGGTGCGGGCCGGCGACCTCTCCCCCGCCGACTGGCTGACCCGATCGGAACTGGGCGCGCTCGGCACGGTGGCGGGCGTCGCCGCGCCGGGTTTCGCCGCCTACGCACGGATCCTGCACCCGGCCCAGCTGGACGAGCGGCCGGTGCGCTGGTCGACGGTGGCCGCCGCCCACGGCACGCGCGTCACTCCGGTCACCCGCTGGCACGAGGTGATCGGGGCGGACCAGGACCACGTCGACCGCTCCGACCACGGCCTGCCCGGCGTGTGGGACGAGCACCCCGGACAGGGGCCGACCCCGCCGGACGTGGCACGGGCGCTGCTGCCCGTCCTGGCCCGGCACACGGGGACCCCGGACCGGTGCTGGTTCGGGCTGTGGTGCGGGTACGGCCGCTGGGACTGGGGCCGGTTCGCCACGTTCGGGACGCCGGGCCGGGACGAGGTCCTGCTGGCCGGCCCGCTGGCCGACGCCGTCTCCCCCGTGACGCTGGACGAGTTCGCCGAGCTCCCCGACCTGTGGTGGCCGCAGGACCGCGCCTGGATCGTGGGCGGAGACGTGGATCTGGTGAGCACGTACGTCGGCGGTTCGCCGGAGCTGATCGCCGACCTGCTGGCCGCGGCGGACCTGGAGGTCCATCCGGTGTCCCCCGGCGACCTCGTCGGCTGAGCGGCGCTCCCGCGTTCCCTCACCGTGGAGCAGTGGCTACGGCGTCACGACGCTGCCGCCGAAGGTCACCGCCAGGCGGCCGTCGGAGGCGAAGGACCAGCCGAGGGCGCCCGCGTACGAGGCGCAGCGGGAGCCGTTGGTGCCGGTCCAGAACTGGTTGGAGCCGTCGGCGTTCCCGATGGTCTTGTCGTTGGAACCGCTGACGGCGAAGCGGCAGGAGGTGTTCGTCCGGAACACCGAAGTGCCCGCGTCGAAGGAGAAGTTGCGCTGGGCGTTGTCGATGCCGACGTTGCTGGAGATCGTCATCGTGCCGGGGTTGCTGTTGTAGGTGAACCCGTGGTGCCCGTTCTTGTAGGCGATGCTGTGCTGGACGACGTGGTTCACGGCGATGTCGTCGCCGCCGAGCTTGTAGCCGTTGCGGTCGCCGTTGGAGTTGACGGTGCCGTCGCTCAGCGTGCCGTTGTTGTAGGACAGGGAGTACTCGATGGTCACCGGGCCGATGGCGCCGGTGTCGGTCTTGGTGTACAGGTCCCAGCCGTCGTCGATGTTGTGGTGGGAGACGTCGTAGCGGAAGACGTTGCCGGTGCCGGTGGTGAGCTTCGCGGCGAATCCGTCGGCGTCCTCGCCGCCGGAGTCGGCGTTGTCGTGCGACTCGGAGCTGACGATCAGGTTGTTCGACGGCCACTGGGGCCTGGGGGTGGTGGAGGCGATCCGGCCGAGCTGGAGCCCGGTGTCGCGGTTGTAGGCGGTCACCACGCGCTCCACGACGTTGTTGCTGCCGCCGACGTAGATCCCGTTGTCGCCGGCGTGCTCGACCGTGAGGCCGTACAGCCGCCAGTATTCGGCGAACAGATGGAGGCCCCGGTTGGACGGACTCTCGCTCTGCGCCGAGAAGTTCAGCACCGGCTTCTCGCCCGGGTAGGCGGACAGCGTCGTGCGGGCACCGGATGTGCCGTTTCTGCCGGCCGGGATGGTGATCGTGGAGGAGTACGTGTACGTCCCGCCGCGCAGGTAGATCGTGCCGCCGGGGGTGATCCGGCTGATGGCCGAGGTGAGGGTGGTGGGGGCGGACTCCGTGCCGGCCGCGCCGTCGGTGCCGGCCGGTGACACGTAGAGGACGGTTCCGGTGGCGGCCGTGGCCACGTCGGCGTCGAGGTAGTCGAGGTTGGGCAGGCCGTCGGCGGTGGTGGGGGTGAGCCGGATCGTGTTGCTGCCCGCCTTGACCGGCACGGTGAGCGTCTTGGTCGTCCAGGTGGTCCAGGCGCCGACGGCCTCGAACGACGCGGTGGTGGCCGTCGTGCCGTTGACCGCGACGGTGGCGGGCCGTGCGCCGGCCGTCCCGTTGGCGAAGCGGATGCCCAGGGTGGCGGTGCCCGCACTGGCGGCGTCCATGGTGAACTGGGCGTACGCGCCGGAGGTGTTGGTGCCGTTGCAGAACCCGTTGCCGGAGTAGCCGGTCCAGTCGGAGTCGACGGTGCCGGTGCAGACCGCGGTGGAACTCTCGGCCTCGTACCGGGTTGTGGCGGCCTCGGCCGTGATGCCGGGCAGCGCGACGAGCGCGCCGGCGAGCAGACCGGCGCATGCGAGGGCTGATCTCGGGTGCATCGGTGTGTCTCCCTGCGGGTTGGCTCGGCTGTGCGGATGCGAGTGGTCCAGGGGGATGAACCGGCCGACCGGTCATGGCATGGTGAACGATGACGGAAAGCGCTTGCCCCTGGACCTTCCCGACGGCAGGGAAACGTCATGGACGCGTCAACAGCCGCGTACATGATGCATATTCAGGTAAGTGAATTCCCGGGCTGCTGCCCCGAGTTACTCGCCGGGGGCGAGGGTGCGGGCCACGACGGCCGCCGCGTCGGCGATCAGCGCCTCGTCCACCGGGGCGTCCGGGGTGGCCTTGCCGGACAGCACCGCCAGCACGACCGGGGTCCGCCGGGTCGTCCAGGCCACGCCGATGTCGTTGGCGGTCGCGTAGTCGCCGGTACCGGTCTTGTCCGCCACGGCCCACTCCTTCGGCAGCCCCTTGCGGAACCGTGCCGAGCTCGTGGTGTTGCCCTTCAGCCAGCCGACGAACCGCTCGCGGTCGGCGCGGGCCAGCGCCCGGCCCAGGGTGACGCGCTCCAGACTCGCGGCGATCGCCTCCGGGGTGGTCGTGTCGCGCGGGTCCCCGGGGATCGCGGTGTTCAGCTCCGGCTCCCACCGGTCGAGCCGGCTCACCTCGTCGCCGAGCGACCGGTAGAAGCGGGTGAGTCCGGCCGGGCCGCCCAGCTCCCGCAGCAGCAGGTTGCCGGCCGCGTTGTCGCTGTACTGGATCGCCGCCGCACAGAGGCCGGCCACGGTCATGCCGGTCGCCAGGTTCTCCTCCGTGCGCGGGGAGTTGGGCAGGAGGTCGTGCGGCGGGTAGTGCACCACCCGGTCCAGCGGCGCGCACCCGGCCCGGTCGCTCAGGACCGCCGCCGCGGCGAACGCCTTGAACGTGGAGCACATCGGGAACCGCTCCCCCGCCCGGTGGGACACGGTCCGCCCGGTACGGACGTTGCGCGCGTACACGCCGAGCCGGGCACCGTGGCGTCGCTCCAGATCGGCCAGCTCGGCTCGTCCGGCGCGCGATGCGGCGTCCGGGCTCGCGGAGGCGGCGGGCGCGGAGAGGGCGGTGGTGGTCACGGCGGCGCCGGTGAGCGCGAGGCCGGCCTTGATCAGGCGGCGGCGCGGCAGTCGGGTGCGGCGGTCGAGATCGGTCATGGGTGAGGTCCTCCCAGGTCGGCCCGTCATCGGGGTCGGTCGGCGGGGTCGGTCGGCGGGGTTCACTCCGGCGTCGGTCTTCACCGGCGGCCGTCGACGGGGACAGCGAAACAGCGGGAGGCCACTCATGTCCAAGAGGGAACTTTGAAGATCCCATACCGTATTGATATGAATGCAGGGTGGATCTCCTGGCACACCTGGAGGCGTACGTGGCGACGGCCGACGAGGCGAGCTTCTCCCGGGCGGCCGACCGGCTCGGAATCGCCCAGCCGCTGCTCAGCCGTCGTATCAAGACGCTGGAGGCACACTTCGGTGGCTCGCTCTTCGACCGGTCGCGGCGGCAGATCGCGACCACCGAGCTGGGCCTGCTGCTGCTCCCGTACGCCCGGGACGTGCTGGACCGGGCCCAGCGGCTGCGGCAGGTCGCCCGCTCGGCCCGGCGGTCCCGGGTGTGCGCCGTCGGTGTGCCCGCGGACTGCGCGCCCGCCGCGCTGGCCCGGGCCCTCCGCGCCGGCACCGAGCACGGGATCACCCTCGGCATGCGGGAACTGCCGCCCCTGGAGCGGGCTTCCGGGCTGGCCGACGGCTCGCTCGGGTACGCGCTGGTGCGCGAACCTCCGGAAGGGGCCGCGTTCCGGGTGCCGTTGGGGCTGGCGTCCGCGCCGGTGCCGGAGGGCAGCGGGGGCGGGGCCGCGCGGCGTACGGTCCACCTCGAAGAGCTACGGCCACGCCGCGGTCGCGCCGCCGGACCCGTCGCACCACCGCCCCTGCTGCTCCTGACGGAGGACCAAGTGCCGTACTTCGAGGAACGGTTGTATCGGGCGGCCGCGCGCGCCGGACTGCCCGAGAGCCGGATCCGGCCGGCCGGACCGGCGGCCACCGCGCTCGCCGAGACGCTCGCGGGGAGCGCGCTGCTGCTGTGCACCGAGCCGTTCGCGCGGCAGCACGGGGCCCATTGGAGACCCCTCGCCGACCCCGCCCTGCACCGGGGGTACGACGTGAGCGCCGCCCGGGGCCGCGACAGCGCGGGAGCCGTACCGGGCTGGCTGGCCACGCTGCTGGCGTCGGCCGTGGACGCGACGCCAGCCCGGCGTGGGGGGCCGGGGGCGGGGGTCGGCCCCGAGGACGCTCGCGCGCGGCTGGCGGCTCGCGGGTGAGCGGGGCGGGGGCTTGCGGATGAGTGGGGGAAGGGCTCGGGGACGAGTGGGGGAAGGGACTCGCGGATGAACACGGCAGACGGCTCGCCGAGGAACTCGGTGGGCAGCTCACCGGGAGAGACACGGCGGGCGGCTCCCCGGCGGGCGCCGTGCCGGACGGCACGACGGACGGCACGACGGGCGGCTCGCCGATGAGTACCGCACGCCGCTCACCGAGCAGCGCGGCACCGGCGCACCGGCCGGTGTACGTCGGCGACGACCGGGCCCTGCTCGATGTCGCCGAGGGCATCGCCGCGGACTGGGCGGCGCTCGGCGTCCGTGGCTCCTTCCTCGCCCGTGACCTCGGCACCGGTGAGCAACTCGGTTTCGACATCGAGGAGTCGACTCCCCTGGCGTCGGTGGTGAAGGTCCCGCTCGCCCTGGTCGTGCTGGACCGGATCGCGCACGGGGACCTCGACCCCGCGCACCCGGTCACGGTGGATCCCGGCACCAGCAGCGTCGGCCCCACCGGGCTCGCCGCCTTCCGGTACCCGGCCACCGTGGCCGTCGGCGACCTGCTCGCGCTCATGCTGTCGGTGAGCGACAACGCCGCCGCGGACGCGCTGCTGGACCTGGTGCCGGTGGCGGACGTCGACGCGCGGCTGCGCGCCTGGGGCTGCGACGGGATCCGGATGCGGCACCGGATGAACCACCTGTACGAGTGCGCCGCCGGTGCCGCCGGCAACGACTTCTCCCTGGCGCTGGAGCTGGCCGTCCGGGACGAGGGGGCGGGCCGGCACACCATCGAGACCCTGGACCCGGCTCATGCCAACGCCGGCTCGGCCGCGGCGCTCGTCGGCCTGCTGGAGCGCGTGTGGTGCGACGGCATCGCCGGTCCCGGGGCGACGGCGGAGCTGCGCCGGCTGATGGGGCTCCAGGTGTTCACGCAGCGGCTGGCGAGCGAGTTGCGGACGGACACGCTGCGGTGGAGCGGGAAGACGGGCACGTTCCTGCATCTCCGGCACGAGATCGGGGTCGTCGAGGCGGAGTCCGGGGAGCGGGTGGCGATCGCCGCGCTGACCCGGGCCGGGCGGCGGGCGGGGCTGGCTCCGGACATCGACCTCGCGATCGGGGTGGCGGGGCGGGAGGCGTTCGAGGCGTTGCGGAAGTAGGGGGCTGTCGCGCGCCGGCGCCACCGGACGGGAGAGTCACCGCACGGCTGCGGGTTTCCGGTGGCCGGCCGCTCCCGCGCGGCGGAGCCGCACAGGGACACCGCACCGCGCCCCCGGCGGGCGTCGTCCTGACCGGCGTTCCGTGGCACCGGTCAGGGCAGCAGCCGTTGTTCCTTCGCCACCGCCACCGCGCCCGCCCTCGTGTCCACGCCGAGCTTGTCGTAGATGCGCCGCAGGTGCGTCTTCACCGTGGCCTCGCTGATGTAGAGGGCGCGGGCGATGGCGTGGTTGGAGAGACCTCGCGAGAGGTGGGTGAGGATGTCCAGTTCGCGGGGTGTCAGGGTGGGGCGCGGGTTGCGGAGACGGGACATGACACGGTCGGCGACCGGGGGCGATAGGGCCGGGCGGCCCTGGGCGGCGGCGTGGATCGCCGTGAACAGGTCCTCGGCGCGCTCGGCCTTCAGCAGGTAGCCGGTGGCGCCCGCGTCGACGGCACGGGTCACGTCGGCGTCGGTATCGTACGTGGTGAGGACCAGGACGTGCGGGGCGGACGGCTCGGCGCGCAGTCGGCGGGTGGTCTCGACGCCGTCGATGCCCTCGCCCAGTTGGAGATCCATGAGCACGACGTCCGGGGCGGTCTTGCGCGCCAGGGCGAGCGCCTCCTCACCGCTGCCGGCCTCGCCGACGACCTCGATGTCCGGGGCGCTGTGCAGGAGCGCCAGCAGTCCGGCGCGTACGACGGCGTGGTCGTCGCAGACGAGGATGCGCACCGGTGCCGGTGCGGCCGTCTCGGGGGTGTGGGTCATCTCGGCTCCAACGGGATCGCCGCCGACAGCGCGGTGCCCTCGCCGGGCGCCGACTCGATCGTGAGGGTGCCGCCCAGCTGGCTCAGGCGGGCGCGGATGGCGGGCAGGCCGTGGCCGCGTGCGTCGGCCGGGGCGGCTCCGGGGGCGGACGGGGTGCGCGGGGTGCGCGGGTCGAAGCCGCGGCCGTCGTCCGTGACGTCGAGGACGATCTGGTCGTCCAGGCAGGTCAGGGTGAGGGTGGCGGTGGTGGCCGCCGCGTGTTCGCGGACGTTGGCGAGGGCGCCCTGGGCGATGCGCAGCAGTGCCGACTCCACGGGGGCGGGCAGCGGGACGGGCGGGCTGCCCTCGGTGTGGACGCGGACGGTGAGCGCGGGTGTCGTCTCGCGCTCGGCGACCGCGCGCAGGGCCTGGAGCAGGCCGCCGCCCTCGGCCAGGTCGGCCGGGGTCAGGTCGTGGACGAAGCGGCGGGCCTCGGCGAGGCTGCGCTCGGCGATCGCCGCCGCCGTACGGACGTGGTCGCGGGCGGTGCCGGGCGCGGTGTCCCAGAGACGGTCGGCCGCCTGGAGCAGCATGCGCTGGCTCGACAGGCCCTGGGCGAGGGTGTCGTGGATCTCCCGGGCGAGCCGTTCGCGTTCGGCGAGGGTGCCCTCGCGACGTTCGGTGGCGGCGAGTTCGCGCCGGGTGCGGACCAGGTCGTCGATCAGGGCGTCCTGACGCGCCGCCTGACGCTGCATGACGACGAACACGGTGGTGGCCACGGCGGCCACCGCGGGCGGTGCCAGGAGCACGTTCGGGTCGGGCCAGCCGGCCAGGCCGAGCTGGGTGGCCACCGCGAGCGCGGTGAGGAGCGCGACCAGCGGGATCGCGGTGCGCGGCGGGAGGGTGCGCAGGCCGGTGTAGAAGAGCGGGACCGCGCACCAGGCGAAGCTCGGGGCGAGGACGACGAGGAGCGCCCAGGCGGCGACGACCAGGCCGAGCCAGGTGAGGCGGCGCGGGGTGGGCCGGGTGCCGAGGGCGGGGCCGAGGACGTAGAGCGCGGCCAGCAGCGCGGACAGGGCGATCACCCAGGGGGTGTGCGGTCCGTCGGCGTGCCGGGCCAGGTAGCGGGCGGCGGACGCGGACAGCAGCACGAAGAACGCCGTGTGCATGACGATGGTGAGGGCACGGGTGTCGTCGCGCTCGGGTACGGCCACCGCGAGCACCTCGCTCTCCGCGCTGAACTGGGCAAACACCCTCCATTGTGCCCACGCCCCCCAACCTCCGGGGTCATCCGATCGGATGACCCCCAGGACATCCGGTCCGGCGACGGAACCCGGCCGGCACCGGGTCGAGGATCGGTTCCGGGAGCGACTCCGCCCCCGGCCCAGCCCCTACCGGAAGGTTCCTCAGCATGCCCAGCCGTAAGAAGCCGTCCCTGCGTGCCCGCGTTCTCGTGGGCGGCGCCGCCCTGGCCGTCGCCGGCGCCGGTGTGGTCGGCACGGTGGCCGCCAACGCCGCCGACTCCACGGACGCCACGCCCGCCGCCGCTCCCGTCACGGCCCGCGGCGGAGAGCTGACCCAGAGCACGCACCTCACCCTGGACGCCGCGACGAAGGCGGCGCGCGCCGCGATCGATGCGGCCGAGAAGGACGGCCGGCACGTGTCCGTGGCCGTCGTCGACCGGAACGGCAACACGCTGGTCATGCTGCGCGGAGACGGGGCGGGTCCGCAGTCGTACGTGTCCGCCGAGCGCAAGGCGTTCACCGCGGTGTCCTGGAACGCGCCGACCTCCGAGCTGACCGGGCGGCTGGCCCAGGCGCCGACCCTGAAGGACATCCCGGGCACGCTGTTCCTCGCGGGCGGCACGCCGGTGACCGCCAAGGGCGCCCCGGTCGCGGGCATCGGCGTCGCGGGCGCTCCGTCGGGCGACCTGGACGAGCGGTACGCGCGGGCGGGCGCGGCGGCGCTGGGCCACTGACACGCCCGGTCCCGCCGGACAGCAGGACGTCCGGGTCCGCCCGACGGGGGCGGACCCGGACGTGCTGTTCGACGGGTCGGGCGTGGTGGAACCGGTCGGTCAGACGAGGTCGAAGCGGTCCGCGTCCATGACCTTGTTCCAGGCGGCGACGAAGTCCTTGACGAACTTCTCCTTCGCGTCGTCGCTGGCGTACACCTCGGCGAGCGCGCGCAGCTCGGAGTTGGAGCCGAAGACGAGGTCGGCGCGGCTGCCGGCCCACTTCACCTCGCCGGTGGCGGCGTCGCGGCCCTCGAACGTGGTCTGGTCCTCGGAGGTCGCCTTCCACGCCGTACCCATGTCGAGCAGGTTGACGAAGAAGTCGTTGGTGAGGACGCCGGGCGTCGGGGTGAGGACGCCGAGCTGCGACTGCTGGTGGTTGGCGCCGAGGACGCGCAGACCGCCGACGAGGACGGTCATCTCCGGGGCGCTCAGGCCCAGCAGGTTCGCCCTGTCGAGGAGCAGGTACTCGGCCGGCACGCGGTTGCCCTTGCCGAGGTAGTTGCGGAAGCCGTCCGCGGTCGGCTCCAGCGCCTCGAAGGACTCGGCGTCGGTCTGCTCCTCGGTCGCGTCGACACGGCCCGCCGTGAACGGCACCTGGATCTCGTAGCCGGCTTCCTTGGCGGCCTTCTCCACGGCGGCGGCACCGCCGAGGACGATGAGGTCGGCCAGGGAGACCTTCTTGGCGCCGGAGGAGGCGTTGAACTCCTGCTGGACGTTCTCCAGGGTGCGCAGCACCTGGGCCAGCTGGTCGGGGTCGTTGACCTCCCAGGCGCGCTGCGGGGCGAGGCGGATGCGGGCGCCGTTGGCGCCGCCGCGCTTGTCGCTGGCGCGGAACGTCGAGGCGGACGCCCACGCGGTGGTGACCAGCTGGGACACGGACAGGCCCGATTCGAGCAGCTTGGTCTTCAGGGTCGCGATGTCCGCGTCGTCGATCAGCTCGCCCTCGCGCTCCGGCAGCGGGTCCTGCCACGGCAGCGTCTCCTGCGGGACCTCCGGGCCGAGGTACAGCGACTTCGGGCCCATGTCGCGGTGGGTGAGCTTGTACCAGGCGCGGGCGAAGGCGTCCGCGAACTCGTCCGGGTTCTCGTAGAACCGGCGGGAGATCGGCTCGTAGATCGGGTCGAAGCGCAGCGACAGGTCGGTGGTCAGCATCCGCGGGCGGTGCTTCTTCGACGGGTCGTGCGCGTCGGGGATGATCTCGGGAGCGTTCTTGGCCACCCACTGGTGGGCGCCGGCCGGGCTCTGCTCCAGCTCGTACTCGAACTCGAACAGGTTCTTGAAGAACCCGTTGCTCCACTGGGTCGGGGTGCTGGTCCAGGTGACCTCCAGGCCGGAGGTGATGGCGTCCCCGCCCTTGCCGGTGCCGTAGGTGCTCTTCCAGCCCAGGCCCTGGTCCTCCAGCGAGGCGGCCTCGGGGTCGGGGCCGACGTTGTCGGCGGGACCGGCGCCGTGGGTCTTGCCGAAGGTGTGGCCGCCGGCGATCAGGGCGACGGTCTCCTCGTCGTTCATCGCCATGCGGCGGAACGTCTCACGGATGTCGCGGGCCGCGGCGATCGGGTCCGGGTTGCCGTTCGGGCCCTCGGGGTTGACGTAGATCAGGCCCATCTGCACGGCGGCGAGCGGGTTCTCCAGCTCGCGGTCGCCGGTGTAGCGCTTGTCGTCCAGCCAGGTGGTCTCGGGACCCCAGTAGACGTCCTCCTCCGCCTCCCAGACGTCCGCTCGGCCGCCGCCGAAGCCGAAGGTCTTGAAGCCCATGGTCTCCAGGGCGACGTTGCCGGTGAGGATCAGCAGGTCGGCCCAGGAGATGCTCTGGCCGTACTTCTTCTTGACCGGCCACAGCAGACGGCGGGCCTTGTCGAGGTTGCCGTTGTCCGGCCAGCTGTTGAGCGGGGCGAAGCGCTGCTGGCCGGCCCCGGCGCCACCGCGGCCGTCACTGATGCGGTAGGTGCCGGCGCTGTGCCAGGCCATACGGATCATCAGCGGGCCGTAGTTGCCGAAGTCGGCGGGCCACCAGTCCTGCGACGTCGTGAGCACCTCGGCGATGTCACGTTTCACGGCCGCGAGGTCGAGCGACTCGAAGGCCTCGGCGTAGTCGAAGTCCTCGTCGAGCGGGTTCGCCACGGCCGGGTTCTTCGCCAGGATCTTCAGGTTGAGCCGCTCCGGCCACCACTGGCGGTTGCCACCACCCTGGGCCGGGTACAGGGCCCGGTCGTGCGCGACGGGGCAACCGCCGCTCCCCTCCTCCGACTTCGCGTCTGTGACGATCGCGTCATGGTTCTCAGTCATGGAAATTCCTTCCGAACTGTGCGGAACTCGGTGCTCAGGAACTGCGGCCGGTGGAACAGTCGGGGCACAGGCCCCAGTACACGACCTCGGCCTCGTCGATGGTGAAGCCGTGGTCGTCCGCGGCGGTCAGGCAGGGCGCGTCGCCGACGGCACAGTCGACGTCGGCGACGGCGCCGCAGGACCGGCACACGACGTGGTGGTGATTGTCGCCCACGCGCCCCTCGTACCGGGCCGGGTGGCCGGCCGGCTCGATACGGCGGACGAGACCCGCCGCGGTCAGCGCGTGAAGAGCCTCGTAGACGGCTTGCAGGGAGATGTGGCCTACGCGATCGCGGACTCCGGAGGCGATCGCCTCGACGCCGAGGTGGTCGCCGTCCCGGACGGTCTCCAGCAGCGCGACGCGGGCTGCCGTCACGCGCAGGCCGGCACCGCGGAGCTCCTCGGCGGTGGTCGGGGTCGGGGAGGCGGTCATGCGGCCGAACCTATCCTCAAAAACACGAGGGATTCAAGAAAACGAATAGTCCAATTTTGGCCGTCTGTCGTCGCCCCACGTCCACTTCCCCGCCCACCTTCCGCCCGCCGCACCACACGCCGGACGTTTGCACATGCATACACCTTCCCGGTCAGCCGGAGGCCGGTCCCGGGCGTTCCCGCATCATGCTGCCCCGAATGGGCGCGATCCGCGCGGCGAGCCGGGCGGTCCTGCGAACCGGTGACTCGGTGCGCACGCCGCACACCCGCCGGTGCACGTGGCACAGCAGATGAGCCCGCAGAGCACATGGACCGGCCCGAGCGAGAAACCCGGAGCCCGTCATCGAGGTGGCCGTCGAGAGGGACGCTCATGGACCTGGACGCCGTCGCCGACGAGCTGTACGGGCTGCGGCCGGAGGAGTTCGTGGCGGCCCGCGACCGCCGGGTCCGGGACGCCCGCAAGGCCGGTGACCAGGCCCTCGCCAACGAGATCGGCGCGTTGCGGCGGCCGAGCCTGGCCGCCTGGGTCAGCAATCTGCTGGTGCGCCGGCAGCCGGAAGAGGTCCAGCCGCTGCTCGGCCTCGGCGAGGAGCTGCGCCGCGCGCACCGCGAGCTGAACGGAACACAGCTGCGCAGGCTGGCCCGCCGGCGGAACGAGGTGATCGGCGCGCTGGGACGACAGGCCCGGCAGCTGGCCGCGCAGGCGGGGCATCCGGTGGGCGAGGGCGTCCAGCGCGAGGTCGAGGGAACCCTGCACGCCGCGCTCGCCGATCCGGAGGCCGCGCGGGAGTGGGCGGCGGGCCGGCTGGTGAAGCCGCTCAGCTCGATGATCGGGTTCCCGGCGGCCGACGAGGCCCTGCTCGCCCACCGCCCCACTCCCGAACCGGAGCAGCATGCCCGGGGCGGGGGCCGTGAGGAAGAGGAAGACGAGGGCCGGCAGGAGGCCACGGCCCGGGAGGAGACGGCCCGGGAGGCCAAGGCCCGGGAGGAGACGGCCCGGGAGGCCAAGGCTCAGGAGGCCGAGGAACGACGCCGACGCCTCGCCGAGGCCCGCGAGGCCGAGCGGGACCTGCGCGCACACGAGGAGGAGGCCGACACCGCCGCGCGGGCGGTGGAGGAGGCCGGCGCACGGCTGGCCGGTGTGGAGGAGCGGGTCCGTGAGCTGCGGGAGCGGCTGCGGGACGCCGAGCAGGAGCAGCAGCGGGCCCGGGCCGCCGAGCGGGACGCGCGGGACCGGGAGCGGCGGACCGGCCGCGCCGTCCGGGAGGCCCGGCGCCGGGCCGAGAAGGCCGCCGCGCGACTGGAGCGGCCCACCACGGGTGCGGGTTCTCGCGGCTGACGGCGCGCTCCCTCGGCCATGACCACATCCGCCGTGGCCATGGCCGCCGTAGCCTCCGTGGCCCCGTGGTCCTCAACGGTGCAGTGGGCTGCCGCCGGAGCGGCGGAGGCCGACGCCGCGGCACCGCCCGGCGCGAGGGCGAGACCCGCCACGACAGCGAGAGGTCACCTCGCGAGACACGTAACCAGTGCGCCGAGCAGAGCTTTTGATGTCCTGTCAGATGACTGGGACATGAGGAACCGTCAGACCATCGATCCTGCCCGATTTGCCCCTTCCCCGGCTCCACCTCCCAGCAGAGTCGTACGGTTGCGGCCCGACGACGGAGAGGTCGCGGGGCACCTCCACCCCGCCCGGGTCAGCGCCATCAACAGGCCCATGGCGCTGCGGTCGTTGCCGGCGAGGACGGCCGCCGGCAGCGGCGTACCCGCGTCCCGTTCGGCGAGCAGCAGCCGGCCCGCCTCGGTACCGGACCGCTCGGTGTGGCCGCCTGCGATGACGCGCTGCCCGTCGCGCAGCCCGTGCCGGCGCATCGCGGCCCGGTAGGCGCGGCGCCGCTCGGCCGAGCCGGGGCTGCGCCCGCCGTCCATGGGGTCCTCCGGGCTGCGGTGCATCGGCGTTCATGCCGGAGCGGATCGGCAAGGAGCCGGCCGGCTGACCCGTCCGGGGGGCGTGGGGTGCACCCGGCACCGCGGTGAGCGTGCTCACCCGGGCGGGTGCACCCGGACCGCCGTCCGTGGCACGGACGGCGGTCCGTCGTTCGGCAGCAGTGTGATGTTTCCCGTGCGGCGTGAGGGAGCGGGGGCCGGCGGGCAACGTTCCCCTTCATGCCCCACGCGAACCCCCTGCGGCAGGTGATGTGATGACCACGGCGACGACCCCGGCGCTCCGGACGCCACCCGCCCGGACCGGCGCGGCGAGCGCCGGGTCCGGCGCACCGGCCGCCCTGCCGTCTCTCACCGGGCTGCGCTGGATGGCGGCACTGCTGGTGTTCGGACTGCACGTGCACAACTTCGGCTGGTTCGGCGGCACCGGTGGCCGCCTCGTGTCGTGGGCCTTCGGTGCCGGCGCCACCGGAGTGTCGTTCTTCTTCGTCCTGTCCGGATTCGTGCTGACCTGGTCGGCACGGCCCCGCGACCGGGCGCTCGCCTTCTGGCGGCGGCGCGTCGCCCGGATCTACCCGGTGCACCTGGCCACCCTCGCCGTCGCCCTCGTCATGGCGTACACGCTGACGCACCTGGCACGGCCGACGGCGAAGCAGACGCTGGGGAACGCGCTGCTGCTGCACTCCTGGTGGCGCCCGTGGTGGCAGACGCTGAACCCGGTGAGCTGGTCGCTGGCCTGCGAGGCGTTCTTCTACGCCGCCTTCCCGCTGCTGATCCTGCTGCTGCGCCGGCTCGGGGCGCACGGGTCGGCCGCGCTGGGCGGACTGTCGGTGGCGGCGGTCCTGCTGCTGGCCTGGTCGGACGCCCACCACTGGTGGACCTACTCGATCTACTCGTTCCCCGCCGCGCGGCTGCCCGAGTTCGTGCTCGGCGCGGTCACCGCGCGGCTGGTGCTGCTCGGCCGCTGGCGCGGACCCGGTCTGGAGGGCTCGCTCGCCCTGGCCGTCATCGGCTACTTCATGGTTCCGCAGGTCACGCCCGGCTACTCCGCCACCGTGTGCACCATCGCCGGGTTCGCCCTGCTCATCCCGGCGGCGGCGGTCGCCGACCTTCACGGGCTGCCGTCCCTGTGGCGGCGCCGGCTGATGGTACGGCTGGGGGAGCTGTCGTTCGCCTTCTACATGGTCCACTTGCTGGTCCTGCGCGCCGCGACGGAGTTTGTGGGCAAGAAGCCGCACTTCGGCGCCCTGGCGGGGCTCGCGGTCACCGCCGCCGCGTTCACCGTGTCGCTCACCCTGTCCTGGGTCCTGTACGAGGGGGTGGAGCGTCCGGCGCGGCGCCTGCTGCTGCGCCGTCGCCGCCCTTCCCTCCAGCCGGACCCCGCACCGGTCCGCTCCGAGGCCCCGGCACCGGCGCGCGACTGACCCCCGCGGTCGCGGCCGGTCGCACGCACGGGTGACGTCCGCAACAGCGAGGAGAGTCCCGCGGGTTTCGGGGTAGGCGGCTCACCGACACCGGCCCGGCGGCACACACCGGCGGGCCGGCACCACGTGAACGCACCGAAGGAGCCGAATCGACGTGCTCGGGAAGCAGACCAGGACGAGCCGGCGGCCGAGCGCGGCCGGGCCGTCCCCCACCCCTGCCCGCCGACTGGTCCGCGACGCGACGCAACCCCACGCTCCGCACCGCGGCACGGGATCCTGCGGCACGGCCCACGCTCCGGACCACGCCGTGGCGGCTCACGGCCCGACCCGTACGCGGCACCACGGCCGGGGGGCTCCCGGCCACGCCCGCACACCACACCACGACAGCGCGGGCCACCGCCCGGCACCGGTCCCGCACCACGGCACGGCGGCCCATGGCCGAGTCGCGGACCCGCGCCACGGCACGGCGGCGTACGGCCCCGCCCGTCCGGCACCCCCGTCCCCCGGTCGCGCCGGCCTCCCCGTTCGGGACGGCACCCGGCGTCTTGGCCGTCCGGCCGTGTCGGCGCCCGGGGTCGCTGCCCCGGCCCGCCGGCCGATGCCGCGGCCGACTGCGCCGCCGCTGTCGGCGGGGTCCGCGCGGTGTCTCCGGTCAAACGACCCTGACCTGGGGAAAGTTGCCGGGACCGGGTTTGGCCCGGCCGGACGGCGGAGGCTACGGTGGGCGGTCGGCAATGATCGGTACGGGGAGCCGGCCGGCCGGCGGACCTGGCTGTGCGAGAGGAGAGGATGAGAGTGCCCGAGCAGGACGCGGCGGCATCGGCCCCGCAGGTGGTGAGTTCCTTCCTGGAACGGCGCAAGGAGCAGATCGCCCAGCGCTGGGCCGACGCCCCCCTGTTCCGCTCGGTCTTCACCGTCTCCCGTGACGAGGCGGTCGAGGCGTGCAAGGCCGTGGTGGAGGCGCTGTCCGACGTGGCCGTCAGCGGACGGCTGGAGGACATCACGGCGCCCGGCTTCGCGCCGGTGCGTGACCAGTTGGGGCGGATGACCCAGACCCGGACCCGCACCGGATCCACCCCGGCCCAGATCGCCGACGAGGTGGCCGGCCTGCGCGTGCCCGCGGTCGACCTGCTGCGCGAGGAGTTCGCCGACCCCGCCGCCCCGCAGGCCCAGGAGTGCGTGATGGCGCTGACGCTGCTGCTCGGCACGCTGCGCCTGGTGGTGATGGAGACGGCGCTGGACGCGAACGCCGAGCTGATCGAGCGGCAGCGCCAGCAGCTGCTCGAAGTGGCCACCCCCGTCATCAAGTTGTGGGAGGGCACGGTCGCCGTGCCCCTGATCGGGACGCTGGACAGCGCGCGCAGCCAGGTCGTGATGGAGTCGCTGCTGGAGGCCATCGTCGACCAGCGGGCCCGCTACGCCATCCTGGACATCACCGGCGTGCCGACGGTCGACTCGCTCGTCGCGCAGCACCTGATGAAGACGGTGGCCGCGGCACGCCTGATGGGCGCGGAGTGCATCGTGTCCGGGATCCGCCCGGCCATCGCGCAGACCATCGTGCAGCTCGGCATCGACCTGGGCTCGGTGCTCACCCGCGCCTCGCTGTCCGACGCGCTGGCCTACGCGCTGGGCAAGCAGGGCATCGAGGTGTCCCGTGCGGACGCGGGTGCGAGCGCCCGGTGAACCAGCCCACTCCCGCCCAGCCGTCCCAGGTCCCGGTGCTCGCCCTGGGCGACGTCCTGCTGGTCTCCTTGCAGGGCGAGCTGCACGACGGCATGGCCGAGCAGTTGCAACACGACATCACCAACCGCATCGCCACCAGCCGGGTGACCGGTGTGGTCCTCGACATCTCCGGCGTGGACATCGTCGACTCGTTCCTCGGCCGGGTCCTCGCGGAGATCGCCTCCACGGCCGGCCTGCTGGCCGCCCGTACGGTCCTGGCCGGTATGCGGCCCGCCGTGGCGATCACCCTGGTCGAGCTGGGGCTCACCCTGCCCGGCCTGGTCACCGCCCTGGACGTCGACCGTGCCATGGAACTGCTGTCGCAGAGGGGGAGCTAATGCGGTCGTCCGGCCAGGTCTCCGCGACGCGCCTGCCCATCGGCTCGGACGCGGATCTGGCCTGGGTCCGGCAGCAGGTGCGGCAGTGCGCGGCGCACCTCGGCTTCGGTCTGGTGCAGCAGACCAAGCTGGTCACGGCGGCGAGCGAGCTGGCCCGCAACACGCTGGTGCACGGCGGCGGCGGACGGGCGGAGATCACGCCGCTGGACAACGGCCGCAGCCGGGGTCTGCGCATGTGTTTCATCGACAGCGGTCCGGGCATCCGCGACCTGGAACTGGCCATGACCGACGGGTACACCAGCGGCGGCGGCCTGGGACTCGGACTGAGCGGAGCGAAGCGGCTGGTGCACGAGTTCAGTGTGGACACCGAGCCCGGCCGGGGCACGACCGTCACCGCCGTCGCCTGGGTGGCCCAGGTGCCCGCGTCGCGTCCGGGGGTGGGATGAGCCGGGTGTGGGAGATCCCGGTGCACGACTCCACGCGTGTCCGGGACGCCAGGATCGCGGCCCGTGAGGCGTGCGGACAGGCGGGGCTCGCCGCCGCGCGCACGTCGGCCGCGGAGCTGGTCGCCACCGAGCTGGCCACCAACCTGCTCAAACACGCCGGCGGGGGCCGCATGGTGGTCAACCTGGTGATGGCGCCGGTCGGCGGCGGGGAGGACACGTCGGTGCAGCTCTTCTCGCTCGACAACGGTCCGGGCATCCCCGATGTCGGCGCCGCGCTGCGGGACGGCTGGTCCACCGCCGCCGGCTCGCTCGGCGCGGGTCTGGGGAGCTGTCAGCGCAGCGCCAACGCCTTCCATCTGTACAGCCTGCCGGGCCGTGGGACGGTGGCTGCGGCGCGGATCGACCCGGAGCCCGGCCGGCGCGGGACACCGGCGGCACCGGTGCCGGCGGCCGGGATCACGATCGCCCTCACGCAGGCCGAACAGAGCGGTGACGCGTGGAGCTGGGTACGCTCCGGGAGCCTGGTGACGCTGCTGCTCGCGGACGGTCTGGGGCACGGTCCGAAGGCCGCGCACGCCTCCACCGCGGCGGTGGCGGAGCTGAGTCGCACCGCCCATCTGCCGCCGGCCGACATCCTGCGCCGGCTGCACACCGCGCTGCGGCCCACCCGGGGTGCCGCGGTCACGGTCGCCCAGGTGGACACGGACCGGGGGGAACTCAGCTTCGCGGGCGTCGGCAACGTCGGCGCCCGGGTGCGCACCGGGGACTCCTGGACGTCCCTCGTCTCCCATCCGGGGATCGTCGGCGCGTACTTCCCGGCGCACGTGCCCGTGCGCCGGGTGCCGTGGCGCCCGGACAGCCTGCTCGTCGTGCACAGTGACGGACTGCCCAGCCGGTGGCGTCCGCCGGAGGACCCCCAGTTGCTCGCCCACGACCCGTCGGTGGTGGCCGGGGCCATCCTGCGCGACGCGGGCAGCCCGGCCCGCCCCGCACGCGACGACACCAGTGTGGCCGTACTGGCCCCCGACCGCCGGACCAGCGCCCATGACAGCCGCCTCTGAGAACTGGACCATCGCCTCCGCCGCCGACGCGGCCCGTGCCCGTGCCCTGCTGGCGCGGCTCACCACGGACGCCGGGGTGCCCGCGCTCGACCGCGCCCGCTTCCTCAGCGCACTCGGCGCCCGGCTGCGCCGCGCCGTCGACGCCGGCGGCGCGGACCTGGCCGTGACCGCCGAGGCGGACGGGAAGCTGCGGGTCGCCCTGGACGGGCCGGAGCCGTGGCAGCACACGCTCGTCTGCCCCTCCTCCGTGGCCGGCCCGCTGCCCGGCCTCGACGACGCCCCGCTCGCCGAGGCCGTGCTGGGCGCCAACGAGGACACCACCGCCCTGCTGGCGCACCTGGCGGAGCGGGAGAAGCTGCTGCGGTTCCACCGGGAGGAGCTGCACCAGACCAACCAGGGCGTGCTGGCGCTGCACGCCGAGCTGGAGGCGGCGGCGCTGGCGCAGCGTGAACTCCTCGACGCGGAGCGGGCGGCGCGCGCGGAGGCGGAGAAGGCCCGCCGGCTGCTGACCTTCCTGGCCAACGCGAGCGCGGTGCTGAACGCCTCCCTCGATCACGAGGACATCCTGCGCCGGCTGCCCGAGTTGCTGGTCCCGGAGTACGCGCGGCACGTCGACGTCTGGTTCGTGGACGACGAGCGGATCCCGCCGGCCGAGCGGGCGGCGGCCACGGTGACGGCGGCACGCACCGGCCGTCCGCAGCACGCGGCCCCGCACCCTGGTGACCTCCCCGGCGTGGACGACCTGCCGGCCTCCGCGCTCTTCCCGGACCGGCCGCTGCTGTGCCTGCCGCTCGGCGCGCGCACCGTGCAGGGGGTGCTGACCCTGGCGGCGCCCGGCGAGCGTTTCGACCCGGACACCACCGTGATGCTGCTGGAACTGGCCCGGCGGGCGGGCATCGCCCTGGACAACGCCCGCCAGTACGAGCAGCACCGGGACGTGGCCGAGGCCCTGCAACGGGCCCAGCTGACCGAGCTGCCCGCCACCCCGGGTCTCGACCTGGCCGCGCGCTATCTGCCGGCGACGCACGGTCTGAACATCGGCGGCGACTGGTACGACGCGTTTCCGCAGCCGGACGGCAGTGTGCTGGCGGTGATAGGGGACGTCACGGGGCACGGGCTGCGCGCGGCGGTGATCATGGGCCAGCTGCGGACCGCGCTGCGCGCCTACGCCGTCGAGGGCAACGGCCCGGCGCGCATCCTCACCCTGCTGCACCGGATGCTCCGCCATCAGCAGCCGGAGCTGTACGCGACCTGTGCGATCGCCCGGTTCACGCCCGGGGAGCCCGGTGTGGTGTGGGCGGCGGCCGGGCATCCGCCGGCCATCGCGCGCGGCCCCCACGGCGAGGTGCGGGTGCTGGAGACCAGACCGGGGATCATGCTGGGGGTTCCGATGGCGTTCTCGTACGAGGAGCACACCCTGGAGCTTCCGGTGGGCTCGACGCTCGCGCTGTACACGGACGGGCTGGTGGAGCGGCGGTCGGCCGGGATCGACGCGGGCATCGACCGCCTCGCCCAGGCCATGGAGGCGCTCGGCCGGTCGGATCTGGCGGATCTGGACGGGGCGGCCGACGCGCTGCTCAAGCCGATGCTGCACGACTCCGAACACGACGACGACATCTGCCTGTTGCTGTGCCGCACCACCCTTGAGTGAGCGGCCCCGCGCCGGCTCCCGGTGTCGTGGGGGCCGGCGCGGGGCCGACGCTCGTACGGCGGGTCCGGACGAGTGTCCGAACGGCCGTCAGGCGGCGGTCGGGAAGCGTTCCCAGACCCGGTGGGTGCCGAGCAGCTGGGTGAGCTGCTGGAGCGCGGCGGTGGCGGTGTCGTCGGCGACGACACCGGGTGCCTCCAGCGGGATGCCGGCCGCCTCCAGGGCGCTCTGCCCGCCCTTGGCGGCGCCGATGGCCTTTCCGTGCCGGAAGGCTTCCGCCAGCAGCAGCCCCACCCGCGGGTCGGGGGTGGCCTGGTGGCCGTTGGGCTGACCTGCCTTGGCGTCCCGGGCTCCGTAGGCGTCGGCGCCCACGCCGGGGGTGCCGGCCACCAGCAGCGCGTCGAACTCCACGGAACGCGCGGTGGCGTAGGTCCGCTGCACGGTCAGGGCGTCCGCGCCGTCGCCGAGGGTGCCGCCGACCGGTGCGACGATCAGCGGGACCATGCCGCCGTCCAGCACCTGCCGGCGCACGGCCCGTACGCCGTCCAGGTCGCCGTCGGGGCCGGTGACGATGCCGATGATCCGGCCGTCGGTGGGCCAGGTGTGCCCGATCTGGGAGAGGGCGGGGCTGGGCTCGACGTCGGCGAGCGGCACCGTCGGCGCGGGAGCGGGCAGGCCGAGGCCGGCGGCGACGCCCTCGCACAGCTCCGGGTCGATGTTGGCAAGGACGTGCAGGGCCCGTTCCCGGATGGCCTGTTCGTAGCACTTGCCGAGTTCGAAGGTGTAGGCGCCGATGATGTGCTCGCGCTCGGGCGGGCTCATGCTGAGCCAGAACCGGCGCGGCTGGCTGAAGTGGTCGTCGAACGACTCGGGTGCCTCGCGCACCTTGGTCGCCTCCGGGATGCGCACGGGCGTCTCGACGTACGCGCCGTCGAGGCCGGCGCCGGGAGTGAACGGGCAGCCGCCGTCGAGGGAGTTGGGGCGGTAGGGGGCCACGCCCCGGTGCACGGCGGTCTGGTGCATGCCGTCGCGCAGCATGTCGTTGACGGGGGCGTGCGGCCGGTTGATGGGCAGTTGCGGGAAGTTGGGCCCGCCGAGCCGGGTGATCTGGGTGTCCAGGTAGGAGAAGAGCCGGCCGGCGAGCAGCGGGTCGTCGGTGATGTCGATGCCGGGGACGAGGTGGCCGACGTGGAAGGCGACCTGCTCGGTCTCGGCGAAGAAGTTCGACGGGTTGCGGTCGAGGGTGAGCAGCCCGATCGGCCGCACGGGGGCCAGTTCCTCGGGGACGATGTTCGTCGGGTCCAGCAGGTCGATGCCCTCGAAGGTCTGGTCGGGGGTGTCGGGGAAGGTCTGGATGCCGAACTCCCACTGCGGGTAGGCGCCCGCCTCGATGGCGTCGGCGAGGTCCCGGCGGTGGAAGTCGGGGTCGACGCCGTTGATGATCTGGGCCTCCTCCCACACCAGGGAGTGCACGCCCAGCTTCGGCTTCCAGTGGAACTTGACCAGGGTGGTCCCGCCCTCGGCGTTCACCAGGCGGAAGGTGTGGACGCCGAAGCCCTCCATCGTGCGGAAGGAGCGCGGGATGCCCCGGTCGGACATGTTCCACAGGGTGTGGTGGGTGGCCTCGGTGTGCAGGGTGACGAAGTCCCAGAAGGTGTCGTGGGCGCTCTGCGCCTGGGGGATCTCCCGGTCCGGGTGCGGTTTGCCGGCGTGGATGACGTCCGGGAACTTGATGGCGTCCTGGATGAAGAACACCGGGATGTTGTTGCCGACGAGGTCGAAGACGCCCTCGCTGGTGTAGAACTTCGTCGCGAAGCCACGGGTGTCGCGGACGGTATCGGAGGAGCCGCGGGAGCCGAGCACGGTGGAGAAGCGGACGAACACCGGTGTCTCCACGTCCTCGGCGAGGAAGGCCGCCTTGGTCACGTTGGCGGCGGTGCCGTAGCTGCGGAAGACGCCGTGCGCGCCGGCGCCGCGGGCGTGGACCACGCGCTCGGGGATGCGCTCGTGGTCGAAGTGCATGACCTTCTCGCGCAGGTGGTGGTCCTGGAGGAGCACCGGTCCGCGGGGGCCCGCCTTGAGGGAGTGGTCGGTGTCGTGGAGCCGGGTGCCCTGGGCGTTGGTCAGGTAGCTGCCGCTCTGTGCCATCCGCGCCTGGTCGGCGCCGGTCGGCTGCCCGGTCGGCGAGACGGTGTCCGGGCCGCTCTGGTCGGGCTTGGGCGGGTACGGCTCATGGGGGTCGGTCGGCTCGGCGACCGGCGGCGACTTGGGTCCCGGCTTGCCCGGGATGCCGTCCTCGGGGCCCGTCGGACCGCCCTGCAAGGCGTCCGCCACCTTGTCCGCCGCTCGCTTCAGAGGGTTCGTCTCGCTCATCAGTTCCAATTCCTTCGCTGGTCACGGGGGCGGGCCCGGCTGGGGGCGAGGCGGGTGCCCGAGGTGCGGCTGCCCACGCCGGGGCATGGCCGACACCAGGGACGTACCGGGCGAACGTCGAATGGAAAGTCGCATGAGAAGGGGTACGACAGGGTTCGTACCGAGGTCCCCGGGCCGGGGCGTCCGAAACCGGGAACCACGGGGATTTCCGGTCGGGGTGAAGTCGGGCCGTCTCCTGTCGCGTTGCCGGGGCGGGAGGCCCGCCGGACGCGCTGGTCCGGGCCCGGGGACCACCGGCAGGGCCAAGTGCCCCCTGCCGAGGACGTGTTGGTCAGCAGGGCCGGCTTCTTGACCCGGGGCAGGCGGTCACCCGGTGGCCGCCCGCACAGGCCACCCTAGGCGCTGACCCCGTCGGGCGCAGTTCGGGACGGGCATGGGGGTACGGCCTGGAGCACGGCCGCTCGGCCGCCGGTCACGGGCGCGCCACGACCCGCAGGGTCTCCAGGGAGGAGTTCGCCGCGTCCGGGACGAGGAAGCCGTGGGCGATACCGCTGCGCAGGTAGTCGACGATCTCCGCGGTGATCACCTCGCCCGGCGCCACGACCGGCACGCCCGGCGGGTACGGGCTGATCGTCTCCGCGGCGATCCGGCCCACGGCCCGCTCGGCGGGCACGTCCTCGGCGGGACCGAAGAAGGCCTCGCGGGGCAGCACCGCCTGCTCCAGTTCCAGGGCCCGGGGCTCGGGCAGGTGCACGGCGGGCCGCCGCTCGATGGTGTCCGCGCGTTCCACCAGCGAGCGCACGGACTCCACCAGCAGTTTCTCGGTCTCGTCGTCGTCGGCGTGGGTGAGGGAGGCACTGATCCGGCAGGTGTCCGAGCCGCCCACGTCGATGTGGCAGTTGGCCCGCAGCCACTCGGCCGCCTGCATGCCGCTGATGCCGAGGTCGCGTACGTCGACGACGATCTTCAGGGGGTCGAACTCGGCGGCCAGGTCCTGCTGGACCACCTCGCCGCCCATCACCCGCAGCCCCGGCAGCTCGCGCAGCAGGGCCCGGACGCGCTCGGCCCGGTGCAGCGCCGCGTCCAGGAGGTCATGCCCCTGTTCCACCATCTGCCGCCGCCAGCCGTCGAGGGCCGCGTAGACCAGGCTGGAGGCGCTGGTGGTGCCGAGCAGGTCCTCGCGCTGTTTGAGCACGGTGGGCGAGACCCGGTCGTGCTGGAGGTGGAAGACGGAACTCTGCTCGATCGCGCCGCCCATCTTGTGGACGCTGGTGACGACCAGGTCGGCGTCCGCGTTCATGCCCCAGACGGGCAGTTCCGGGTGGAAGGGCAGGTGGGCGCCCCATGCCTCGTCCACGATGAGCGGGACGTCGAAGGCGTGGCAGGCGTCGGCCACCGCGCGCACGTCGGCGCAGGTGCCCCAGTCGGTGGGCGTGATCAGCAGCATGCCCTTGGCGTCGGGGTGTTCGCGCAGCCGGTTGCGCACGTCGTCGGCCTCGGGCGGATGGGCCATGTGCCGTTCGGCGTCGAACTTGGGGTGGACCCAGACCGGCTCCACACCGTTGATGATCACCGCCGCGATGACCGACTTGTGGGCGTTGCGGGACAGCAGCAGCTTCTCCCCCGGTCCGGCGACCGAGCACATCGCGGTCTTCACGGACAGGGAGCTGCCGCAGGTGGAGAAGAACGCGTGCTCGGCGCCGACCGCGTCCGCCATCAGCTCCTGGGCCTGCTCCAGCACGCCCTGGGACTGGCGGCGGTCGTCCAGGCCGTTGAGGCTGAGCACATCGGAGCGGAAGACGTCCAGCCCTAGGATCTCGGCCACCCGGGGGTCGGTGCCGCGGCCCTGCTTGTGCCCGGGTGGTCCGTACGCCACGTCTCCCCGCCGCCGGAACTCCTGCAAAGCCTCCAGGACGGGTACGCGTGAGTGATCCATGGCTGTCCTCCTGAGCTGGTCGGTGCCGCATCCACCGTGTTGCACCGGCCGGGCTCCCCAAACACGCGGCCGGTGTCAGCGGGCCGTTCGGTGGAACCCGGGCCGGCACGGAACACGCCCGCCGAACCCCAGGAGGTCTCGTGTCGCTGTACCAGCGGATCCGGGAGGAGACCGAGCGCCGCGCCGACGCGCTGTGGACCGTGGCGACCGCCCTGCACGCGGACCCGGAGACCGCGTTCGCCGAGCACCGCGCGGCGAAGCTGCTCACGGGCGAGCTGGAACGCGCCGGGTTCGCGGTGCGGCGGGAGGCCGCGGGGCTGCCGACCGCGTTCACGGCCCGTTCGGGCGAGGGCCGGCCGGTGGTGGCCTTCCCCCTGGAGTACGACGCCCTGCCCGGGCTGGGGCACGCCTGCGGGCACAACCTGATCGCGGCGGCGGGCCTCGGCGCGGCACTCGTCACGGAGGCGGTGCGGGACGGCACCGGGGGCACGGTCCTCGTCGTGGGCACGCCGGCCGAGGAGGGCGGTGGCGGCAAGGCCCTGGAGGTGGAGGCCGGGGTCTTCGACGGGGTGGACGCCGCCCTGATGTTCCACCCCGGGGTGTACGACTGGGTGCGGGCGCCGCTGACCGCGCAGGAGCAGTACCGGGTCGGCTTCCGGGGCCGGGCCGCGCACCCGACGGGCAGTCCGACGGAGGGCATCGACGCGCTCGCCGCGCTGATCGAGCTGTTCAACGTCCTGTCGGCACTCGGGCGGCGGCTGCCGGAGGGGTCCCATGTCCAGGGGATCATCACCCAGGGCGGTACGGCCACGAACATCGTCCCGGAGTACGCCGAGGGCCGCTTCGGGCTGCGCGCGGTCACGACGGCGGCCCTGGACGAGCTGGCGGAACAGGTGCGCACCGCCGCGGAGGGGGTGGCGCTGGCGACCGGCACGGCCGTCACGGTGGAACGCGCGAGCGTGCGGTACGAGCACTTCCGGGACAGCTCGGTGCTGTCCGAGCGGTTCGCCGGACACCTGGACCGCGCCGGGATCGCGCTCACCGCGCCCACGCCCGGCGTCTACCTGGGCTCCTCCGACATCGGCAACGTCAGCGGCAGGGTGCCCGCCATCCACCCGTTCGTCGCGATCATGGGCGCCGACGGCTCCGACCACACGCCGGAGTTCGCCGAGGCCGCGGCCTCACAGCGGGCCCGCGGGGTGCTGACGGCGGTGGTGGAGGCGCTGGCCTGCACGGCGGTGGACGTCCTGCGGGACGCGGACCTGCGCGGTCGCGCGTGGGCGGATCTGCTCCTGACGGCGGACTGACGGGCGCACCGGCCGCCGTACGCCCGGCCGACCGGCCCGCCCGTTCGGCCCGGCGGCCGGGCCGCCGGGCGGCGGTTCAGTCCGGCAGGCCGCAGCGGACCTCGCGTTCGTCTCCCCGGTCGGCGGCCTCGGCCTGGGTGCGCGCGTGCTCCAGGGCGGCGGGCAGGGATCCGCGGATCGCCTCGGGCAGCCGGCGGCGCGTCGGCCACTCCACCAGGCCGCGGGCGACCTCCCGCAGTTTGATGTTGGTGTGCTGCGAGATGTGCCGCAGCACCTCCCAGCCCTGCTCCGGACGCAGCCCGCCCACGGTGATCACCACACCGATCGCCTGGTCGACCAGGGCGTGGGAGCCGAGGGCACGACGCAGCTGCTCCACCTCCTCCTGAAGTGCTTCCAGCTGGTCCGTCTGCTCGTCGCGTCCGATCATGCCCTCACCCTCCGCAGCCCGGCCGCCGCACGCCAGCCGCCAGGCGAACAACAGGGCAAGAGGCCGTACGGAAAACGAAAAATCGCAGGTCGACGGGTCGTGGAAGGAGAATTCGGGGGCAGCCGGGGGGACATGGACACCCTGACCTTCGACAGCCGCGACCTGGACGTGACGGAGGATTTCCTCAGCCGGGCCTACGCCCGCATGCGCATCGCCAGCGGGACGCCCGGCTCGACCCGTGCCCAGATCCACCGCGCCGGCATCCCCACGATGAGTGTCGACGAACTCGCGCTGGACTTCGAGATGGCCTACTCGGTGTCGCCGCTGGGCCGGATCTGCCTGTGCGTCGTGCACGAGGGAACCGTGCGCGACCACGGCTTCCAGGGCGTCGAGGACTCCTTCGGCCCCGGTGACGTGGTGCTGTTCGCGCCGCCGGACCTGCCGTACGCGGGCCGCATCTGCAACGCCCGCTACAACATCACCATGCTGGATCCCGCGCTGCTCGCCCAGGTGGCCGGGGACGGCTCGCGACCGGTACGGCTGACCGGGCACCGGCCGCGCTCGGCCGCCGCGGCGCGCCACCTCAGCCGTACGATCGCCCATCTGCGGGACGATGTGCTGTCCGACGCCGAGATCGCGGACCAGCCGCTGATCGCCGCCACGGCCGCCCAGCACCTGGCGGCGAGCGTTCTCGCCGCGTTCCCCAACACGGCGCTGGACGAGCCCGCCGCCCACGGCACCGAGGCGCACCCGGCGGTGCTGCGCCGCGCGCTCGCCTACATAGACGACCACGCGGACCAGCCCGTCACGGTCGCGGACATCGCCGCCGCGGCCCATGTGACGGTGCGGGCGCTCCAGTACGCCTTCCGTCGTCATCTGGACACCACTCCGCTGGCCCAGCTGCGCCGGGTGCGGCTCGCGCACGCCCACCACGAGCTGGTGGCCGCCGACCCCGGCAGCGGCATCACGGTCACGGAGATCGCGGCCCGGTGGGGTTTCCACCACCCGGGCCGCTTCGCCTCCCTGTACCGGGACACCTACCGGAAGGCCCCGCACGAGGCCCTGGCCGGCGGCTGACCCGCGGCTGCGCGGTGTCCTACGGGAAGGACGTCACCTTGGACGGGACCGTGTCGGTGCCCGAGGTGGGTGCGCCGGTGCTGTTGACGACGTGCGCGTACTGGCCCTTGCCGCCGAGGGAGATCACCAGCAGGTCGTGCATCCTGATCCCCGAGCCGACGGGCACCTGGAAGCCGTGCGCCTGGACGATCGAGGGATCGGCCGTGTAGTTGCAGTAGCTGCCCAGGCCCCACGCCTCGTGGGTGGTGACGGAGTCGGCGACCTTGTAGGCCGCGTAGCCGGTGATGCCGTCGTGGGTGATGGCGGCGGCGTTCGGGGCGTCGTAGGCCTTCTCGTTCTGGAAGAAGATCGTCCGGCCGCGTTCTCCGTTCCAGTAGACGTCGTACTTGTTGAAGTGCTCCACGAACAGGCCGGTGGCCAGGACGTCGTCGCCGTTCACGCGCAGGCCGTAGTCGGCGCGGTTGGTGTCCCAGCCGACGCCGCTGCCGTGGTCGGCGCGCCAGATCCAGGTGTGGTCGATGACGACGTCGTCGCTGTTGACCACCACGGAGTTGGTGGCGAGCCCGGGTCCGGCGCCGCCGACGCGGATGAACACGTCCTGCATGGTGGTGGGGTTGGCGGAGTGGTCGGCGGTGGCGCCGGGGGTGCCGATGCGCAGCAGCGTGTCGGAGTTGACCGGGCCCGCGTCGATCAGGAACCCGGCGAGCCGCACGCCGTCGACGTCGGCGACGTGCATCGCGTCGATCCCGTTGTCGGGGACGAGGGTGGCGAGGCCGAGGCCGAGGACGACGGTGTTCGGCCGGGTGACGTCGAGGGTCTGGTCGAGGTGGTAGACGCCGGGGGTGAACAGGAGGTTGAGGCCCTGGGCGAGGGCCTGGTTGATGGTGGCGGCCGTCGCGCCGGGCTTGACGACGTAGAACTGGTCGAGCGGGACCGACGTGCCGGCGTTCGCGGGCCACGAGACGCCCCGGGCGTTCGTGCGCTTGGCCGGGACGAACACCTTGTAGGCGGAGCCGTCGAGGTAGAGGAACGGCTTCTCGCGGGAGACCGGGGTGGTGTCCAGGGTGGTGTACGGACCGCTGTCGAAGTTGGTGGCGGGGGCGCCCTGGACGCCGGAGAAGGTCATGTTCCACACGCCGTTGGTCCAGCCGCCGACCGAGCTGTCCCGGGTGTACCACTGCTGCTGGGAGTACGGGCCGACCGTACCGTCGATCTTCGAGTCCGCGATGTAGCCGCCGGAGGCCCAGCCGTAGCCGTTGGGGGCGAGGTTGAGGCCGCCCTGGACGTGGATGCGGCGGAAGGGCGCGGCCTGGGCGACGGCCCAGCGGTCGGTGCCGTTGACCGGCTTGAGGGCGAGGTTCTCCGCCGAACGCCAGAAGTTCTGGGTGGCGTTGCCGTTGAACCAGCCCGCGTCGACCGTGATGTCCCCGTTGATCCGGGTGTCGTCGGGGTTCAGGCCGAGGCCGGAGATCGAGGTGTAGAAGCCGAGTTGGGCGTTGATGTTGTCGTAGGTGCCGGGCTTGAGCAGGAACTGGTAGCGGCCGGTGCCGAACTGGGCCGACTCCTGCTTGGCGAAGACGTCGTCGAACTTCTGCTGGAGGCCCGGGGTCGAGGGGTCGACGACGATGACGTTCGGTCCCAGGTCGCCGCCGCCCTGGACGGGCGGGACGCCGGTGGTGCCGGTGTGCACGGCGACCTCCCACAGGGAGTAGCCGTAGCCGGTGCCGCGGGCGGTGCCGTAGATGCGGACGTACCGGCCGGAGCCGCTGACGTCGTAGGACGCCGTGCCGCCGGTCGCCCCGGTGACGGTCTTGAGGGTGTTCCAGCTCTGCCCGTCGGAGGATGCCTGGATCTGGAAGTCCTTGCCGTAGGCGGCCTCCCAGTTCAGGTCCACCCGGCACAGGTCCTGGACGGAGCCGAGGTCGACGCGGAGCCACTGCGGGTCGGCGGCCTGGCTGGACCAGCGGGTCCCGGTGTCGCCGTCGACGGCGGCGGAGGCGGGGGTGCCGGCGTTCTCGGTGGAGGAGGCGGTGGCGGCCTTGCCCTGGGCGGCGTTCGCGGTGCCGCAGCCGGCCTGGGCGCCGTCCGCCGTGCCGAACACCTGGAACTCCCACAGGGAGTAGCCCCAGGCGGTGGCCCGGTGCACGCCGAGCATCCGTACGTAGCGGCCCCGGCCGGACACGTCGAGCGTGTCGGTGCCGCCGTCGGAGCCGGTGACGGACTTCAGATCGGTCCAGGTGCTCCCGTCCCCGGATATCTGGACCTTGTAGTCCTTGCCGTAGGCGGCCTCCCAGTCCAGGACGACCCGGGTGACGGTGGCGGTGCTCCCGAGGTCGACCCGGACCCACTGGTCGTCGCTCGCGGCCGAGGACCAGCGGGTCCCGGTGTCGCCGTCGACGGCCTTGGCGGCGGCGGTGCCGCCGTTCTCCTCGGACGACGCGGTCGCGGACTTCCCCTGGGACAAGGGGGTTTCGGCGGCGGTGGCCGAGGGGTGCGTGGCGGGCAGGGCGAGCAGCGCGGCCGTGGCGGCCAGCACTGCGCCCAGGGATCTCAGTCTCATGCGGCGGCTCCAGACGTGTGGGGATCCAACGGGTATGACCCACGGCTTAGTTCATGCTTTGATTTAAGGGATGAACCAACCGGGCCACAAGCCTTCGGACATCAGATCCTTCAACTGCCGGCGCCGTCCCCCGGTTGCACGGCGGTCGGCTCGTCCGCCGCGCGCACGCGGTCGGGAGCGGGTCAGCGCGGCTCGGGCGGGGTGGCGGACAGCGGGGTGTCCCAGGCGAGTTGGCGGATGAGCCGCTCGTCCGGTCCGGTGGGCGGGGGCGTGCCGGGTGCGGGGCGGGACGGCGTGCGGGTGCCGCGGGTGAGGCCGCCGCTGACGGTGATGTTGTGTTCCGTCCGCGGGAGCCGGTGCCGCTCGTACCCGGCGCACGCGGCCCGCTGATCGGGCAGGTCGCGCAGGGCCTTGGCCAGGACCACGGCGTCCTCCAGGGCCATCGAGGCACCCTGGCCGGTCGCCGGGGAGGCCGCGTGGGCCGCGTCGCCCACGAGCAGGACCCGCCCGGTGTGCCAGGCGGTGCCGAGCGGCAGCTCCGTGGCGTTGGTGACCATGAGGGCGTCGGCGGAGGCCTCGACCAGTGCGGCGGCCGGGGTGTCGTCCTTCCGCAGCAGCGGCAGCAGTTGTGCGCGCAGCACGGCGGGCGGCGCGGCGAGGGCCCCGGCGGACAGCGGATCGCCGCCGGCACGGGCGAACCAGTACGTCTCCCCCGCCGGCGACACCGCGTACCCGAAGGCGGTCGCGCTGCCCCGCACCATGGTGATGGCGCCGTCCGGGCCGGGTCCGGACGCGGTTGCGGTGTAGCCGTAGTAGACCCGCTGGCCGGCGTACCCGGGCCGGACCTCGGGCAGGAGCAGTCCGCGCACGGTGGAGTTCAGGCCGTCGGCGCCGATGAGCAGGTCGCCGCCGGCCGTGGAGCCGTCGGCGAAGTGGGCGGTGACCTCGTGCGGGCCGTCCGTCACGGACACCAGCCGGGCGCCGTGGCGCAGCCGGATGCCGCGCCGGACCGCCTCGCCCTGGAGGGCCGCGTTCAGCTCGCCGCGGCGCAGACAGCGGTAGCGCAGGGCGGGGTCGTCCGCCTCGCCGAGCGGCGCGTGCGCGACCTCGGTGCCGTGGCTGTCCAGCAGCCGCAGCGAAGTCAGCGGAAAACCGACGGCCGTGACGGCGTGCGTGGCGTCCAGCTCGGCCAGGGCGCGCATGCCGTTGCTCGCCAGGGTGAGGAAGGCGCCGATGTCCTCGGCCGTGTCCGGGTGTGCCTCGAAGACGGTGACGTCGACACCGGCCTTGTGCAGGCCCAGGGCGGTCGCGGTCCCCGCGATGCCGCCGCCGATCACCAGTACCCTCATCGCATCCGCTCCGTCACCTGCCGCTGCGCGCGCCGACCGTGGGCGTGACCATCCAAGGGCAGCGGCGGGTCTGCCGGGACCCACGGGGCCGGGATTCGGACACGCCGGCCCGCCCGAGTGCCCGGCGGAGCGCACAGGTGAGGGCCGCCGCTCCGTGCCGGCCGTCGACGCAACGCGGTGCGCGGCGGACTGCCGGGCCGCGGCGCGACTGTACGGGGCCTGAGCCGACGTGGACGTGGTGTGCCGGGGGTGTGCGCGTACGCTGCCGCGCGGCGGGTGTCCACTGGACTCCGGCCCGTGCGCCTCGCGCTGCTGCCCGCCTCCGGCTGCCGCGCGAGCCGCTCCTGAGGCACGCGGCGGGTGCGCCGTGCACCGGCACGCCCCCTGTGCGAAGGGTGATCGCCGGTGAACTGGGTACTCCCCGGCCATGCGGGTGAGCGTGGTGGACGCGGGGTCGAACACGGTCCGATTGGTGATCGCAGACGTGGAGGGTGGTGTTCCGCTGCCGGTGCACACCGTCAAGTGGAAGCTCCGCCTGTCCGAACAGGTCGGCCCGGACGGCACCATCGCCGACGAGGCGGTGGAGCGACTGGTGAAGGCGGTGGCCGCGGCGGGCGCCACGGCCCGGCGGTGGCACGCGGCGGGCCCGCTGGCCTTCGCGACCGCGGTGGTGCGCAGCGCCCCCAACCGCCACGAGGTGCTGCAACGGGTGGCGTCCGGCACCGGTATCCGCATGTGCACCCTGCCCGGCGAGACGGAGGCGGAGCTGACCTTCCTGGCGGCGCGCCGCTGGCTGGGCTGGAAGGCGGGGCCCCTGGCCCTGCTCGACATCGGCGGCGGCTCGCTGGAGGTGGCCTTCGGCCGGGGCCGGCTGCCCGACTTCGCCGCGTCCCTGCCGCTCGGCGCGAACCGGCTGACCCGGGAGTACCTGGGTGTCCAGGATCCGCCCGGGCCGGGCGAGTTGAAGGAGCTGCGCCGCCGTATCCGCCATGAACTGCGGGACGTGGCCTCGCGGATCCGCTGGGAGCGTCCGCGCACCGCCGCCGTCACGTCCCGTACGTTCCAGCAACTGGCCCGGCTGTGCGGGGCCGCGCCGGGGCGGTTCGGCCCCTTCGTGGACCGGGAGCTGGCCTGCCGGGACCTGCGCGCGGCGGTGCACGCCCTCGCCGGGCTGCCCGCCGTCGAACGCGCCCAGCTGCCCGGGATCTCCGCGCCGCGCGCCGCCCAGAGCCTGGCCGGAGCGGTCGTGGGGCACACGGCGCTGAAGCTGATGGGCCTGCCCCGGGCCGTCGTCTGCCCCTGGGCGATCCGCGAGGGCGTGCTGCTGCGCTACGCCGAGGACGGCGCCGACTGGTGGGCGGACGCCACCGGCGAGACCGACACCGCTCCGGGTCCCGCGGCACCGCTCCGCATCGCGAGCCCGTCCCCGTGACGGATGGTCAGCGGGCGGCGGTGTGTTTCTCCTGACGGTGCGCGGCGCACAGCGGGACCACCCGCTGTCCTCGTTCGGGTGAGCGGTGCTTCAGGGCGGTCGGCCGGGTGGAACGCTCCCGCGTGAGGCCGGATCCGGATCAGCACCCGCCCGCTCACCCGGCCGAGCACCGGAAGGAACGCCGCATGCGCGCTCGCATCACGCGCCGCCGGACCGTGACGGCCCTCTGCGTCGGCCTGTTGGCAGCAGGCGGCGGGACGCTGTCGGCCCCGGCCGCCCTCGCCGCAACCGCGTCACCGCCCTACTACTACGACTGCGCGAGCACCTCCGAGGACCAGGGCTCCGGCACGCTCGTGGGCGAGGGGTGCGCCAAGGTCTCCGAGCCGACCGGAGGCGGGGGCGTCTACGTCGAGGACCGGGCCGGCCGGAACGACTGGCACTGCGACCGGATCGACGACGTCGGCACCAGCGCGGTCAGGGGCCACGGGTGCCGAGCGATCGAGAAGGGCTCTTGGTGAGGGGCCGTCGACGGCGTGCGAGTCGGCCGCACACTCTTGACGTGTCTGGTTCAGACCTTTAACTTCTCGGGTCACCGGAGAACAAGGATGCGTTCAGCGTTCACCATCTTGAACGAACCCTTGGTGCACACCGGGCCCGCACCCGGTCCGCATCCGGTCCGACGAAGGGACCCCCACATGACCCGATCCCGGATACCCACGGCGACGGCCACCGCCGTCCTCGCCCTCGCCCTCACCGCCCTCGCCACCGGCGGCGCGGACGCGGCCGACCCGCGTGTCGCACCCGGCGGCAACTTCGACCTGTCCGTGTGGCAGCTCCAGGAGCCCGTCGGCTCCCCCGGCAAGCCCACCACGATCCCGTCGTCCCGGCTCCAGGGCGCGAACGGCTACCAGGACGCGTACTTCTACACCGACACCCGCGACGGCGCCATGACCTTCTGGGCGCCCGAGAAGGGCGTCACCACGCCGAACTCCAAGTACGCCCGCTCCGAACTGCGCGAGATGAACCGCGACGGCTCCGCCGCCGACTGGGCGCTCAGCGGCAGCCACCGGATGAGCGCGACCCTGCGCGTGGTGTCCGTGACCAAGAACGTCTGCGTCGGCCAGATCCACCTCGGCTCGGGCGGTTCCTCCACCAAGCCGCTGGTGGAGCTGTACTACCGCGCCAACGGGGACATCGTCCTCGGCACCGAGGACTCGCCGGACGGCGGCCAGACCCAGCACCCCGTCGGGCACGTGTCCATCGGCAAGACCTGGAACTACACCATCGCCGTCTCCGGCGGGAACACCATCGACCTGACCGTGAACGGCACGACCACGCACTACGCCATCCCGTCCTCCTTCAAGCCGTACAAGCAGTACTTCAAGGCCGGCTCCTACAACCAGTCCTCTTCGGACAGCACCACCAACGGTGCCCGCGTGGCCTTCTACGGGCTGACCGTCTCGCACGGCTGACACCCGGCCCGACCTGCGCGACTGGTGCGAACGGCGGGAGGGTCGTAGCGTCGGGTGCACGCGGTCGGACACAGCACGACGGGTGGGAGCGACCATGCGCGGACCAGTGACGGGAACGGCGATCGTCCTCGCGGCGGGAGCCCTGCTGACAGCGGCCATGACCACGGCGACGGCCAGTCCGCCGGTCACCGCCACGACGCAGCCCCGCGCCGGCGCGTCGCCGTCCCACACCGGTCCGTCGCAGCCGGTCCTGGTCGACTGCCTGTGGAACCGCACCGTCCGCCCCGGCGACTTCATCCTGGCCTGCGGCGACGGAAACAGCCGCCTCGCCGGACTCCACTGGACCAAGTGGGGTCCGGAGGGGGCGACCGCCGTCGGCATGAACATGGTCAACGACTGCAAGCCGTACTGCGCGGCCGGCTCCTTCCACGCGTACCCGGTGACCGTCCGGCTCGACGGCCCCCAGCCCTGGAAGAAGCACCCTGACGTGCAGCGCTACAGCCGGATCAGCCTCACCTACCAGGAAGGCCGTCCGGAGGGCTTCAAGCAGGTCATGACGTATCCGCTCTGGGACTGACGGGACGCACGCGGACCACGCGGCCGGGCGGTACGTCGCCGGGCCGTGCCTCGTACGGCCGTGCCGGTGGTCCGCGCGGGCGATGCCGCGGCCCCGGTTACCGCCACCGGCGACCCGCTCCCCGTCATGTTGGTGTGACCCCGCACGCCGGCGCCGCCGCGCGCCGACCGAGAAGAGGTCACATGCCCCTACTCCCCCGTCTGGCCGGAGCCGCCGCGGCCACGCTCGCGCTCGGCCTCGTCGCCGCCGCGCCCGCCCCCGCCCATGAGCCCCTCGTCACCGACGCGCGCGTGCTCGCCCACTTCGACCTGGCCGCCGGGCAGACGCCCGAGAACATCGCGCTCGACCTCGACGGCTCCGCCGACGTGACCTTCGCCTTCGCCCGGCAGGTCGCCCATGTCACCGACGACGGCCGCGTCCGGACCCGCGCCACCCTGCCCGCCGTCGCGCACGCCGCCACGCCCCTGCTGCACAGCGCCGTGGTCACCGGCATCGCCCGCGCCCACGACGGCACGCTGTACGTCGACTACGCCACCGGCACCAGCGCGACCGGCGTCTGGCGCCTCTCCCCCGGCGACGCGCCGGAGCAGATCGCCGCGCTGCCGGCCGACGGGCTGCCCAACGGGCTGGCCCTCGACGAGCGGCGGGGCGTGCTCTACGTCGCCGACTCGGCGCGCGGCACCGTCTGGCGCGTCCCGCAGGCGGGCGGCACGGCCACGGCATGGGCGAAGGGCGCGGCCCTCGCTCCGCTCCCGGCGGCCCCGGCCCGCGGCTTCGGCGCCAACGGCGTCAAGGTCCGCCGGGACTCCGTGTGGGTGTCCAACACCGACCGGGGCACGCTGCTGCGCGTCCCCGTCCGCCCGGACGGGGCCGCCGGACCCGTCGAGACCCGGGCCGACGGACTCGCCGGCATCGACGACTTCGCGTTTCCCGGCCACGGCAGGAGCGTGCTCGCCGCGCTGAACACCGGCAACAGGGTCGTCCTGGTCCGCGCGGACGGCACCGTCACGACCGTGCTGACCGCGCGGGACGGCCTGTCCAACCCGACCTCCGTGGCGGTCCGCGGCCGAACCGTGTACGTCCCGAGCGCCGCGTCCACCACCCGCCACGACCCGCACCTCCTCCTCGCCCGTCTGCGCCACCTCATCGGCCGCGGGTGACGAAGGCGTGTACGGCGCCGGGCTCCCGCTCACCACGGACCGCTGCCGGTTCGGCTCACGGGGGCACAGGTCGGATCTCCGGCCCGCCGGCCAGCGGCTCGGGGCCCGGTTCCCTGGGGACGGCCCTGGCCCGGCTCCCCCGGGCCAGAGCCGATCGGGACCTCCGGGCCACAGCGCGCCGCCAGGCGATCGGCGGCGCCGGCCGGCTCACCATCCTCCGGACGGCCGGGCGGTCCCGCCCACCCGCCACGAGCGCCTCGACGCCCTCCGGGCCACCGACTGCGGTTCCCGCCGGCTCACCCGCCTCACGGCGTCCGGCACCGGCCCCACCACGCGTCGCCGCCCCGGCGGCGAACCCGGCGGCGTCAGGTCAGGTCAGTTCCGCCAGGAGGTCGCCGCCCTCCACCTGCTGGATGCGGTTGATGGCGAGGCGGGAGACGCGGCCCGCCTTGGGGGCCGTGATCGTGGCCTCCATCTTCATGGCCTCGATAGTGGCGATCGTCGCACCCGCCGCCACCTCGTCGCCCTCGGCGACGACCAGGGTCACCACCCCGGCGAAGGGTGCCGCGACATGGCCGGGGTCGGAGCGGTCGGCCTTCTCCGTGACCGGGATGTCGGAGGCCGCCGCACGGTCACGGACCTGGATGGGCCGCAGCTGGCCGTTGAGCGTGGACATCACGGTCCGCATACCGCGCTCGTCGGCCTCGCCGATCGCCTGGAGCTCGATCAGCAGCCGGACGCCGGGCTCCAGGTCGACGGCGTACTCCTTGGCCGGGCGCAGGCCGTAGAAGAACGCCTTGCTGTCGAGGACGCTGGTGTCGCCGAAGGACTGGCGGTGCGTCTCGAACTCGCGGGTGGGGCCGGGGAACAGCAGCCGGTTGAGGGTGGCCCGGCGGTCCTTCGCCAGCCCCTCGCGGTCCTCGGCGGACAGCTCGGGCACGGGCTTGGGCGCCGCCCGCCCCTGGAGCGCCTTGGTGCGGAACGGCTCCGGCCAGCCCCCGGGCGGGGTGCCCAGCTCGCCGCGCAGGAAGCCGATCACCGAGTCCGGGATGTCGAACTTGTCGGGGGTCGCCTCGAACGCGTCCGGGGAGACCCCGGCGCCCACCAGGTGCAGGGCCAGGTCGCCGACGACCTTGGAGGACGGGGTGACCTTCACCAGCCGGCCGAGGATGCGGTCGGCGGCGGCGTACATCGCCTCGATGTCCTCGAAGCGGTCGCCGAGACCGAGGGCGACCGCCTGGGTGCGCAGGTTGGACAGCTGGCCGCCGGGGATCTCGTGGTGGTAGACGCGCCCGGTCGGGGAGGCGAGGCCGGCCTCGAACGGGGCGTAGACCTTCCGGACGCCCTCCCAGTACGGCTCCAGGTCGCCGACGGCCTGGAGGTCCAGGCCGGTGGGCCGCTCGGAGTGGTCGGTGGCGGCGACGATCGCGGACAGCGACGGCTGGGAGGTCGTACCGGCCATGGAGGCCACCGCGCCGTCGACCGCGTCGGCGCCGGCCTGGATCGCGGCGAGGTACGTGCCGAGCTGGCCGCCGGCGGTGTCGTGCGTGTGCAGGTGCACGGGCAGGTCGAACTCGCGGCGCAGCGCCGAGACGAGCTTGGCGGCGGCCGGGGCGCGCAGCAGGCCGGCCATGTCCTTGATGGCGAGGACGTGGGCGCCGGCCTCGACGATCTGCTCGGCGAGGCGCAGGTAGTAGTCGAGGGTGTAGAGGCGCTCCGACGGGTCGTTCAGGTCCGCGGTGTAGCAGAGGGCGACCTCGGCGATCGCGGTGCCCGTCTCGCGTACGGCGTCGACGGCGGGCCGCATCTGGCCGACGTCGTTGAGGGCGTCGAAGATGCGGAAGATGTCGATGCCGGTGGCGGCGGCCTCCTGTACGAAGGCGTCGGTCACCTCGGTCGGGTACGGGGTGTAGCCGACGGTGTTGCGACCGCGCAGCAGCATCTGGAGGCAGATGTTGGGGACGGCCTCGCGCAGGGCGGCCAGCCGCTCCCAGGGGTCCTCGGCGAGGAAGCGCAGCGCGACGTCGTAGGTGGCGCCGCCCCAGCACTCCAGGGAGAGCAGTTGCGGGAGGGTGCGGGCGACGACCGGGGCGACGGCGAGGAGGTCCTTGGTGCGTACCCGGGTGGCGAGCAGGGACTGGTGGGCGTCGCGGAACGTGGTGTCGGTGACGCCGGTGGTCGGCGACTCGCGCAGGTGCCGGGCGAAGCCCTCGGGGCCGAGGTCCACGAGGAGCCGGCGGGAGCCGGCGGGCGGCTCGCCGGCGGGCAGCGGCGGCAGCTTGGTCAGGGGGTCGAGCAGGTCGGGCCGTCGGCCGTGCGGCTGGTTGACCGTCACGTCGGCGAGGTAGGTGAGCAGCTTGGTGCCGCGGTCGGCGGAGGAGCGGGCGGTGAGCAGGTGCGGGCGCTGCTCGATGAAGGAGGTGGTGACCCGGCCGGCCTGGAAGTCGGGGTCGTCCAGGACCGCCTGGAGGAAGGGGATGTTGGTGGCCACGCCCCGGATGCGGAACTCGGCGACCGCGCGCCGGGCCCGGCCGATGGCGGCCTGGAAGTCACGGCCCCGGCAGGTGAGCTTGACCAGCATCGAGTCGAAGTGCGCGCTGATCTCCGTACCGGCGTGGGTGGTGCCGCCGTCGAGGCGGATGCCGGAGCCGCCCGGGGAGCGGTAGGCGCTGATCCGGCCGGTGTCGGGGCGGAAGCCGTTGGCGGGGTCCTCGGTGGTGATGCGGCACTGGAGGGCGGCGCCGCGCAGGGTGACCGTGTCCTGGGAGAGGCCGAGGCCGGCGAGGGTCTCGCCGGACGCGATCCGCATCTGGGCCTGGACCAGGTCGACGTCGGTGACCTCTTCGGTGACGGTGTGCTCGACCTGGATGCGCGGGTTCATCTCGATGAACACGTGGTTGCCGTCGCGGTCGAGCAGGAACTCGACGGTGCCGGCGTTGCGGTAGCCGATCTCCCGGGCGAAGCGGACGGCGTCGGCGCAGATCCGGTCGCGCAGCTCCGGGTCCAGGTTGGGCGCGGGGGCCAGCTCGATGACCTTCTGGTGGCGGCGCTGGAGCGAGCAGTCCCGCTCGAAGAGGTGGATGACGTTGCCCTCGCCGTCGGCGAGGATCTGCACCTCGATGTGGCGGGGCTCCACGACGGCCTTCTCCAGGAAGACGGTCGGGTCGCCGAACGCGGAGGCGGCCTCGCGGGAGGCGGCCTCGATGGACTCGCGGAGCTGGGCCGGGTCCTCCACGCGGCGCATGCCGCGCCCGCCGCCGCCGGCGACCGCCTTGACGAAGACGGGGAAGCCGATCCGCTCGGCGGCGCGCACCAGTTCGTCCACGTCGGTGGAGGGCTGGGAGGAGCCGAGAACGGGCACGCCCGCGGCGCGGGCGGCGGCGACCGCGCGGGCCTTGTTGCCGGTCAGCTCCAGGGTGGCCGCGCTGGGGCCGACGAAGGTGATGCCGGCTTCCTCGCAGGCACGGGCCAGTTCGGGGTTCTCGGACAGGAAGCCGTACCCCGGATAGACGGCGTCGGCGCCCGCCCGGCGGGCGGCGCCCACGATCTCCTCGACGGAGAGGTAGGCCCGCACCGGGTGGCCCGGCTCCCCGATCTCGTACGCCTCGTCGGCCTTCAGCCGGTGCAGCGAGTTGCGGTCCTCGTGCGGGAACACGGCGACGGTGCGCGCACCGAGTTCGTAGCCCGCCCGGAACGCGCGGATCGCGATCTCTCCACGGTTGGCGACCAGCACCTTGCGGAACATCCTGGATTCCCTTCAGCTGCCTGCCGGCGACGAACACCCTGGTGTCAGCCACACCTGCCGTACTCGCGGCCACCTTAGGGGGTGCCCGTACGGGTCGATGTGCGAAAACCATCACACCGACGGGGTGGGCGGCGCCACACGGGCGCGCCGGGCCGGGCGGGTCGGAAGCGGCAGCGCGGTGCGGGATGTTCCGCCGGGTCGGACTAGCGTTCGAGGGAATGCGCCGAGACCTTGGCCTTGGTATGTCCGGGGCGGTCGGCCGTCGGGGTGGGGCCGGGGACGGGCGGGGGTGTGCGCGAGGGCCGTCGACGCGCGGGCCGCGGGGACCGTACGGCGGCACGCAGCCGCTCCCCCCGGCCGTGCAGCAGACCGAGGACGATCGCCGCGGCCACCGCGATCAGGTGCTCGCGGCCGGCCAGGTTGGGTACGGCGACGGACTCCCACACCATCGAGCCGCCGGTCAGCGTGAACACCACGGGCGCGCGCCGGACCGCCGAGAGGTAGGTGAACAGGCCGACCACGGCCGCGGAGGGCCCGGTGTCCAGGACCTGCCCGGCCTCGGGCGGCAGTCCGAACCCCCACCAGCCGGGCCCCAGCGCGATCATCAGGCGGGCGGTGAGGGTGCCGGCCAGGGTGGTGGCGTAGGCGATCACCAGGGTCCGGGCCCGGCCCAGGGCCAGTTCGGCGAGGGCGAAGGCGAGGAACAGCTGGGTGATGCCCGCCCATACCGGCAGGTCGAGGGCGGGGACGTACAGCGACACGGGGGTGCGCAGCAGGGACAGCCACAGGGGAAGCTCGGCCCGGACCCCGCCGAGCCGCTCCACCCACAGCGCTCCCGTGGGGTGCTGGGCGATGTCGTGGAAGAAGACGACGCCGAACGCGGCGACGAAGGCCAGCAGCAGCCCGGACAGTCCGCGCCGCGCGAGCCGTCGCACCGGGTCGACGACGATGGCGTGCCACTCGCTCCACAGTGTCCGCCCGGTGAACCGGGCGAGCCGCGCGAGCGGCGGGCGGACACGCGGGGTGCGCCCTTCAGCGGTCATGAGGCACGGCAGCCCGTCGCCGTCGGTTCCCCCGTCACGCGCATCGCCCCCTTCGCCTCGCTCCCGGCGGTCCGACCGTGCGAGGCGTTTCGTCCGTCATCCGTCTGCTTCGGGCGGGATCGTGCGGATGCACGGATCGCTCCGGTCCGACCCGCCCCTCCGTGCAGTCCAGCGAGCCGGGAGGCGGGCGTCAACATCCGTCGCGAGGGCACGCCGGTGTGGGAAGACGCACAGGCGCACGGCGCGGAAAACAGGGGCCGGGAGGCAACCGGCATCCCCGCGGAACCGTCCTCCGATACAGGCGTTTCTCGGGCCGCGGTCCGGAAGTAGTACGGAACCTTTCTATTTCGATCAAGAACTCTCGTATAGTGACCGCCAGTTCACCACCGGTGCTACGCCTCACCATCGTTGTCACGCCTCACCACCCGATGTTCCTGCCAGCCCAGCCCCAACCCGCCGTCTCCGCCGCAAGGATCAGACCGGACCGATGACCGCGCCCACGCATCCCGGCGACCGACCTTCCCTCCGTACGTTCGTCTCCGCCCTCGCCGTGACCGGCGTGCTGTCGGCGCTCGTGGTCTGCGCGGCCGTTGCGGTGGCGCCGGACTCCGTGCGCACCCCGCTCACCGCGGGCGCGGGCGCGGCGGCGGTCGTGCTCAGCGTGGCGGTGGCCACCGCCGCGCACGCCCTGCGGACCGCGCGCGGCACCCGGCGCAGGCTGGAGAGCGTCACGCAGGACGTCGGACGGCTGCTCCAGCAGCAGGCCCGTACGGCCGAGGAGGCCCGCCAGGAGCAGCAGCGGCTCATCGACGAACTCGCGCAGCAGCGCACCGAGTTCACGGGGTCGTTCGCGGCCGAACGCGCGCGTCTGGAGGAGGACGGCGCGCGGGAGCTGGACCGGGTCACGAAGGAGAACGCCCGTCTCTCGGGCGAGTTGGAGCGGGCCCGGCGGGAGCGGGCGGCCGCGGTCGCCGCGACCTCCAACGTCGCCGCCCGGATGCAGGCCCTCGCCACGGCGACCCTCGCCGACCTGCGGGCGATGGAGGACCGGCACACCGACGAGGACGTGCTGGCCGACCTGCTCCACCTCGACCACCGCACCGCCCAGGCCGGCCGGCTCGCGGACTCCATCGCCGTGCTCACCGGGGCGCGTTCGGGCCGCCGCTGGGCACGGCCGATCGGGATGGAGTCGATCCTGCGCGGCGCGATGGGGCGGATCGCCGGGTACCGGCGGGTGCGGGTGCACTCGGTCAGTGAGGCCGCCGTCGCCGGGCACGCCGCCGAGGGCGTGATGCACGCGCTCGCCGAACTCCTCGACAACGCCGCCAACTTCTCGCCGCCGACCGCCGAGGTCCACGTCTACGTGGAGGAGGTGCCGGCCGGGGCCATCGTGTCCGTGGAGGACAGCGGGCTGGTGATGGGCGAGGTGCAGCTGCGCCGCGCCGAGCGGGCGGTCTCCGGTGACGTGGCCGAGCTGGGCGGTCTGACCGGCACCCGGCTCGGGCTCGCCGTGGTCGGCCGCCTCGCCCGCAAGCACGGGCTCAAGGTGTCGTTCCGGCCGTCGGCGCGCGGCGGCACGGGCGTGCTGCTGCTCATCCCGCAGGAGATCCTGACCAGCCCCGCCTCCGCACCCGTCGAGCCGTCCTCCGCGGCCCCGCGACCGCGGAGCGGCCCGTCCGCGCCGGCCCCGGCCGCCGTGGACACCGCGGTCGTCCACGAGCCCGCCGCGCCGCCGGAGGAGGGCCCGGCCGGTCTGCCCAGGCGTCGCCGGGGCCGCACCCTCGCCCGAGCGGAACGCACCCGGACGACGCCGGACACGCCCGAGCACCGTACGGCCCCGGGTACCGCGGACCACCGCACCGCGCCGAGCACCGACACACCCCCCACCGCGCCGGCCCCCGCCGAGCACGACACCGCACCGGACGACGCACCGCACCGCACCGCGCCGAGCGACCCCGAGCACCGCACCGCGCCGGACACGGCCGAACACGACACCGCGCCGGACAACACGCGGCACCGCACGGCACCGGCCGCCGACGCTCCCCGCGCCGCCCCGGCCTCCGACGCGGGCAGGACCCGCGCCGCCCGCTTCAGCAGCTTCCGCCAGGCGGTACGCCCGTCCGCGCCGGGCACCCGCCGCACCGACCCCACCGCAGACCAGTCCCAGAACCACCCCACCGGCACCTCGCACACCACGGCGCCGGACGAGCGAGCCGCCACCCCGCCGCCGGACGGTGTGCCGGCCGGCGACTCCTCGTACGGCGCCGACGAACACGGCTCCCCCGCCCCCTCCCACCCGCACGCGTACCCGGAAGGCGACACCACTTCATGACCGGCCCGACCACCGCCGACGACAAGCTCACCTGGCTCCTGGAGGGCCTGCTGGAGAGGACCCCGGGTGCCCGGCACGCGCTCGTGCTGTCCCGGGACGGGCTGAAGCTGTGCCGTACGCCAGAGCTGAGCGTCGACCAGGCCGACCAGCTGGCCGCGATCGCCGCCGGCATCCAGTCGCTGTCGCACGGCGCGTCCGTGGAGTTCGGCGACGGCAGCGGAGGTGTGCGCTCGGCGATGACGGAGTTCTACGGCGGAGTGCTGTTCATCGTGGAGGCGGGTGCCGGTGCCCATCTGGCCGTGATCGCCACGGAGGACGCGGACGCCGGCGTCATCGGCCACAACATGAGCGAGTTGGTGGAGCAGCTCGGCGAGTACCTCACCGCTCCGCCCCGCACGTCATGAGCCGACCGGACAGGGACAGGCCGGACCTGGACCGTCCGGGCATGAACCGCCCGGGCCGGGACGACGCCCCCGACCGGCTGTACACCATCACCCAGGGACGCACCCGCACCAGCCCCGACAACCCCTTCGACCTGGTCACCCTCGTGGTCGCCGAGTCGGAGCCGGCGACCGGCATGCAGTCGGAGCACGTGGCGATCCTGGAGCTGACCCGGTTCCCCGCCTCGGTGGCGGAGATCGCCGCCGAACTGCGGCTGCCCGTGGGCATCACCAAGGTGCTGCTGTGCGATCTGCTCGCGGCGGGCCGGGTCAGCGCCCGGCATCCGCGCAGACCGGCCATTACCGATCCCGACATCCTGGAGCAGGTGCTCGTTGGACTCCGCAATCTCTGACGCGCGCACTCCCGCGCGCACCCCGCTGGGTGCCACCGCCGACCAAGGTTTCAAGATCGTGGTGGTGGGCGGCTTCGGCGTCGGCAAGACCACGCTGGTCCGCTCGGTCAGCGAGATCCGTCCCCTCAACACCGAGGAGACGATGACGCAGGCCGGCGCCACGGTGGACGACATCCGCCAGGTGCGCGGCAAGTCCGGCACCACCGTCGCCTTCGACTTCGGCCGGATCAGCCTGGACGCCCGCAATGTGCTGTACCTGTTCGGCGCGCCCGGCCAGGAGCGGTTCTGGTTCCTGTGGGACCAGCTGTTCTCCGGCACGCTCGGGGCGGTCGTCCTGGTGGACACCCGGCGCATCGACGACTCCTGGTACGCCATCGACCGGCTGGAGCACCACGGCACGCCGTTCATCGTGGCCTGCAACGACTTCGGCGGTCCGGTCCGCGCCGGCGCGGACGTCCGCGAGGCCCTGGACCTGGACCCGCAGGTGCCGCTGGTCGACTGCGACGCCCGCTCCCGGGAGTCGGGCAAGCAGGTGCTGATCACGCTGGTGCAGCACGTGAAGAACCGGTACGCCGACCCGTCCGCGCGGACGGTCCTGCCCCGACAGGAGTTCGTGTGACCACGCCCGACGCCGTCCCGCTGAGCGGGCCCCGGTTCCAGACCGACCCCGCCCGTCTGTACCGGGAGATGCGGCGCGACCACGGCGCCGTCGTGCCGGTACTGCTCGACGGGGGCATCCCGGCCTGGCTGGTGCTCGGCTACCGGGAACTGCACCAGGTGACCGGTGACCCGGTGCTGTTCAGCCGGGACTCGGACCTGTGGAACCAGTGGGAGAACATCCCCGCGGACTGGCCGCTGCTGCCCATGATCGGGCACAAGCAGCCGTCGATCCTCTACACGGTCGGCGAACGGCACCGGCAGCGCGCGGCGATGATCAGCAACGCGCTGGAGGAGGTGGACGCGTTCGAACTGCGCGCGCACGCCGAGCGGTTCGCGGACGAGCTGATCGACGCGCTGTGCGCGGCGGGTGAGGCCGATCTGGTGGCGCAGTACGCGATGCTGCTGCCGGTACGGGTTCTGGCCCGGCTGTACGGCTTCCCGGACGAGGACGGTCCGGGGCTGGTCACCGCCCTGAACGACATGATCGACGGGCGGGAGCGGGCGCTGGCCGGGCAGGCCCATCTGGCCGCGTCCATGGCGCAGTTGCTGGCCGACCGGAGGAAGGAGCCGGCGGCCGACGTGGTCTCCCGGATGCTGGCCGACGACAGCGGGTTCAGCGACGAGGAGATCGCGCAGGACCTGATGGTGATGATGGCGGCCGGGCACCAGCCGACCGCCGACTGGATCGGAAACTCGCTCCGGCTGATGCTGACGGACGACCGGTTCGCCGCCTCCCTGTTCGGCGGGCGCAACAGCGTCGCCGAGGCGATGAACGAGGTGCTGTGGGAGGACACGCCGACGCAGAACGTGGCGGGCCGCTGGGCCGCCCGCGACACGCACCTCGGCGGCCGGCGCGTCAAGGCCGGTGATCTGCTGCTGCTCGGTCTGCAAGGGGCCAACTCCGACCCGCAGGTGCGGACCGACGCCTCCGCGCTGACCGGCGGCAACAACGCGCACTTCTCCTTCGGCCACGGCGAGCACCGCTGCCCGTTCCCCGCGCAGGAGATCGCCGAGGTGATCGCGCGGACCGGTATCGAGGTGGTCCTGGACCGGCTCCCGGACATCGATCTGGCGGTGCCCGCAGAGTCCCTCAGGCGCCGGCCCTCGCCCTGGCTGAGGGGACTGTCCGGGCTGCCCGTCCGGTTCAGCCCCGTACCCGGCCGCTGACCCGCGTCGCCTCGGCCGACCCGTTGTCGCGCTGCCCGCCCGGGGCCGCCCCGGACCGGAGCCGTACCCGCCGTACCCGACCCCTGCCCTGGGAGGCACGTCACGATGACGACCGGTACCGAAGCACCCCGCATCGCCCTCGATCCCTTCGTCACCGATCTGGACGCCGAGAGCGCGGCGCTGCGCGCGGCCGGCCCGCTCGCCGCCGTCGAACTGCCGGGCGGTGTACCGGTGTGGGCCGTCACCCGCCACGCGGAGGCCAAGGCGCTGCTCACCGACCCGCGGCTGGTGAAGGACATCGACGTCTGGGGCGCCTGGCGGCGCGGTGAGATACCCGCGGACTGGCCGCTGATCGGCCTGGCCAACCCGGGCCGCTCCATGCTCACGGTGGACGGCGCCGACCACCGCCGGCTGCGCACCCTGGTCGCGCAGGCGCTCACCCCGCGCCGGGTGGAGCGGATGCGGGAGCGGATCGAGAAGCTCACCCAGGACCTGCTGGACGCGCTGCCGGCGGACGGCGGGACCGTCGATCTGAAGGCGGCCTTCGCCTACCCGCTGCCGATGTACGTCATCGCCGACCTGATGGGCATCGACGAGGGCCTGCTGCCCCGGCTGAAGGTGCTGTTCGAGAAGTTCTTCTCCACGCAGACCGCGCCGGAGGAGGTCGTCGCCACCCTCACGGAGCTGGCGCAGATCATGGCGCAGACGGTGTCGGCCAAGCGGGCCGCGCCGGGCGACGACCTGACCAGCGCGCTGGTCCTCGCCTCTCAGGACGGCGACCGCCTCACGGACGAGGAGATCGTCTCCACCCTCCAGCTCATGGTGGCGGCGGGCCACGAGACCACGATCTCGCTGATCGTCAACGCCGTCGTCAACCTGTCCACCCACCCCGGACAGCGCGCCCTGGTGCTGTCGGGCCGGGCCGACTGGTCCGCGGTCGTCGAGGAGACGCTGCGCTACTCCACCCCCACCTCGCACGTCCTGATCCGCTTCGCGACCGAGGACGTACCGGTCGGCGACAAGGTGATCCCGGCCGGGGACGCGCTGATCGTGTCGTACGGCGCGATCGGCCGGGACGAGGGTGCCCACGGCCCGACCGCCGGAGAGTTCGACATCACCCGCGACACGAAGAACCGGCACATCTCCTTCGGCCACGGCCCGCACGTGTGCCCCGGCGCCGCCCTGTCCCGCCTGGAGGCGAGCGTCGCCCTGCCCGCGCTGTACGCCCGTTTCCCCGGCCTGGACCTGGCGGTCCCCGCGAGCGAACTGCGCAACAAGCCGGTGGTCACCCAGAACGACCTGTTCGAACTGCCGGTACGGCTGAATCCGTAACGCCGCGGAACACCGTCCCGCCCCGGCACCGCTTGACTTCGAGAGCACTCCAGCTCGTAGCGTCGCAGAACACCGGTGCGCACGGCCCGGACCCGGCTCCCCCACGGGATGCCGGGTGCCGGATTCCGTCGCTAGATGGAAGAAGGCCCTCGCGCCCGGAGAACGACCGACGAGTGCACGGAAGGCTGTGACCCCACATGCAGAAGCGCAGGCTACGGGACCTCCAGGTATCGGCCATCGGGCTCGGGTGCATGGGGATGTCCGCCTTCTACGGCTCCGCCGACCAGGAGGAGGGCATCGCGACCATCCGGCGCGCCCTCGAACTCGGCATCGACTTCCTCGACACCGCGCAGGTCTACGGGCCGCTCACCAACGAGTCACTCGTCGGTGAGGCGATCAGGGGCCACCGCGACGAGTACGTCATCGCCACGAAGTTCAACTACCGGATGGACGACGCCGTCCCCGGCGACATGAGCACGGTCGGCCGGCAGGACGGCTCGGCCGAGCATGTGCGCAGTTCGGTGCACGGCTCGCTCCAGCGGCTGGGCACCGACCACATCGACCTGTACTACCAGCACCGGGTCGACCCGAACGTGCCCATCGAGGAGACGGTCGGCGCGCTGGGCGAGCTGGTCGCCGAGGGCAAGGTGCGGTACATCGGGCTGAGCGAGGCGAGCGCCGAGACCATCCGGCGCGCGCACGCCGTGCACCCGGTCACCGCGGTGCAGAGCGAGTACTCGCTGTGGTCGCGGGACGTGGAGGCCGAGGTGCTGCCCACCTGCCGGGAGCTGGGCATCGGCTTCGTGCCGTACTCGCCGCTCGGCCGGGGTTTCCTCGCGGGCCGCTTCACCTCGCGCGACGAGCTGGACGAGAACGACTTCCGGCGCACGAACCCGCGGTTCACGGACGCCAATCTGGAGGCGAACCTGCGGCTGGCGGAGAAGGTGAAGGAGATCGCCGCCGAGAAGGACGTGACCCCGGCCCAGCTGGCCATCGCGTGGGTGCTGGCCCAGGGCGAGGACCTGGTGCCGATCCCGGGCACCAAGCGCCGCACCTACCTGGAGCAGAACGCCGCCGCGGTGGACATCGAGCTGACCAAGGACGACCTGGCCCGCATCGACGCGGAGCTGCCCGCGGTGGCGGGTGAGCGGTATGACGAGGCCGGGATGAGGGCCGTCAACCGCTAGAAGCGCCGGGGGGACTCCGCCCGGTGACCGCGGGTTCTTCGCGGTTGCCGCGGTGGTGCCTCCCGGTACTCGTGAGGGTCGCCAGGGCCCGTTCGCTGTGACGCCGTGCGGTGCGCACACCTCCTCGGGACGGACCGGCTGGAACCGGGCCTGTGAGGAACCCCACGCGCGCCCCAACCACCGTACGCCCGAGGCTGTTTGGCGGATGTGGCCGGGTGCCGGTGGACGCGGTGGCGTCGACCGTGCCGTCCCGTCTGCCACCATGGTCGGCGCCCTGACCTGGCAGCCCCGGCCGTGCAGCGCTGCCGACCCGACGGGCTCGCCGGTCCTCCACTTTCCCGGTTGTCGAGTACCCCGTCGTGTCTTCTGACCCTGTCCAGCCCCCGTCAGCACCCCTCACCGCCCCGGCCCCGCGTTCGCCGTGGCGTTCCCTGCGGCACCGGGGCATGCGCTGGTGGTCGGCCGCGAACTTCGTCTCCAACGCCGGCACGTGGATGCAGCTCACCGTGCAGAACCTGCTCGTCCTGCACATCACGGGCTCGGCGGCGGCGACCGGACTGTCCATGTCCGTCCAGGCCGCGCCCGCGCTGTTCGTGAGCCTGCTCGGCGGCGCGGCCGTGGACCGCTGGCCCCGCAAGCTGACGGTCACCGTCAGCCAGGCCCTGCTCGGCGCGGTCGCCTTCACCACGGCGCTGCTCGTGGCGCTGGACCGGATCGACATGACCGCGCTGCTGGTGCTGGCCGGCGTGACCGGCGTCATCGCCACCGTCGACGGACCGGCCTGTGCCCTGCTCGGCAACGATCTGGTGCCGGTGGAGGACGTGCCGTCCGCGATCGGCGTGGGCGCGCTGGTGCACAGCGCGGGCCGGCTGGCCGGCACGGCCCTGGCCGGGGTCACCGTCGGCTTCCTCGGCACGTCCGCCGCGTACGCCGCGAACGGGCTGTCGTTCCTGTTCGTGGCCGCGGTGGTGCCGTTCCTGCGGCCGGTGCCCGGGGCCGCCGGGGAGCCGGCGGCCGGGGCGCGGGCGGTTCCGGCGCGCGCGGGCATGACCGTGCGGGAGGGCCTGTCCTTCTTCGCGCGCAGGCCCCGCCTGGTCGCGCTCGCGGGCATCACCGGGCTCAGCTCCGTCTTCGGCCGCAACTACGGCCTGACGCTCGCCGTCCTCGTCACCGGACCGCTGGCCGGCGGCGCCGGGGCGTTCGGCACGGTGTCCACGGTGCTCGCCGTCGGCGGCATCCTCGGAGCCGTCCTCGGCGCCCGGCTGCGCAGGCCGTCCGTGCGGACCGTGGGTCTGCTGGCGGCGGGGGGCGCGCTGCTCCAGGTGGTGGCGGGCCTGTCGCCGTCGCTGGCCGTGCTGCTGGTCCTGGTGCTGCCGATGGCGATCGTGGAGTCCGTCTCCGACACCGCCGGCACGGCCGTGCTCCAGACCGATCCGCCGCCGCATCTGCGGGGCCGGGTGCTCGGCGTGTGGAGCAGCGTCGGCACGGTGTGGAGCCTCGGCGGTCCGCCGCTGCTGGGCCTGCTCATGGAGTGGGCCGGCGCCCGCGGCGCGCTGGTGGCCGGCGGCCTGCTGATCGCCGGGTCGATCGGCGCGGGCCTGCTGCTGCGCCGCCACCGCGAACCGGCACCGCTGACACTGCCCGCGAAGGACGGCGACGTGACGGGCCGCGAGGCACTGAGCACGGCGGCGTGACACCCGGGCGAGGGTATCTGCGCGGCTGACCCATGCCGCTGGTCACCGACGAAGAACGGCGTCGCGCGGGCTCAGCAGCGCCGGGAGTGAACCGCGTCGCCCGCGGCGGACAGTGACGCCACCAGCCGCGAGGCCCCGGCGCTCGGCGGCGGTGCGGACACACCTGGGGCGGAGCCACCCGCGCCGACAAAGACTCGGCTGCGTCCGGCGCCGGCCGGTCCATCCCGCCGCTGACCACCCACCCGGCACCGCCCGGCGCCCCGCCCCGTCACCCGTGCCGGCCTGGCAGGTGGTAGACGTGGAACGCCTGGCCGATGACCGGCTGGGCGACGTTGCGTACGCGGACGCCCCCGCTGGTCATGCCGTGCTCGGTGCCGGCGTGGGCGTGGCCGTGCACCGCGAGGTCGGCGCCGCCGGTGTCGATGGCCTCCGCGAGCAGGTAGCTGCCGAGGAAGGGGTAGATCTCCAGCGGCTCCCCGGCCAGGGTGTCCGGCACCGGTGAGAAGTGGGTCAGCGCGATCCGCACGTCGCAGTCCCACTCCTCCAGGTTCTTCAGGGCGCTGTGCAGGCCGTCGGCGCTCCGACGGGTGTAACGGACGAACTCCTTCATCAGCGGTTCGCCGAACTCCCCCGCGCAGCGGCCGACGAAGCCGCCGCCGAAGCCCTTGGTCCCGGCGACCCCGATCCGGGCGCCGTCGGCGGTGACGACGGCCGCCTGCCCTTCGAGGACGTGCGCGCCCGCGTCCCGGAGGATCGCGGTGACCTCCTCGGGCCGCTCGTCGTGGTGGTCGTGGTTGCCCAGTACGGCGACGACGGGGACCCCGAGGTCCTTGATCTCGCGGGCGACGATCGCGGCCTCCTCCGGTGTGCCGTGACGGGTGAGGTCGCCTGCGAGCAGCAGGACGTCGGCGCACGCGGGCAGTGTCTCGAAGGAGGGCCGCAGGGTGCCCTGGCTCTCGGGGCCCATGTGGATGTCGCCCACGGCCGCGACGCGGATCATGTCAGGTCCTCTCCGTGGTCGGGCGAGGAGGTCCCGGCGATGCGCAGGTCGCTGTGGACCGGGTGCCCCGCCAGTTCCTCGCGGGCCATGCGCAGGATGTCGTCCCGGCACTGGGTGGACGGCACGGTGCCGGTGAGCAGGACGGCGTCGCCGCGCAGTTCGAGCCGTACGCCGAGTTCCCCGAGGTCTCCCGAGGCCAGGTGCTCGGCGAGGTGGGCGACGCGGTAGTCGAGACTCCCTGCCGCCGACGGGGGCGGCGGGCTCGTGTCGGTCATGGCTGCCCCTCCTGGGCATCGATCACGTTCAGCCGTTCGAGGAGGAAGAGGAAGGCGGCCGGCATGGGCTGGCCGCCGCAGGTCGTGCGGACCTCGTCCCAGTCGACCTTCTCGCGGACGGCGCGGGCCACCGGCAGGACCGACCCGAAGTCGCAGTAGTGCTCGGAGAAGGCGCTGATCAGGCTGCGGATCAGGTCGGTCGGCGACAGGACCGGCATGAGCACCGAGTCGACCGGCAGGACATGGGCCCGGTCGAGCATGTCCCGGGTGACGGGCTGGTGGGCCAGCGCGAAGATGATGTCGATGTTCTGCCCGTGGCAGGTGGTCTTCAGCAGCCAGTCCTCCGGTGGGGTCCGCACGGGCAGGCCGGCCTCGCTCAGCGTGACGGCCACCGCCTCGGCGTCGTCGGGCAGGATGGCGAAGTCCGCGTCGTGCTGGAGGTAGCGGCTGCCGCCGTGGGCGTAGACGGCCACACTCCCGGCGAGCGCGAAGGGGTGGCCCGCGCGTTTGAGGAGCGAGCCGATCTCCTTGGCGGCCTCCAGGATCGCCTGGCTGCGGTCGTGCGGCAGTTGCGCCGGTTCCGGCGCGGACGAGAACTCCAGGCCGGCCCCGTCCGCGGCGAGGCGGAGTTCGGTGACCTCCGGTCGCCGGAGGGGCGCGGTGTCCTCCCCGTTGTGCGTCATGACCTCTCCATTCGGCACCCTGCGTCCCGGGGCGGCCGGATCGGCCCCGGGGTGCGTACGGGTACCCGGCGCGCCGTCGGCGACACGGCGTCACCGAAAGGCTTCACCCCTTCGACGACGAGCGCCGGGGTCCCAGGGGCCGGGGCGGGGTCGGCCGGGCCCCGGCCCGCCGGTGCCGGGGCCGACGGCCGGCCGGGCCGCGACGGCGGTCGCCGTGAGGCAGCCGCACCCAGCGAGTGGCCGGTCGACCAGGCCGGGAGCACGCTGGTAGGCATGGCACCCGGGGCCGCGCGCATCCGCCTCCGGCAGCGGTGGCAGTCGGTCCACGCGCTGCTGGTGCTCCCGGTCCTGCTCATCGTGGTGATCACGGTGGCGGACCTGCGGCTGCCCTGGGACATCCATCTGGGACCGGCCCTGGTGATCGCGCCCGCGCTCACCCCCTCCTTCGCCGGCCCCCGGGCGACGGCGGGCATCGGGGCGCTGGCGCTGACCGCTCAGTTCCTCATCGGCGTCCACCGCGGCGGTCTCGCCACCACCAATCACATGGTGCAGATCATCACCCTCGCGATCCTCGTGGTGCTCACCGTCGTCTACAGCGTCCTGCGCGAGCGCCGGCAGACCCAGCTCGCCCGGGTCCGCACGGTCGCCGAGGCCGCGCAGCACGTCCTGATGTGGCCGTTGCCCGAGCAGATCGGCCCGCTGCGGATCGCCTCGCTGTACCTGGCCGCGGAGGACGAGGCCCAGATCGGCGGCGATCTCTACGCGGCGGCCGTGTGCGACGGCTCGGTCCGACTCCTCATCGGCGATGTCCGCGGCAAGGGGCTGCCCGCCATCGGCGAGGCCGCGCTGCTGCTCGGCTCGTTCCGGGAGAGCGCCTACCGGCACATCCCGCTGGACGAGCTGGCGACCCGGCTGGACCAGAGCGTCACCCGCTACGCGGCCGATCTGGAGACTCCGGAGGAGGAGGGCGAGCGGTTCGCCACCGCGCTGCTCGTGGACATCCCGGACCGCGACCCGGTCACCCGGATGACCAGTTGCGGTCATCCGCCGCCGCTGCTGCTCAGCCCCGGTCACGTCGTGACCGTCCCGAGTCTGCACCCGTCGCCGCCGCTCGGGGTGCACGCGAGTGCCGAGCACACCATGGACGTGTTCTCCTTCGAGCCGGGCGACACGCTGCTGCTCTACACGGACGGGGTCATGGAGGCCCGGGACGGGCACGGCCGGTTCTATCCGCTGGCCGACCGGGTCGCGCGGTGGACCGAGGACAGCCCCGAGGCGCTGATGCACCACCTGCGGCGCGATCTGCTCGCCCACGTCGGCGGCCGGCTCGGCGACGACGCCGCGCTCATCGCGGTGCACCGCACCCCCGTCGAGCGCCGCCACCACGGCCGCGGCGAGATGGCCCGTCACGGGTGAGCGAGCCCGGCGCGGACGCCGCCGACGCACGACCCGGGCATCGGTCCGAATCGCGTCCTAACCGCTGTAACCAGGGTGAACTCCTGGCTTCCGGCGGATAGCGGTACGACAGCACCCACTCGGGCGGCTTCGGCCGCCACGTTCAACTGGCCTTGCGGCAAAGTTCAGTTCAGAGGGTAGCCCCTCCCGCCGAGGCGTTGCGAGAATCTGCGGCGCCTCGACAACAGGGAGCCCACGTGCGTCAGTTGACCTCCGCGCTCGCCGCCGCCCTCGGCGCGCTCGCCCTCGTCCTCACCTCGCCCGGCACCGCCGACGCCAACGTCCTGCAACTGCTGCCGCAGAACGCCGACGGCCTGGAGCAGACCTTCTCCCCCGCCTACGACTACGACGGGGACGGCTGTTACGCCACCGCCGCCATCGGCAGCGACGGCACCATCAACCCCGGCCTGAAGCTGGGCGGCGACGTCAACGGCCACTGCCACGACTACGCGCAGCTCGCCAACGCCAACACCTACTCGCGCGAGAAGTGCAACAACGACTGGTGTGCGGTGATGTACGCCAGCTACTTCGAGAAGGACCAGGCGACCTACGGACCCGCCGCCATCGGGCACACCCACGACTGGGAGCACGTGGTGGTGTGGATCAAGGACAACACCGTCCAGTACGTCTCGGTGTCCCAGCACTCCGGCTACCAGGTGGCGGACCGCTCCTCGGTGCGCTTCGACGGCACCCACCCGAAGATCGTCTACCACAAGGACGGCGTCTCGACCCACTGCTTCCGGTTCGCCAACACCAACGACGAGCCGCCGGAGAACGTGACGGGCGGCTGGTTCTATCCGCGGCTGGTCGGCTGGAACGGCTATCCGGCGGGCTACCGCGAGAAGCTGCTGAGCGCGGACTTCGGGGCGGCCACCATCAAGATCGACGACGGCGACTTCCAGTACGCGCTGGCGCACTCCATGCCGTCGGGCATCCCCTTCGACCCCAACGCCTGATCCACGGCAACGCCTGATCCACGGCACCCGCGCCCGCCTCGGCCCGAGGGAGGGCCCCGGTCGGGCGCGGACCCCGCTCCGAATGGGGCGGAGCGGGGTCCGCGCCCGGTACCCCGGTCAGCCGGCCGGCTTCAGGCCGGTGATCTTCAGGGTCTTCAGGTCGGACTGGACGTCGATCCGGCTGACCTGCGGGTGCGGCCCGTCCCCCCAGGTGAGCGTGACCCGGCTGGTGGCGTGACCGGCACCGGAGCCGGTGTAGGCCACCTTCCACTTCACCGGCACGTTCTGCGCGAACAGGATGCCGTCGGCGTGTTCCTTCTTCTCGAAGGCGGCGACCTTCTTCTGCGCGGCGGCGGAGAGGTAGAAGCCGCGCAGCGCCTTGGCACTGGCCGCGGCGGTGGGGTCGTCGGTGGCCCAGACGGCGTCGATGTAGGCGCCGTAGAAGTCGGCCACGTGCTGGGTGACGTTCCGCGGGTCGCCCTGCGCGGACGACACGGCGGCGGCACGGGTGGTGCCGCTCGCGGAGGCTCCCGCCAGGGCGGGCGTGACGGCGGCCAGGGTGAGGCCGGCCGTGAGGGCCGCGGCGGTGAGGAGGGTCTTACGGTTGCGCATGGACATGTGTCCCATTCCCCCGGTTTCTTCGCGACCGGTCCGATCCCGGCCGTCGACAGACCCTAAGACCGCGTTTCGCGCGCCCCGGTTCCGCTTTCCACTCCACTCTTTCCGGTCATTCCGGTGCGGGTGGCTCCCGCCCCTCGACGAGTCGGGCGAGGTTGTCCAGGGCCATGCGGGAGCCCCGTTCGTTGTCCTCGGGCGCGATCGCGTCGGGGACGCCCTCGTGCCGGATCTCCACGTGCGTGCCGCCGTCGGCCGCGGTGAGCGTCGTCGTCATGGTCATCGTGGGGCGCAGGGCGTCGTCGCCGGTCTCGAAGGCGAAGACCTCGACGACCAGGGCGCCGGGCACGAGCCGGGCGAAGTGCCCCTGGTAGGTGTCCGTGCGTCCGCCGGACTTCCCGGCGCCGGCCGGGTCGTCGTAGGTGAGGGAGATCCGGAAGGCCCCGCCCTCGCGGGCGTCGAAGGCGTGCACGCGGGCGGTCATGCCGGCCGGGACCCGCCAGGCCGCGACCGCCTCCGGGTCGGTCAGGGCCCGGTAGACGGCGTGCGGGGGCGCTGCCACGTGCCGGGTGACGCGGGTGGTGTACATGGGCTCACGGTAGCGGCCGGCGACCGCCCCGGCCGTCGGTACGACGGGAGGCGGGGCCGAGGTCCGGGAGGTGGGTCGGACCTCGGCCCCGGGTCTGTCACGGCTTGCGGGCGACCGCGCCGTACATCGCGATGTCCTCGTCCCGGATGCCCTGTTCGCCGCTGCCGTCGGGGTGCCACTTGTGCACCTGGACGATGCCGGGTTCGACCAGGTCCAGACCCGTGAAGAACTCATGGGCCTCGTCCAGGGTGCGCAGCCGCATCGGCATGCCGCGGGCCGCGTACTCGCGGGATACCCGGCCCACCTCCTCGGGCGCGAACTCGGCGGTGCCGATGGACATCGCGAGGTGACTGCCGGACGGCAGCGGCTCCAGCAGCCGCCGTACGACGCCGACCGCGTCGTCCGCGTCCAGCATGAAGTGGACGATCGCGATGACGGTGAGGGCGACGGGCCGGCTCAGGTCCAGGGTCTCGCGCAGCTCGGGGGCGTCCAGGATGGCCGCCGGGTCACGGAAGTCGGCCTCGATGTACGCCGTGCGGCCCTCGGGGGCGCTGGCCAGCAGGCCCTGGGAGAGGGTGAGCACGATCGGGTCGTTGTCGACGTAGACGACCCGGGACTCGGGGGCCACGGCCTGGGCGATCTCGTGCAGGTTCGGCGAGGTCGGGACGCCGGTGCCGATGTCCAGGAACTGGCGCATGCCCGCCTCCTCGGCGAGCCAGCGCACGGCACGGTTCATGAAGTCGCGGTTGGCCCGCATGTGCACCGGGAGCGCGGGCCACTCCCGGGACATGGCGTCGCCCGCCTCCTTGTCGGCGGGGTAGTAGTCCTTGCCGCCGAGTATGTAGTCGTAGATGCGGGCGGAGTGGGCGTTCTCGGTGTCGATCCGGTCGGCCGGCCATCCGTTGTCGGGCAACGCCGTGTCTCCCATTCGGTCAGGTGGGGCTCGGGGCTTCGCATCAGCAGGTACGAGGGCGGGGCGGGCGGGTGTCGGGGCGGGTCACCACTCCTTGCGCAGCGCGGCGAGCAGGGTCTCGGTCTTCCTGGCGGACGCGGCCTGGGCGCTCAGCCGGTCCAGGGCCTCCCGGTAGACCACGACCTCGTCGGCCTTGTCGAGGTAGACGGCCCCGAGGAGGCCGCTGAGATAGGCGATGTCGGGCAGTTCGCGGGCCCGGAACCGGAAGAGGTGGAAGGCGCCGGCCGACAGGGCGGGGTGCGGGCCGTTGGCGAACGGCATGAGCTGCACGGTGACCTGGGGCAGCCGGTTGACCTCGATGAGGTGGTCGATCTGCGCGCGCATCACCTCGGGGCCGCCGACCGGCCAGCGCAGCACGGTCTCGTCCATCACCACCCACAGCCGTGGCGGCGTGGCTCTGGTCAGCAGTTCCTGGCGGCGCATGCGCAGGGCGACGCGGCGCTCGGTGGCCTCCGCGGAGACGTGCGGACCGGCCGCGGTGAGCAGGGCGCGGGCGTAGTCCTCGGTCTGCAACAGGGCGTGCATGAACTGGTTCTCGTACGCGCGGATGTGCAGGGCCGCCTGTTCCAGGCTGAGGTAGGCGGAGAACCAGTCGGGCATGACGTCGCGGTACGTGTGCCACCAGCCGCGCTTGTTGGCCTCGCGCACGGAGTGCAGGAAGGTGTCGATCTCCTGCTGGTCGGTGACGCCGTAGACCCGGAGGAGTTTCTCGGCGTCCGCGAGCCGCAGCCGGGCCACCTTGGCGGCCTCCATGCGGCGGATCGTGGAGTGGCTGACCCCGATGGCGGCACCGGCCTCGGCGTAGCTGAGGCCGGCCCGGGTGCGCAGTTCCTCCAGCCGTCTGCCGAGGATCATGCGCAGCACGGACGGGGCGCCGCCCCAGTCGGTCTCCGCGGTCACTCCCACCCCCTCGTCAGGTCCCAGGACACCCTCGCACGCGATCCGTGTGCGTCGCCCATTCGATCACGTTCCGGCGGATGCAGCATGCACTTCGCGGCTTGCGAATTTCAACCTGCCGGTTGCGAAGCGTGGTTGGCGGGTGCCAGAGTGGACTCACTGCTCCGGCCGACCCCTGACGCCCGCACCCCACTCAAGAGGCCGGACGCGCACCGGCTGCCGGCCAGGGCCGGCGCCCCTGTACCACCCGGAGGCGAGCACCCCGGTCGACTCCCTGGGTCCCACGGCCCCGACCGCCTCGCCTCCGGGGCCACACGTCCCGCCCCGGCCGTCTGCCGAAGGACACCGCCACGGGCGGGGAGGTCCCTCCTCCGTCGACGAGGGAGAGACCTCACCGGACCCCGCGCACCGCGCATCACACCGCCCCCGGACCATCCCCCACTCGTCCGAAGGACAGCCATGCACCACACCTTGACCCCCGCCCCGACCCCCGCCGCCGACCCGTCCTGGACCCGCACCCGCCCCAAGCCCGACACCCAGCAACGGATCGGCTGAGCGAGCGCGCCCCCCGCAGCGGTACGGCGACTCCGACCGCGACCCGCTAGATTCGCCGCCGGTGCGGAGCGTCCGCGCTCTCGGCGGGCCGGTGCCGTGTCCGCCGTGCGTGCTGTAGTGCTGTAGTGCCGGGGGTTCCATGGGCTGGTCGCTGTTCCGCCGCAGCCGGATCGCGTCGAGGCTTCCGGTGCCGGGGCGGTGCGAGCCCGGGCGGCATGCGCTGGCCACCGAACGGCTGTTGCTGTTCACCCCGCGCACCCGCCTGGACGTGGCCGCCGCGATCGCCGCGAGCGCGGACGCGCAGGCGCAAGGGTGGCTCGGCACCAAGGCGGACGAGGTGCTGCCCGACCCCGCTGTCCGCCGGGCCCTGCTGGCCTGGCGGCCCGCGGGGGAGGACGGCCGGCGGATCCCCCGCGAGCTGGCGGAACCGTTCACGCCCGGCCCGGACGACCCGCTCCTGCTGGTCTGTGTGCGCCGGTCCGACCTCAGTTACGCCGGTGCCCTCGAACTACAGCACCTGGCGGGCGAGATGGGCGGCTGGCTGGCCCCGGGCTGCCGTGGCCAGGGCCTGGGCTCGGAACTGTTCCGCGCGGGCCTGGAGCTGGCCCACACCCACCTCGGACTGGCCACGGTCCGGGCCGGGGCCGAGACCGGGAACACCGCGAGCCGGCGCGCGCTGGCCCGCGCGGGTCTCGTCCCCGACCAGGGCCCGCGCCGCCACACCCTGCCCGACGGCCGCGTGGTGGACGCCGTCTGGCACCGGCACGACACCGGGACGCCGGCGCACTGCGGCGACCGTCAGGAATCGTCCCGACGGCGCCCGGTCACCCGGTCCGGGTCCGGGTCCGGCCACCGTAGGTCGTAGGCCCGGCCGAGGCGTTCGAACCAGCGGATCGGCCGGGCGCCGGCGGCGAGCCGGCCGGTGCGCATGCCGGCGGCGGAGCGCCCGGCGCACAGACCCGCCAAGGCCGCGTCCCTGCCCATGCCCGCCGGGGTGACCAGGCCCAGCCGGTGACGGCGACCGGGGCCCGCCGCGTGCCTGCTCCCCCCCTGGACCGACGGAGGGTCAGCGGCGCCCGGCGCGCACTGGGCGCCCGGCGTCACGGGCTCCGCCTCCTCGCCGGGTCCGCCTTCCTCGCTGGTCCGCCACTCCCGCCGACCCGCCGCGCCCCTCAGGCCCATCACCCCCGCCGGCCCGCCGCGCCCCTCAAGTTCCCGGCACCCCGCCGGCCTCCCGCGCCCCTCAGGGGCCGTGCTTCCCGTCGGCCCTGTCCTGCCTCCTCTCGGATCGCTCCTCCCCCGGCCCGTCCTCCAGGGCGCTGACCGCGGTCGACCACGCCTGGGCGAGTGCGGCTTCCAGGTCGTCCAGTGGGTGGTCGGACGTCTCCAGCCGGAGGGCGGGGCCGATGTGCACGTGGACGCGGGGCCGGCGTACGGGCGCGGTGGCCCAGCCGGCGAGCTGTTTGGCGAGGGGGCCGGAGGAGACCCGGCGGGCGCCCGCGTGGCCGACCGGCAGCACCGGGGCGCCGGTGGACAGCGCGAGGCGGACCACCCCGGACTTCAGCCGTCCGGGCGGGCGGTCGTGGGAGGCGTGGTAGCGGGGCAGGCCGCCCTCCGGGTAGATGAGCACGCCGCGCCCGGCGGTGAGGGCGTCGGCGGCGGCCCGGAGGGCGTCGGGGGCGCGGCGGCTGCCCCGGTGGACGGGCACGTGGCCCTCCCGGGTGAGGACCTGGCCCAGGAGGGGCACCCGCCACAGCCCGGCGGTGGCCAGTACGGCGGGGCGCAGGCCGAGGCGGTGCAGGGTGCCGATGAGCAGGACCGGATCGAAGAACGAGGTGTGGTTGGCGGCGAGGACGTATCCGGTGCCGGACGGCCGCACCAGGTGCCGGGTGCCGCTCACGTCGGTGTCGCTGAAGACGGGCACCAGGGCCCCGGCCCATGCGGACAGCATCGGGCTCTCCTCTCCGCTGTCTCCCCCGTGCCGGTCATCACCGGCACCGCGCTCCCGCGCACGCCCATTCTGCCCCGAATGCCTGTTTGACGTGCGGTGTCCACCGGCTGGTGGGTGAATGGCCGCCATGGAGCTGCTCGCCGCGTACGACGCGATCCCCGAGGACGACGTCCCGCAGCGGGTGGCGCTGCCGCGCACGCCCATGGTGACCGGCGGGGCGGCCCGGCCCTCTTCGCCGGGTCGCGTGCGCACCGGCCGGTGTCCGGCACGCCCGTCGGCGTGTTCGTCACCCGGCACCCCGACGCCCTGGAGGTGCTGCCGGCGTCCGGGACGTTCACCCCGGGGGTGCGCGGCGTCCGGCTGCCCGCCGACGCGCGCCCGGCCTCGGGACGCCGGCGCCGCGGCCGTCGAAGGAGGGCACGGTGCCGTGTTCGTCGATGATGCCGGCGAGCCGGGCGGCTCTCGGGCAACAGAGCGCCTCGCGCGCGGACTTCGGCCCCCGCCGGTCAGCGGGGCACGACCGCATGAAGACCACTCCGGTGGCGGCGCGACGGCTCAGGCGCCGGGCATCAGGCCCGCCGCCACCGTGGCCCCCAGCTCCCAGCACGCCTGGAGGTCGGCCTTGCCCGGTTCTCCGGTGACGGTCACCGGCTCGGCCGCCCGGCGCCAGCCGAGGCCGGTGGTGACGGTGTCGATGGCGCGGACGGCACCGGTGACGTCGTTGCCGCCGTGGACGTAGAAGCCGAAGGGGCGGCCACGGGTCTCGTCCAGGCAGGGGTAGTAGATCTGGTCGAAGAAGTGCTTGAGGGCGCCGGACATGTAGCCGAGGTTGGCGGGCGTGCCGAGCAGGTAGCCGTCGGCTTCCAGCACGTCGGAGGCGGTGGCCGACAGGGCCGCCCGGCGTACGACGCGCACGCCCTCGATCTCGGGTGTCGTGGCTCCCGACACGACCGCCTCGAACAGGGCCTGGCAGTTCGGTGAAGGGGTGTGATGGATGATCAGCAGGGTAGGCACATCCGGCACCCTGCCGTGCGCGTACCGTTCCTCGCAAACGGCGGCTTCAGGCGAATTCCAGGCACACTTCGAGACGCCGTTCAAGGCACGGTTCCAGGCCACGCCACCGGCTCCTCGGGGGGCGGGACGCGCGGCCGGACCGGGACAGGAGGATCAGTCGTGGTCGACGAGGACCGCAGGGCGCAGGCCGCCGTGGTGTTCGACGCGCTGGGGCTCGCCTACGAGCAGGCGTTCGCCGACTCCGTACCGCACCGGGCGTCGCTGCGCTGGCTGGTGGAGCGGCTGGCGCCGGGCAGCAGGGTGCTGGACGTGGGCAGCGGGACGGGCCGCCCGACCGCGCGGACACTGACCGAGGCCGGGCACCGCGTGCTGGGCATCGACGTCTCACCGGTCATGGTCGACCTGGCCGTGCGGCAGGTGCCCGGGGCCGAGTTCCGGCTCGCCGACATCCGGGACACGCCGTTGCCGGAGGACTCGTTCGACGCCGTGTGCGCGTACTTCTCGCTGGTGCAGATGTCCCGCGCCGAACAGGCGGCCGTCGTGGCGAAGCTGGTCCGTGCGGTACGACCCGGCGGCTTCGTCGTGCTCGCCACCGTGCCGCTGGACCTGGAGGACACCGAGGGTCGCTTCATGGGGCAGCCGGTGCGGATCACGAGCTTCACCGCGGAGGCGTTCACCGAACTGGCCTCCGGCGCGGGCCTGACGGTCCTGGCCGAGGAGCAGACCGTGTTCACCCCGCGCGCCCCCGAGGCGGGACCCGAGCCGCAGCTCTTCCTGCACTGTGTGCGCGAGGCCGGGTGACAGGCGGCCGGTGAGCCGCAGCCGGTGACCCGCATCGCGGTCGGCGTTGTCGGTGCCCTCGGTTACAGTGACCGCTCTGAACCGAAGGGGAGGCAACAGTGCAGGTCGGGGTGGGGACCGTCGGAGGCCGCATCGTCGTGGCGGCGGCGCTCGCCGCGGTGCTCGGCGGGTGCGCCGAGTCCGCGGACGGCGCCGGGGAGAAGTCCGCGAGCGCGTCGGCGAGCACCAAGGGCACGGCGGCCGGGGGCACGGGCGCGAAGGGGACGGCGGCGGTCCGCGGCGGCACGATCGGCGCGGCCGGTTCGGCCTGCGAACTGCCCGTGAGCTTCGACATCGCCCAGCACTGGAAGGCCAAGTCGATCGACGCCGACAAGGAGTCGGCCAAGTCCTCCAAGGGCGAGGACGGCGATCTCAGCGGGGCGCTCGCCGACGCCTTCCTGCGGCAGGGCCCGGTCACGGCCGCCTGTGAGATCGACGCCAAGCCGGCCGGCAACATCGGCTTCCTGCGCGTGTGGACGGGCAAGACCGGCGACGCGGACGCGGGCGGTGCGCTGCGCGCGTTCGTCGCCGCCGAAGACAACGTCAGCAAGGCCACGTACCACTCCTTCAAGACCGGCGGCGGCGTCTCCGCGGTGGAGGTGGAGTACCTCTACACGAGCAAGCTCCTGGACGAGACGAAGAGGGAGAGCGCCTTCGCCGTCAGCACGCCCGACGGCCCCGTCGTCCTGCACCTCGGAGGCATGGACACCCAGGAGCACGAGGAGATGCGGCCCGCCTACGACCTCGCCAAGCAGACGCTCAAGCTCGGCTGAGGACCGCCGCTCACCCACGGGCCGTGGACCGGCCCAGGTAGGTGAGAGGGCCCGCGTCGGCGACCGGGATCTCGTGGAAGCCGACCCGGTCGTAGAAGGCGCGGGCGGCGGTGTTGACGGTGACCATGCCGAGGTGGACCGCCTGGACGCCCTGTCCGCGCAGGGCGTCCAGGAAGGTGTGCAGCAAGCGGCGGCCGTGGCCCCGCCCCTGCCAGGGCGGCAGCAGGTCGATGTGCAGATGGGCGGGGTGGGCGGCGAGTTCGGGGACGAGCATCCGCTCCGGGTGGTGCAGGAGGCGGATCATCTCCTCGCTGGGCGTGCGGGGCGGCGCGGCGGGCTCCGGATAGCGGCCGGCCAGCCGGGAGATCCAGCTCCGCCGGAAGTCCTCCACGAAGCGCTCGGTGTCCGCCGTACCGACGATGTATCCCACGGCCCGGCCCGTGCCGTCGTCCAGTACGAAGGCCAGGTCCGGGTCGAAGTGGCAGTACGGCTCGGCGAAGAGCGACGGCATCAGGCGCCGGTCGGGGTAGAGGGCCCGGGAGTCGCCCCCGTTGTGCGCGGTGCGGACGCAGACGTCGGCCACGGCGTCGCGGTCGGCGGGACGGTAGGGCCGGATCAGCGGGTGCGGAGGGAGAGACGGCATGCCCTATCCTCACCTCCTTGGGAGCGCTCCCACAAGGGGGCGTAGGTGTTCCTGCCAGAGGTCGTGGGCGGACTACGGCGACCGCCTCGAAGGGGGGCCGCCGTCGTGCGCGCACGGTCAGTAGCGCAGGCGCCTGGCCCGGAGAAGCATGAACAGACCCGACAGGGCGAGCAGCGTGCCGATGGCCGCGGGCCACAGATGGGCGCCGGTCTCCGCCAGACCGCCCCGGCTCGCCCGGGGCTCGGTCCCCGCGGCCGTCGGCGGGGCGTACGCGACGGCGGCGGGCGCGGGGGCGGCCTGGCTCGGCACCGGCGTGGACCGGGGTGCGGCGGACACGGCAGGTGCCGCCTGGTCGTCCGTGTCGTGCTGGGTGGTGCGGGCGGGTGACGTCGTCGCGTCGTGCCGTGGCGTCTCAGCGGACCGGGACGCCGACGGCGCGGGCGGGGAGGTGACGCTCCCGCCGTTCTCCTCGCTCCCGCCGTTCTCCTCGCTGGAGGCGTCACCCGGCGCCGCCGTGGCGCTCGAACTCGCCGTGGGCGTCGGCGTCGTGGCGGAGCCGTCGTCGGCGGAGGAACCGCAGGCACGGCCGGAGTTGATGCAGTCGACCATCTCGCGCATCAGGTCCTCGCCGAAGACGTTGATGAAGTCACCGTGGTCGGTGACGGGCTTGTGCAGCTGCTCGGGGAAGGAGTCCACCGCGAACAGCGGTACGGTACGGCCGCCGTCCGCGAGGCTCGGCGCGTCGACGTCGTAGACGATGCGCTGCACCAGTTGCGGAACGGGCTGGAAGCCCGCCGGGCAGGAGCCGTCGGCGGCCGTGAAGGCCACGTGGGTGCGGTGGTTGGCGCTGTCGATGTTGCGGCCGTCCCAGCAGCTCTGGAAGCGGAAGGTGCGCACCACGTCGCTGCCCGGCGGGCACAGCGGGTACTTGTCCTTCAGCTGCCGGTTCTCGTAACCGGTGCAGCTCCAGGACGCGTTGGCGTTGCCGGGGCCGTTGACGAAGGCCTTGGCGTCGCCCGTGACGATGCGCAGCAGACGCGGCATGGCGGTGACCTTGCCGCGCGGGTTTCCGACGAAGGTCAGCGTGACCTGCTCGGGTGTCACGATCCGGCCCGCGTTGCCCTCCGTCCCGCCGCCCGGGGCCCCGGCGTCCCGCTCCTGGGTGCCGTTCTGGAGACGCAGCACCGGCCAGTAGTACGACGACTTGTCGCCCTGGTCGGCACAGCTCGTACCGGCCTTGGCCAGGTCCTCGTCGCTCGCGAAGGCGTTGTTGCCCTGGTTGCCGATGTAGTCGTGGAAGTGGTGGGCGCCGTTGGAGACGCCGGGGGCGACGATGACGTTGTCGGAGTTGAACAGGCCGCCCGCGTTGACACCGCAGTCGGAGGTGAACGTGCCGCGCGAGGCGTCGGCCTGCGGCGGCGGGGCCGGTGCCTCGGGCGGTACGGCGGTGATGTCCGCGTAGTCCGACACGACGGGCCCGTTGCCGCCCTGCCCGGCGCCGTTTCGCGCTTGAGCGCTGCCGTTCTGGCCTTGACGATCGCCGCTCTGTCCTTGAGCGCTGCCGCCTTGGTCCGCACCGGCCCCGTCCTGCGCCTGGCCGGTGCCGCCCTGTCGGCCGTGGTCGTCCGGCGTACCGGTGGGCTCACCGTTGTCGCCGGGGCGCAGGGTGCAGGCGGCCAGATCGTCCAGGCCCCGCGGGCGTTCCCCAGCCCGGCCGACGGCGTCGGCGATCCGTCCGATGGACTCCGACCGCTTCTCCTCCAGCGGCTTCATGATGGTTTCCCCGGTGGAACCGGCGTCCTCGCCGCCGTCCCGCCCCGCCTGCTGCACCTGCCGGTACGCCGCCGCGATCTGCTGGTCCAGCGCGGCGAGTTCGCGGTCGACCTCGGGACGGGCCGCGTCCGGCACTGCCGTCAGCCGGCCGCCGACATCGGGGCAGTCGATGGTCGCCGTGCCCGAGGACAGGACGTGCCCGGAGGCGTCCGTGCCGGATCCGTCGCCCCAGCCCTCGGTGGCCGAGGCGTAGACGTTCGCCCCGACGAGCCCGGCTCCGCCGAGCATCAGGGCCATGGCGGCGAGGGTCGCGCGTCGTGCGCCGGTCGGGCGTCTGCGCCTGTTGCGTACCAAGGTCGTCCCCTGTGTGATCGCCGGTGGTCTGACCGCCGGTGGGTGGGGCCGGGCGGTCGGGCATGGAGCTCCCCGGCTTCATACGGCGGGCGGAGCCACCGCGTTCAACAGAATCGCGAATTCACCGGGGCTTCACAGGAAACCATGGCCGCCGCTCTTCCCCTCTCGAACACCGTCGCGAACATCACGAATATGTATCGGACATTTCACACCTCAACCTTCACACGAGGTACACACGTTGGCTAGGTTGACGCGAGGCCGCCGCCCGGCTCTGCCCCGGCGAGCCGCCCAACTGCCCTGCGGGGCAAGGAAGGAGCACGTCTTCCATGGCGCCGGAGAGTCGCGACGAGGTCCGCCAGCGGATCGCATCCCTCTACGACCGGGCGGAGAACGACACCGGCAACTTCAACGCGACCCGGGCCATGGCCGCCCGGACGCGTTCGCGTGGCGTACCGCTGGCCAAGCGGGCGGGCCAGCGTCCGGACCGGGCACTGGACGAGGTCGCCCGGCAGTGGTTCGACGCGGTACGCGCCGATGTCGGCCCGACCGTCCCCGCCGTACTGCCCGCGGACCGGCTGCCCGACAGGGCTGCCGCACCGGCGCGTTCGCGAGCGTCGACGGACCGGCTTCCGCCGGCGGGGGGTGAGCGGGAGGCCCGCGCCCTGCCGGGGGGCGGCAGCGAGCACCTCGGCCTCCCGACGGGCGGCAGCGAGGGCCTCGGCCTCCCCGCTCTCCCGGTCGGCGGCGGGGAGAGCCGCGCCCTGCCGGGCGGTGAGCGGCGGGCGCTGGGAATGGGCGGCCTGCCTCAACAGCGGTCCGGGGCACGGGAACCGAGCACCGGGCAGGCAGTGTCCGAACTGACGACGGGCTCGACGACGGACCCGACGGGCGGGTTCCTGCCGGCCCTGGAGACCGTGCGGACGGCGCTGGTCGACACAGCGAGCAGCATGGAACTTCCGGGTGCGGCCCTGGGATTGAGCGGCAGTACGACAGACACGGCCGACTGGGGCGCGGCGGAATCGGTGAGTCCTGACGTTCTGCCGGTCGTCGCGCAGCCCGCCGCCCAGCGGGCGGCGGTTCAGCTGCCCCGGACACTCCCCGGCTCCGCCGGATTCGTTCGCCTGTCCCCCGCCGCCTCGAAGGCCGCAACTCGGCGCAGGCTCGACACAGCGCGTGATCTGCTGTCCGGACGCACCGCCCGGCTCGGCCTGCCGGACACCGCCGTTCAGCCGGTACCGGTACCGCCCGACTGGTCGGCTGGGGTGCAGCAGACGGCGCACCCCGCCATGACCTCGACCGTCCCGTGGCAGCGACAGGACGCGGAACCCGTTCCGTCGGCAGCACCGATGGCAGCCGCTCCGCCGGTCGGCATCACCGCTTCCGTGACCGACACCGGCTCCCTGCCCCTCCCCCTGTCCGCGCCCGCCTCCGTCGAGTCGCCTCGCGCCCTCCGTGCCGCCAAGGCCATCGCGTTCGCTCGGGCGCAGCTCGGGAAGCCCTGCGTGTGGGGTGCGACCGGGCCGGACTCCTACGACTGCTCCAGCCTCACCCAGGCCGCGTGGAAGGCGGCCGGTGTCACGCTGCCGCGCGCCGCGCACGAGCAGGCGCTGGCCGGAACGCCCCTCACGACGGCCGGGCTCGAACCCGGCGACCTCGTCCTCTTCTTCCAGGACGACCGGCACGTGGGCCTGTACGCCGGCGACGGAATGATGGTCCACGCCCCCGGACCGGGGTCGTCCATCCGCGAGGAGTCGATCTACGGCGCCGGCGAGGCAGCGATCCACCGAATCATCCGGCCCGCCTGACGGGGACCCGACGGCACTGCCCGCCCATAAGGCACCGCTAGGTAAGGCATAAGATCAACTTATGAGGTCATAGACCGGACCCGCGTACCGACTTAGGTGTGCCTTAGTTTAGGCTTCGTGATCAAGTCGCCCATTCACGCTCGAAGGGAACCAGATCATGCCGCGCCCCCTGCGGGTAGCCATTGTCGGAGCCGGCCCCGCCGGGATCTACGCCGCCGACGCCCTGCTCAAGTCCGAGGTGGCCGCCGACCCCGGTGTCTCCATCGACCTCTTCGAGCGGATGCCCGCCCCGTTCGGCCTGATCCGGTACGGCGTCGCGCCCGACCACCCGCGCATCAAGGGCATCATCACCGCCCTGCACCAGGTGCTCGACAAGCCGCAGATCCGTCTGTTCGGCAACGTCGACTACCCGACGGACATCAGCCTGGACGACCTGCGCGCCTTCTACGACGCGGTGATCTTCTCGACCGGCGCGATGGCCGACCGCGAGCTGTCCATACCCGGCATCGACCTGGACGGTTCCTACGGCGCCGCCGACTTCGTCTCCTGGTACGACGGTCACCCGGACGTGCCCCGCACCTGGCCCCTGGAGGCCGAGAAGGTCGCCGTGCTCGGTGTCGGCAACGTCGCCCTGGACGTCGCCCGCATCCTCGCCAAGACCGCCGACGAACTGCTGCCGACCGAGATCCCGCCGAACGTCTACGACGGTCTGAAGGCCAACAAGGCCCTGGAGATCCACGTCTTCGGCCGCCGTGGCCCGGCCCAGGCGAAGTTCAGCCCGATGGAGCTGCGCGAGCTGGACCACTCCCCGAACATCGAGGTCATCGTCGATCCCGAGGACATCGACTACGACGAGGGCTCGATCGAGACCCGGCGCGGCAACAAGCAGGCCGACATGGTCGCCAAGACGCTGGAGAACTGGGCGATCCGCGATGTCGGCGACCGCCCGCACAAGCTCTTCCTCCACTTCTTCGAGTCGCCGGCCGAGATCCTCGGCCAGGACGGCAAGGTCGTCGGTCTGCGCACCGAGCGCACCGCCCTGGACGGCACCGGCAACGTCAAGGGCACCGGCGAGTTCAAGGACTGGGACGTCACGGCGGTCTACCGCGCGGTCGGCTACCTCTCCGAGAAGCTGCCCAAGCTGCCCTGGGACATCGACTCGGGAACCGTGCCGGACGAGGGCGGCCGGGTGATCGAGGAGGGCGGCACCCACCTGCGGTCCACCTACGTCACCGGCTGGATCCGGCGCGGCCCCGTCGGTCTCATCGGCCACACCAAGGGCGACGCCAACGAGACCGTGGCCAACCTGCTGGACGACTTCGCCGGCGGCCGTCTGCACACCCCCGCCTCGCCCGAGCCGGAGGCCGTGGACGCCTTCCTCGCCGAGCGGAACGTCCGCTTCACCACCTGGGAGGGCTGGTACAGGCTGGACGCCGCCGAGCGAGCCCTGGGCGAGCCGCAGGACCGCGAGCGCGTGAAGATCGTCGAGCGTGAGGACATGCTGCGGGAGAGCGGGGCGTAAGCACCCTCCTCCCTCCGGGTCCCAGGGGGCCGGCGCCGGTGCGCCGGCCCCCGCCCCGTTCCGTGCGGTGCCGCGCCGCCCGTGCGAACGGCTCGCACGGCGACGCGTGCGCAACGGCTCCGGGAAACGTCCCCGGGACCGGTCAGCGGCGGGCGCGCGGGGGTGGGTGGCGTTCCGGTGGGTGCCGGCAGGGGTGAACGGGGTCCGCCCCTGGGCGGATGGATGGGCGGGCCCCGTTCGCCGGACATTGTGGGCGCCGCGACCGCCGGCCGGGCACGGGTGAACCGCGCTCACCTGACGCGCACCGCGCACACCCCGGGCGTACGGCGCACACCCCGCGCTCCGGTCGCACTCCCGGGCGACGCGCGGGGCCGGGCCCCCGCCGCCGTGTCGCCCCGCCGAACGGTGATACTGGGAGGCACACCCGCCCCCATCAGCAGATTGGCTCATGTCGAACTCCGCCGGCGACCGCGCCACCACCCCGCAGACCCTCTGGGCGGCCCGGGGCCGCCACACCGGTCCCGCCCCCGAGAACGTCGTCCGCCGCACCCTGCGACGGCACAAGGAGAGCGGTGACATCGACGACTTCGCCGAGCCGCCCGCGGCCGGGGACCCGGCCCGGCGGGTCTTCGAGGCCCGCTGGCGAGCCGGCGGCACGGTGACCGTGCGGGCCCGGCTCACCCTCGTACCGCAGGAGGGCCGGCTGCCGGGCCACGAGTGGCGGCTGGTCGCGGAGGCGGAGCGTCCGTGGGACGACGCCTGGCCGTCGCCCGCGACGCTCTTCTGGCCCGAGGGCGGCTCGGGTGAGGACGACGACGGCTCCTGGGACCATCACCCCACGGTCGCGGGCCTGCGCTTCCGGCACGTCAACGCGCTGCCGGAGGACGACAAGGACATGCGGCGCCGGCTGCGGGACGCGGCCCGGGAGGCGTGGTGCGTCCATGTCGTCGTCCACGAGGCGATGACACCCGACGAGCGGGGCCGGCTGCCGCTGGTGCGGCTGCTGCCGCCCGGCCTGCGGCACCGCGTCATCGAGCACCGGGCCACACCGCAGCAACTGCGCGCCGTCAACTGGGCGTTGAAGGACCTCGGCGTCGAGGTGCCGCGCGGCGGCGCGGTGCTGCTGCCGCCGGATCCGGCACCTGAGGGGTACGACGGCCGGGAGCACAGCGTGCGCACCGTCTTCCTGGACGGTTCGGAACCGGCCGGACTCCTCGCGGCGCTACGGCACTTCGTCGCCCTGCCCCGGCCGCTGCCGGCGGACGCCGAGGAGGCGCTGACGGACCTGCGCGAGAACTGGACCCTGATGACCCTTCAGGAGCAGCTGGAGCGCGAGCGGCGGCTGGTCGCCATGTACGCCGAGGCGCTGGAGGCGATGACGAAGTCCCGGGACCTGTACAAGCAGGCCGCCGAGCAGGCGCTGGAAGCCCTGGCGGCGTACCGCGACGTGCCCGCGCCCGCCCTCCCCCAGCAGCGGCCCGCCGCCCGGACACCGGGCGCGTTGCAGCAGCTGACGCGGACGTTCGAACGGCTCAAGCTGACGACCAAGGGCCGGCAGCAGCAAGGGTCTGCCGAGGATTCCCCACCGGACGGCACGGCGCCGGCGGACGACAGCGCGGGGGCCGCGGGCGCCGGCGGCGATGCGGACGAGCGTTCATCGTAGGAGTCCGTCGGGGTACATGGACGGTCGTACCGTTCGTAGGCGCCCCCGCCCGGCAAGGAGCCGCAATGGACACGACCACGACCCTGCTGGTGATCGCCGCCGTCGTCGCGGCGGTGCTGTTCGCCGTCGCGGTCCGGCTGCTGGTGCGGCTGGTGCGGGCGCGGCGGACGCTGCGGCGGGCGGGGCTGCCGACGGGGCCCCGGTGGGTGTTCTGGGGCGCGGTCGCCTATCTGGTGCTGCCCACCGATCTGCTGCCCGACCCGGTCTACCTGGACGACATCGGCGTCCTGCTCCTCGCCCTGCGCAGCCTGCGCGCCGCCCGGCCGCTGCCGGGCGGGACGACCGAGCCCTGACCGGCCGGGCGTGGTGTACCGCACCGGCGGTATGCCGCACCATGGGGCGATGCGACCCGTGTTCACCGGCATACCCGGTGCCCCGGCGGCCCCCGGCGTGGCCGTGGTCGTCGACGTGATGCGCGCGTTCACCGTGGCCGCCTGGGCGTTCCGGCGCGGCGCCGAGCGGATCGTCTTCGCCCGCACGCTGCGGGAGGCGCTCGCGCTGAAGGCCCGTCATCCGGACTGGCTCGCCTGCCAGGACGGGGCGCCGACGCCGGGGTTCGACCTGGTCAACTCGCCCGCCCGGCTGCGGGCGCTGGACCTGCGGGGCCGTACGGTCGTCCAGAAGACCACCGCCGGGACGGCCGGGGCGCTGGCCGTGGCGGACGCCGGGCTGCTGCTGTGCGCGAGCTTCGCGGTGGCCGGGGCGACCGCCGGGGCGCTGCGGCGGGTACGGGCGCAGGCGGTGACCTTCGTGGTCACCGGGGACGGCGGACGGGCCGAGGAGGACCGGGCCTGCGCGGAGTACATCGCCGAACGCGTGCGAACGGACGACGCCGACCCGGGCCCCTACCTGGCGCGGGCCCGGCGCTCCACCGCCGCCGCACGGCTGGCCGACGGTGTGCGGCAAGGGTGGGCCGGTGTCGATCCCGAGGACGTGGCCGTGTGCCTGGAGACGGACACGTTCCCGTCGGCCATGGCGGCCACCCGGGAGGACGGCCACCTGGTGCTGCGCCCATGGGCACCCCCCGAGCACCCGGCCTCCTCGGCGTAGAGGGAGCCCGGCGGCACCGGTCAGGGCACCGGGCCCGACCCGGCCGGACGACCTCGACCGGCCTCGTCCGGCTCGGCGTTGCCCAGGGTCAGGGCCGTGAGCAGGACCGCCAGTGCGCCGAGTGCCGCTGCCGCGGCGGTCGGACCGGCCAGCCACGACGGTGCCAGGGTCGCCGCCCGCACCCGGGCCGGGTCCGGCAGGCTGAACCGTCCGCCGAGCACGTGCCCGGCGGCGAGCACCGCCGTGACCCCGACCGCGGCCGTCGCCGCCACGAGCCGGGCCGGCGCCGCCCGCGCGGTGAGGGCGAGCGCCAGCAGCCCGCACAGCGCCGAGGCGAGCAGGGTGGCCCCGAGGGCGCCGTGGGACAGCCCGGTCCAGTAGCGCGGGGCATGCGCCGTCCCGCACAGGAACACCAGCAGCGCGGCGCACCGGGCCACCCACAGGCAGGCCGTCGGCGTCCGGTCGTCCCCTGCCCGGTCCGCACCCGCCCGTCGTCCTTCCGTCCGCCCCTCCGCGTCGGACCGCGGTGCCCTCGTCCGCCCGTCGACAACGATGCGCCGGGTCTTCACCGGCCCTGCCGCGGCCGGCCGTCCCTGCACCGCCGGCTCTTCCGGGGCGGACCGCCCCGCCTCCGCCGACGCCTGCGGGGCCGACCACCCCACCTCCCGTACGACCGCCGGTGCCACGGCGGCGGACCCCGACCGCTCCTCGGCCTGACTCGTCCGCCGTTCCGCCGCCAGCCGACCGATCAGCTCGGCGAGTTCCTCCACGGGCCGGTGCACCGCCACCGCCCGCACGGCGGCTTCCGCGCAGCGGGATTCCGCCGGGCCGCGGTGCAGCAGTTGCACCAACCGGGAGACGTCCTCCAGGGGGCGGCGCTGAGCGGCGGCCCGGATCGCCTCGTCGGCGCTGTCGCTGTCCCGGGGCGGTTCGGTCAGCAGCGTGACCAGACGGGTGACGTCCTCCACCGACCGGTCGACCGCGACCGCGCGCAGCACGTCGGCTGTCGTCCGGGCCGGTTCGGGCGTGCTCTCCAGCAGCGTGATGAGCCGGACCACGTCCTCCAGCGGGCGGTCGGCGACGGCCGCGTGGACCAGGCTGCGCAGGGGGTCGCCGTGCGCGGGTTCCTCTGGGGGGAGCGGCCGTACGGGCCGCGTGAGGAGGTGCGGGGACGAGGTGGGGGCGCCGGGGGCAGCCGGTGCCGTGGGTATCACCGAGTCGTCGGGACGGGGGGATGAAGAGCAGGTCGTCATCTCGTCTCCAGGAGAAGGGTGCGACCGCACCCGCGCCCCGTCTGCGGTCGCCGCGTCACGGACTCCATTACTAGGAGCGGGCCCCGGAGCCCGCCACTCGGGCGGGGCACTGGTGTGAGCCGGCCCGGTGTCCTCCGACGGGTACCGGGGGCCCCACCCCTGCCTGCCATGGCCCTCTCCACCCCGCCCAGGTGCGTACCGCGCGCTTCGTGGCGCATTCTTGCTGTGTCATCCACCCGGAGCCGCACGGGACGAGGTGGGGCCGATGGCCGGGAGCGACGAGCAGGCGGTCCGTACGCGGGCCCGGCTGACCGCGCTGCTGGCCGACGTCTCGACCGGCGTCCTCACCACGGCCGGCGGCCGGGCGGCGGGCGTGTACCTGCGCTCCCGCACCCCGGGCCTGCTGCGCCTGGCGGTGCTCACGGGGCTGCCCGGTCCGCTGTTCAGGTCCTGGTGGCGGCTGCACGTCGGCCGTCCGTTCCCGGTCGCCGACGCCTACCGGCTCGGCATCCAGGTGGTCCTGCCGAACGTCACGGAGACCATGCGCCGGTATCCGCAGTTCGCGGCCGGTCTGCCCTTCCCGTTCGGGTCGGTGCACGTGCCGGTGCCGGGCGGTACCGCACCGCTGGGGGTGCTCACGGTCCTGCACCCGGCGGTGGCGGACACCGTGGACGACCTGCTCGACCGGGAACTGCTCGGCCGGCTGGCCGAGGGCCTGGGCACCGAACTGCTCGGCCTGGCCGACGGCGACGAGGACGCGATCGTCTGGGACGGCGAGCCGCTGTGCGTACGGCCGCCCGCGAGCCGGCCCGCCCGGGTCGCCGTAGGACGCTTCAGCTGTGACCCGGCGACTTCCGTGGTCCGTGCGGACGACCGGCTGCACGCCCTGCTCGGGCTGCGCCCCGGCGAGTTCGCGGGGACCATGACGGCGCTCGCGGACGCCGTGGCCCCCGCCGACGCGCACCGGATCCTGGCCGCGCTGCGCGACACCGCCGCCGGGAAACCGCCGAGCGCGCCGCTGAGCCTGCGCGCCCGCGACGGCACGCCGCGGCTGCTGGACCTGTGGCCGGCCGACGCGGACCGCGCGGACCGCGCCGGGACGGCGGTCCACGGGGTGGTGTTCGACCCCGGTACGGCCGCCTCCGCCGACGGCGCGGCCGACCTGCTGCCGGAGGGCGTGTTCTGCCTGGACCGGCTGGGGCTGATCGTGTACGCCAACCCGGCGGCGGCCCGGCTCACGGGCCGGGCGCGGGAGCGGCTGCTGGGGCAGGCGCTGTGGGAGGCGCTGCCCTGGCTGACCGGGCCGCCGTACGACGACCATCTGCGCGGCGCCCTGCTCTGCCCCGAGCCGGTGCGCTTCCACGCCCGTCGGCCGGCCGACGACCGGGACGAACCCGGTGACGGCGACTGGCTGGCGGTCTCGGTGCACCCCGGAACGGACCTGCTGACCTGCGTGCTCGCCCCGGCCAGCCGGGTGGACACCGCGAGCGGGCCGGCGCCCGCGGCCGGGGCCCCGGAGGACACGGTGGCGGGCGCCCGCTCGATGACGCCGCTGTACCGGCCGATCGCGCTGGCCATCGCGCTGACGGACGCGGTGACCGCCCGGCAGGTGTCGGCGGTGGTCATGCAGGAGTTGCTGCCCGCGTTCGGCGGCCGGCGGCTGGCCATCTACCTGCTCCAGGACCGGCATCTGTACCTGGCCTGGGAGACGGGGTTCCCGCAGGGCTTCCTCGCGCCGTTCGAGGGCATCGGCCTCGACGCGCACGTGCCCGGTGTGGAGACCCTGACCACCGGCCGGCCGCTGTTCTTCGAGTCCATGGGGCAGATCGCGGCGGCCTATCCGGGGATCGCCCTCGACGCGCAGGAGGGCTCGCGTGCCTTCCTGCCGCTGATCGCCTCGGGCAGGCCGGTGGGCTCCTGCATCCTCGGCTTCGACCGCGAGCGCGCCTTCAGCACGGAGGAACGCACGGTCCTCACCGCGCTCGCCGGGCTGATCGCGCACGCGATGGAACGGGCACGGCGCTACGACGACGAGGCGGCCCTCGCCCGCGGCCTGCAACAGGCCCTGCTGCCCCGTCGGCTGTCGACGCATCCGCGGGTGGAGACGGTGGGGCGGTATCTGCCGGGGACGCAGGGCATGGACGTGGGCGGTGACTGGTACGACGTGGTGGAGGCCGGGGACGGGCTCGCGCTGGTCATCGGTGATGTGCAGGGGCACGGGGTGCAGGCGGCGGCCACGATGGGCCAGCTCCGCAGCGCCGTGCGCGCGTTCGCGCTGGGCGACCGGCCGCCGGACGAGGTCCTGAGCGGCACCAACCACCTGCTGATCGACCTGGACCCCGGCCAGTTCGCCAGCTGCTGTTACGTGCGCCTGGACCCCGCCACCGGCCGGGCCCGGGTCGCCCGGGCGGGCCATCCGCCGCCGCTGCTGCGCTGCCCGGACGGCCGGACCCGGCTGCTGGACATCTCCGGGGGCGTCGTCCTCGGCGTGGATCCGCACGCCCGATACCCGGTGACCGAACTGTGGCTGGAGCCGGACGCGATCCTCGCCCTGTACACCGACGGTCTGGTGGAGCGGCCCGGCGCCGACATCGACGACGGCATCGCGTCCCTGCGGCTGGCGCTCGCCCAGGCCGGTGCCGGTGCCGGCCTGGGCGGCGGGCGGTCCCTGTCCGGGGTCGCCGACCGGCTGACGGCCACCGCCCGGCACGCCACCGACCGCCCCGACGACGTGGCCCTGCTGCTGGCCGCCCGCCGTCCGCCACCCGCTCCCGGCCGGTGACCGGCCCACCCCGCCCACCCGGGGCCGCCCCCTGCCCGGCGCTCGGCCGTCGCCGCCTCGGGTGATGGTCTCGCCTGAGGGCGCCGGGCAGTGTAGACATGGGCACATGGTGCGACTGCCCGGCCGGCCCGTGACTCGGCCGCCCCGCTCTTTCGGGTACCCGCGCGCACCGCACAGCCGGCCGGCGGCGGACCGCGGCACGGGCGGAAGCCGGCCGGGGGTGCTGCGGGCGGCGGTGACCGGGCGCAGCGTGGCCGGGCAGGTGTTCGTCCTGCAAGTGGTGATCGTGCTGCTGCTGGTCGTCTCGGCGGTGGTGGCCCAGGTGCTCCAGGTGCGGCGCGACAGCGACGCCGAGGCGGGCAATCGTTCCCTCGCCGTGGCCGAGACGTTCGCCAACGCGCCCGGCACGGCCGCCGCCCTGCGCTCCCCGGACCCCACGGCCGTGCTCCAGCCGCGCGCGGAGGCGGCCCGCAAGGCGACCGGCGTGGACTTCATCGTCGTGATGAACACCGACGGCATCCGCTACACGCACCCCAGGGCCGACCGCATCGGCAAGAAGTTCGTCGGCACCATCGCCCCGGCCGTGGCCGGCGGCACGGTCACCGAGCACGTCAACGGCACCATCGGGGCGCTGGTGCAGGTCGTGGTGCCGGTGAAGGACTCCGGTGGTCAGGTGGTGGGCCTGGTGGCGGCCGGGATCACCACCGCGCACGTGGGCGGGGCCGCCGACCAGCAGCTACCGCTGCTGCTGGCCGCGGCTGCCGCCGCGCTGGCGCTGGCGACCGCGGGCACGGCCCTGGTCAGCAGACGGCTGCTGCGCCAGACGCACGGCCTCGGGCCGTACGAGATGACGAGGATGTACGAGCACCACGACGCGGTGCTGCACGCGGTCCGGGAGGGTGTGCTGATCGTCGGCGGTGACGGCAGGCTGCTGCTCGCCAACGACGAGGCGCACCGCCTGCTGGGCCTGCCGGCGGACGCCGAGCGGCGGCATGTGCTGGAGCTGGGCCTGGACGACGAGACGGCGGGGCTGCTGGCCTCGGGGCGGGTCGCCACGGACGAGGTGCACCTGGTCAAGGACCGGCTGCTGGCTGTCAACCAGCGGCCCACGGACCTGCGCGGCGGCCCGCCGGGCAGCGTCACCACGCTGCGCGACTCCACCGAGCTGCGCGCCCTGTCGGGCCGCGCGGAGGTGGCGCGGGAGCGGCTGAACATGCTGTACGAGGCGGGCGTGGGCATCGGCACCAGCCTGGACGTGACCCGGACCGCGGAGGAGCTGACGGAGCTGGCGGTGCCCCGGTTCGCGGACTTCGCGACGGTGGACCTGTTCGACGCGGTGCTGGGCGGGGAGGAGCCGCGGCCGGGGACGGCGCTGCGCCGCGCGGCCTGCGCGGGCGTCCGCGAGGAGTCCCCGCTGTATCCGCTCGGCGAGCGGATCCGGTTCGTGACCACCTCGCCGCAGGCGAGGGCCCTGACGACCGGGCAGTCGGTCGAGGTGCCGCGGCTGCGCGACGAGCCCGGCTGGCGGGCGCAGGACCTGGAGCGCACGGACCAGGTGCTGGCGTTCGGCATCCACTCGATGATCACGGTGCCGCTGCGGGCGGGCAGCCTGGTACTGGGCGTGGCGAGCTTCTGGCGGGCGGAGAAGCCGCAGCCGTTCGACGCCGAGGAACTGGCCCTCGCGGAGGAGCTGGTGGCGCGGGCGGCGGTGTCGATCGACAACGCCCGCCGGTACACCCGTGAGCACAGCATGGCGGTCACCCTCCAGCGCAGCCTGCTGCCGCGCAGCCTGCCCGAGCAGGGCGCCCTGGACATCGCCTACCGCTATCTGCCGGCCCAGGCGGGGGTGGGCGGCGACTGGTTCGACGTGCTGCCGCTGTCCGGCGCCCGGGTGGCCCTCGTCGTCGGGGACGTCGTGGGGCACGGGCTGCACGCGGCGGCGACGATGGGCCGGCTGCGCACGGCCGTGCACAACTTCTCCTCGCTGGACCTGCCGCCGGACGAGCTCCTGAGCCTGCTGGACGAGCTGGTCGGCCGGCTCGACCAGGACGAGGCACCGGCGGCGGGCGCGTCCGTGGTGACGGGCGCGACCTGTCTGTACGCGATCTACGATCCGGTGTCCCGGCTGTGCACGATGGCCCGGGCCGGCCATCCGCCGCCCGCGCTGGTGCGGCCGGACGGCGGTGTGGAGTTCCTGGACGTACCCGCGGGGCCGCCGCTGGGCCTGGGCGGGCTGCCGTTCGAGACGGCCGAGCTGGAACTGCCGCAGGGCAGCCGGCTGGTGCTGTACACCGACGGTCTGGTGGAGGACCGGGAGCGGGACATCGACGAGGGGCTGGGCCTGCTGCGCGACGCGCTGCTGCGGACGCCGGGAGCCTCCCCCGAGGACACCTGCCGTACCGTGCTGGACCGGCTGCCGGCCCGGCCGAGCGACGACGTGGCGCTGATCGTCGCCCGCACCCGGGTGCTGGGCGACGACCGGGTCGCGCAGTGGCAGGTGCCGTCCGACCCGGCGGCGGTGTCGGAGGTGCGGGCCTCGGTGACCCGGCGGCTGTCCGACTGGGGCCTGGACGAGCTGGCGTTCACGACGGAGCTGATCCTGAGCGAGCTGGTCACCAACGCCATCCGCTACGGGCGCGGCCCGATCGGGGTACGGCTGCTGCGCGACCGCACCCTGATCTGCGAGGTGTCCGACCGCAGCACGACCTCGCCGCATCTGCGGTACGCGGCGAGCACCGACGAGGGCGGCCGGGGCCTGTTCCTGGTCGCCCAGCTCGCCGAGCGCTGGGGCACCCGGTACACCCCGCACGGCAAGGTGATCTGGGCGGAGCAGCCGCTTCCCTGAGCGTGCGGGGGGGGCGGGGAAATCGTTCGAGGACCCGCCGGCCCGCGGGTGATGATCTCCGGCATGTTCTCGCGCAGGAGTCGCCGCACCGCCCGGCCCACGTCGCCCGCCCTCCGCACCGCCTGGGAGACCCTGGACGCCGGGGACGTACCCGGTGCGCTGCGGCAGGTGCGGGCGGCCAGGGAGGATCAGCCGCTCGATGAGGTGGCCCTGGTGGTGGCGCGGGCGGCGGGCTCGGCCGGGTTCGGCGATCTCGCCGACGCCTCCGCCGCGCTGGCCGCCGCCCCCGAGGACCCCCGGGCGCTCTACGACTTCGGGTACGCGTGTGTCGAACGCGGGGTGCCGGATCTGGCGATTCCCGCGCTGCGTGCGGCACTTCGCCTCAGCGGCGGGGCGCTGCCGGTGCTGCGGGAGCTGGTGTCGGCGTACGAGGACGAGGGCCGGCACCGGGAGGCGGTGGCCGAACTCGCCCGCCACGAGGACCGTCTGGCGGACTGGCCGGACCGGTATCTGCTGGTGTTCAACGCCGTGCTGGGCGGGGATCTGGAGCTGGCCCGGCGTCAGCACGCGCTGTTGCCCGACCCGGAGGACGAGCGGTGGCGGCCGGCGCGGGACCGGCAGGACCGGATGCTGGCGCGGGCCGCCGACGCCGGGCGGGCGGGCCGGCTCGACGCGGCCGATCTGCGGGGCTGGCAGTACGTGCTCGGCGGCACGGTCCTCGGCACGCTGTCCCCGTACGGCTACGACGCGGGCATGAACGGCCGCTACGCCTGGTTGCAGGACACCCCGGACCAGTGTCTGCGCGGCCTGCTGCGGCTGCGGGACCTGCTGGCCGCCACCGGGGTACGGCCCCGGTCGGTGTCGCTGCTGCCGGACCGGGACTCGCGCGTCCTCGGGCTGGCCGCGGCCGAGGTGCTGGGCCTGCCGGCGGAGCCGTTCGCGCCGGGCCGGGGGGACACGGTGGTCGTGGCGTACGACCTCGACGGGCTCGCGGCGCACGACGGCGGGCCGGAGCTGGTCGGGGAGCTGTTCGAACGCGCCCCGGGGCAGGTGCTGCACGCGCACGCGTGCTGCTGGACGGACCCGCCCGCCGTCACCCCGGACAGTGCCGCCCTGCTGCACCAGTCGGTGGTGGCGCCGTGGGGTCCGCAACTGCGCCGGTCAGCGGACGGCGGGGTCGAGCGGGGGCCGGCGGACGACCGGCCGGAGGCGGAGATCGCCGCCGGGATCACCGCGGCGGACCCGTCGCCCGACCCCGGGGACGGCGACGGCCCGGCGGACGGCGACACGGAGTTCGCCGCGTTCGCCACGGTCGTGAAGGGCACGTGGCTGCGCGGTGAACGGGCGCGTGTGCGGTCCGCCGGGCCGGTCCCGAGTTCCCGGTTCGCCTGAGCGAGCGACGGTCAGCCGCCGTCGAGTCGCGAGCGCAGCAACTGCTTGCCCAGCTCGGCGCCCTTGCGGCTGTCGGACTGTGCCTTGCGGAAGAGCTCCACGACCTCGTTGTCCTTGTCGCGCTCGGCGTCCTGGATGTACTGCTCCAGACGCAGGGCGTTGCTGAGGCACGCCTCGACGTACCAGATCAGGTTGTAGTCCTTGTCGCGGGTGCCGGTGACGTCGCCGGTCTCGCTGGTGCTGGTCATCCGGGGTCTCCTCCTTCTGTCGACCCTGTGCCGATTCCGCTTGCCGTCGCCCCGGGTACCCGTGCGACCTGCGGGCACACCGGCCGATCGGGCCGTTGCTACTCGTCGATCACGGCGCCGAAGCGGGCTCCGTGGGCGGTGCCGCCGAGCGCGGCGGCACCGTAGGACCAGGAGCCGTCGGCGAGCAGCCCGCCGCCGCTCGCGGGCAGCAGCCACACCGCGCCGTCGCCCGCGTTCTCGCCGGGCGCGGCGGCCACCAGCTCGGCGCGGCCGTCGCCGTCGGTGTCGGCGAGCCGGACCTGGGCGCCCCAGGCGTCGTCGGCCTCGGCGGTGCCGGGGACGCCCGGGGTGTTCTGGTCGAAGGACTGGGCGTGGCTGCCGGTGAGACCGGTGCGGGAGCCGGGCAGCAGCCAGACCGCGCCGGCGTCGGCGACGGTGCCGATGTCCTCGCCGGGCGCGCCGACCGCCACGTCGGCGTACCCGTCGCCGTTCACGTCGGCCACGGACAGGTCGGCGCCCCAGGCGTCGCCGTCCTCGGCGGTGCCGGGGACGCCCGGGGAGTTCTGGGACCACCACTGCGGGGCGGTGCCGGGGCCCTGGGTGCCGGCCGGGCCGCCGTCGCCGCCGTAGTAGACGCCGACCAGGCCGCCGGGTGCGTCCGCGTCGCCGGTGGCCTCGTCGGCGGCGCTGAGCTGGCCGACCACGAGGTCGTCGTAGCCGTCGCGGTCGATGTCGCCGGAGGCCGAGCCGAGGCCGCCGTGCAGGTCCCGCCGGTAGGCGAGGCCGTCGGGGCCGCCCGCGTAGTACGCCGACCAGCCCTTGGTGTAGTCGTCGTCGGGGCTGTAGCCGGAGACGACGAGGTCGGCGAAGCCGTTGCGGTCGTAGTCGCCGGTGGTGACGTAGCCGGGCTGGAGCCGGTGGCCGGTGGAGTGCGGGGCGCCGACCTGGCGCAGGACGCCGGCGTGCCAGGTGAACACGGTGAGGCCGACGTTCTGGTCGACCACCACGAGCTGGTCGGAGTCGATGTCGCCGGTGAACCGGGCGGCGGCCAGCGACAGTCCGAAGCGGGCGCCGGCGGCGGGCTTCGCGGCGGTGACGGAGGCGTTCTGCTCCGCTCCGAGTCCCTTCGCGGAGCCGTACAGGACGGTCACCCGGCCCGCGTCGGCGACGGTGCCCTCGTCCTCGCCGGGCGCGCCGATCACCGCGTCGTCGTATCCGTCGCCGTCCAGGTCGCCGGTAGCGACGGCCTGCCCGAAGTCGTCCCAGGCCTCGGAGGTGCCGGGCACGCCCTGGGTGGACTGGCTGACGACCTGGACCCGGCCCTTGGGGACGGTGGCGTCGGTGCCGATGCCGTTCGGGGCGCCGTACTGCACGGTGACGTAGCCGGCGCCCTCCTTGCCGTCGACGGTGCCTTCGGGGACGCCGGTGAGCAGGTCGGTGTAGCCGTCGCCGTTGAAGTCGCTGTTGCGGTCGGCGGCCGTGGTGCCGCCGGGCACGCCCGCGAACGCGGCCGGGGCGGCGAGGATGCCGGCCGAGGCCAGCAGCAGGAAGGAGGCCGCGGCGACGGCGGCGGAGCCTGCGGTGCGTCGGGTGTTGCTGGTCATGTCCCTTACCCCCGAGGGTGATCGGTGATCCGTCGGCCGGCTGGTCGGTGCCGGCGCATGGTTCGACCCGGCGGGGGCGGGGGTGGTTGTGGGGCGCGGACGCGCTGTGACACGGCGGTGACAGACGTGGCCCGACCGGGACGTGCGGGCGGCTCAGCCGAGGGCACGGTCCAGGTTGAACGCGGCACTGATGAGGGACAGGTGGGTGAACGCCTGCGGGAAGTTGCCCTGCTGCTCGCCGGTGCGGCCGATCTCCTCGGCGTACAGGCCGAGGTGGTTGGCGTAGGTGAGCATCTTCTCGAAGGCCAGCCGGGCCTCGTCGAGCCGGCCGGCCCGGACCAGCGCCTCTACATACCAGAACGAGCAGATGGAGAAGGTGCCTTCGTCTCCGCGGAGTCCGTCGGGGCTGGCCTGCGGGTCGTAGCGGTAGACGAGCGAGTCGGAGACGAGGTCCTGGGTGAGGGCGTCCAGGGTGGACAGCCACTTGGGGTCGGTGGGGGCGATGAACTTGGCGAGCGGCATCATCAGCAGGGACGCGTCCAGGACGTCGCCGCCCTCGTACTGCACGAAGGCGCTGCGGCGCTGCGACCAGCCGCATCCCATGATCCACCGGTAGATGTCGTCCCGGGCCTGGCGCCAGCGGCGGTGGTCGGCGGGCAGCCCGCGGTGGGTGGCCAGGCGGATGGCCCGCTCGATGGCGACCCAGCACATCAGCCGCGAGTACGTGAAGTCCTTGCGCCCGCCGCGGGTCTCCCACACGCCCTCGTCGGGCTGGTCCCAGTGGTCGCACACCCAGTCGACCAGGCGGCACACGTCGTCCCACTGGCCGCTGGAGATGGGCTGGGCCCACTTGTCGTAGAGGTAGATGGAGTCGATGAGGGCGCCGTAGATGTCGAGCTGGAGCTGGCCGACGGCGGCGTTGCCGACCCGGACCGGGGCGGAGCCGCGGTGGCCCTCCAGGTGCGGCAGTTCGCGTTCGGGCAGTTCGGTGCGGCCGTCGATGCCGTACATGATCTGCAACGGACCGGAGCCGTCGCCGCAGCCGGGGCTGATGTGCGTGGTCAGGAAGCGCATGAACGCCTCGGCCTCGCCGGTGAAGCCGAGCCGCAGCAGCGCGTAGACGGCGAAGGCGGCGTCGCGCACCCACACGTACCGGTAGTCCCAGTTGCGTTCGCCGCCGAGCTGCTCGGGCAGGCTGGTGGTGGGGGCGGCGACGATGGCGCCGGTGGGGGCGTAGGTGAGGAGCTTCAGGGTGAGCGCGGAGCGGTGCACCATCTCGCGCCAGCGGCCCCGGTAGCGGGACTGGTGCAGCCAGCGCCGCCAGTAGGCGACCGTGGCGTTGAACTGGTGCTCCGCCTCGGCGTGGGCGCAGCCGCGCGGGGCCACCTCGCCGTCGACCTGGTCGAGGGCGAACACGGCGGACTCGCCCTCGCCGAGCTTGAAGTCGGCGCGCGCGTCCCGCTCGTCGCACTCCAGGGCGACGGTCGAGGTGAGCGACAGCGACTGGGCGGGCGACTCGAACACCACCATGCCGTCCAGAGGGCGCACGGTGTGCGCGGCGGCGCCGTAGTCGAAGCGGGGGGCGACCAGCACCCGGAAGGGGACGGTGCCGCGGACGCACACCACGCGCCGGATCAGCCGGTGCCGGCCCGCGTCCCCGGGCCCCTCGCCGGTGATCGGCATGAAGTCCTGCACCTCGCCGACCCCGTCCTCGGTGAAGAACCGGGTGATCAGCACGTTGGTGTCGGGGAAGTAGAACTGCTTGGTGCGGGCCGGCACGGCGGCGGCCAGCTCGAACCGGCCGCCGCGCTCGGCGTCGAGGATCGCCGCGAAGACGCTCGGGGAGTCGAAGGACGGGCAGCAGTACCAGTCGATGGTGCCGTTGCTGCCGACCAGGGCCACCGTGCGCAGATCGCCGATGAGTCCGTGCTCGGCGATGGGCAGGTAGCGGTGGTCACGGGGTCCGTTCCCGTGGAACGGCGAATCGGCCATCGGCGGCCTCCCGGGGAGCGGGGCGGTGCGGGCGGTATGTGCCTGATGCGAGTGTTTTCCAGCTTAGGCGAGTGGTTCGCCGTGGTGTGGGCAGGAGGTCCTCACCCGCTCCCGAGGCGCTTCCGGATGCAGGGTGCGCCGGGGAGGGCAATGGTGAGAGTGTGCCCCGTTCGACAGGCACCGGCACGGATGCGGTCATCCGGACCGAGGAGGAGGCATCATGTCGACATCCACACCCGAAGAGTCCCGTTCGTCGGACGACGTCTGCACCCCGGACGCCCTGCTCCACTCCGCGCCCGCCAAGGACGTCACCCCGGAGGACCTGGTGATGGCGGCGGGCCGGGACGTCACACCGAAGACGCTTGACTGGGCGCGTCGCAAGCTGGAGTCGGAGGGCACGGCGGCCATCGAGAAGCTGCTGCCCTAGGGCGGTCCGGGGAGCACAGGGACCCGAACGGGGAGACCGGCCGGACGTCGAGTCCGGCCGGTGCCCTGTGCGCGGGGTGTCACACGGAGGGCGACCGGTCCACCGCTGAGTGTCGCCGGTCGCCGCTCACTCGGGCAGTCGGGTCTCGTCCGGTACGACGTGCACCGCCGCCTCCTCCGCCCCGGCCGCTCCGGCGTCGATGCCGACGTCCTCGGCGATCTCCTCCTTGGTGGTGTCGGCGTGGGCACCCTCGTCCGGCGCGACCAGCCGGCCCGCGCGGGCCGCGCCGGCCTCGGGGTCGACCGGCTCGCCCTCGGCGCCGGGCAGGTCGCCGATCTCGTCGCCGGCCGGCGGGGTCACGTCGGGGACCTCCTGGCCGAGCCGTTCGTCCAGGCTCTCCCCCTCGTGCTGCTCGGCGGCGGTGGTGCCGTGCTTGGTGACGCCGAGGGGTCGCTCGGGCGGGGAGTAGCCCTCGTCGAGCATGTCGTCGTAGGAGCGCTCGCCGATCGCGTCCTGCAAGTCCAGTGGCCCGGCGTCCTCCTGTTCCTCGTTGCTGCCCGTGGGCTGGTAGGCGTCGTCCGCCATGGGGGTCTGCTCGGACTGCTGGTCGCTCATGGTCGCCTCCTTCGGGTTCGCGGGCGGTCCTGGTCCGCGTTTCCCGTGACCGGATCATTAACCCCGCCGGTGTCCGGGCAGATCAGTCGGCGGACCGTTCGGCCAGGCCCGCCGTCCACTTCTCCCCCGCTGCCGAAGCCGGGGTGCCGTGGTGCCCGTGGTGCCCCGACGCCGGCGAGCGCGCGCCGGCCGACCGGGTGCGGGGGGAGGACGGAGCCGGCCGTCCCGCCGCCCCTGATCCACTCCTGCCGCGTCATGGAGCCGTGGACGCGGTGCCGGGCCGGGGTGTGGGTCCCCGGGCCCGGGCGGGGAGGGGCGGAGCGGGATCAGGGGCGGCCGTCACGGGAGGTGATGCCCTCCGGCGGTGCGGGGCGGCTGCGCTCTACAGCCTCGTGCCAACCCTCCGTACCTGCAAGCCGTGTGCAGTAAAGGCCGCGACAGGCCTTTCCCATGGGGAGGGAAAGCCGGCTCGCCACGCCGGGGGACCCGGCGGTGCCCGTCAGGGTGAGGCGTGCGGGCCGTCCGGGCGGCCGGCGCGCTGCCGGACCGTCTCGCGGCTCAGGTCCTCCGTCTCCGTCTGCGGGAGCCGCTCGAAGCCGTCCTCGGTGATGACCGAGACGACGGGGAAGATCCGGCGGTGCAGGTCCGGGCCGCCGGTGGCCGAGTCGTCGTCCGCGGCGTCGTACAGCGCCTGGAGCGCGGCGAGGGCCGCCTCCCGGCGGGACAGGTCCGGCCGGTACAGCTTCTTCAGGGCGCCCCGGGCGTACGGGGAGCCGCTGCCCTCGGCGTGGAAGTGCCGCTTCTCGTAGAGCCCGCCGGCCGCGTCGAAGCTGAAGATCCGGCCGCGTCCGCCCCCGGGCACGGTGAGGTCGTAGCCGACGAGCAGCGGGACGACGACGAGCCCCTGCATGGCCTGGGCGAGGTTCTGCCTGATCATGGCCGCGAGGCGGGTCGCCTTGGCGCCGAGCGTCATCGGGACGCCCTCGATCTTCTCGAAGTGGGTCAGCTCGACCTGGTAGAGCCGCACCATGTCGAGGGCGAGGCCGACGGTGCCGGCGAAGGCGACGGCCGTGTGGTCGTCGGCGGGGTGCACCTTCTCCAGGTCGCGCTGGGCGATGAGGTTGCCCATCGTGGCCCGGCGGTCCCCTGCTATCAGCACGCCGTCGCGGTAGGTGAGCGCGAGCACGGTGGTGCCGTGCGGGAACCGGTCCGCCGGCACGCGGACGCCGGGCGGGAACGGGGGCGCGGTGGGCAGCAGCCCGGGGCGGTGCGCGGTCAGGAACTCGGTGAAGGACGACGTCCCCGGTGTGAAGAAGGCCTCGCTCGGCAGGCCCGCGCTGTCGTTGCCCGGCATGACTCCCCCTCCTGTGTCACACGGCAGTACCCGACTCCTACCTGAAGCGGGCCCGCGGGAAACTCCCCCGTTCTCACAGGGCCTTGCGGCGCACCAGTACCCCGAGCACCAGCAGGCCGGGGAGCAGCGGCAGCCACACGGTCAGCAGCCGGTAGCCGAGGACGGCGGACGCGGCGGCGGCGCCCGGGGTGCCGGCGGCGGTGAGGGCGAGGGCGAGCGCGGCGTCCAGCGAGCCGAGGCCGCCCGGGGAGGGCAGCAGGGCGGCGGCGCTGCTCGCCGCGAGGTACAGCAGGGCCACCTGGAGCGGCGCGAGCGGCAGACCGACGGCCCGGGTGACGGCGATCAGGACCAGCGCGTGCAGCCCGGCGAAGGCCAGGGAGCCGCCCCACAGGGCCGCGGCGCGGGCCGGGCAGGCGTGCAGCGCGCGGATGTCGGCCACCACGCCGGCGAGCGCTCGCCGGCAGCGCGGCCACCAGGGGGTGGCGAGCGGGGCCGCCGCGAGGGCGACGACACCCAGGGCGACGGCGACCGCCGTCGGGGAGAGGTGCGGGAGGCGCAGCAGCCCGGGGCAGGCCGGGGCGAGCAGCGCGATCAGTGCCAGGCGGACGGCGGCGCCCGCGCCGGCCTTGACGGCGAGCGCGCCGGCCGAGCGGCCGGCCGGGAGCCCGCAGCGCGTCAGGAACCGCAGGTTCACCGCGCTCGCGCCGAGCCCCGCGGGCAGCAGGTGGTTGGCGGCGGAGGCGGCGAACTGTGCGGCGACCAGGCGGGGTCCGGGCAGCCGCGGTACGACGGCGCCCTGCTGGGCGAGCGCGGAGGCCGCCCAGGTGCCCGTGGCCGCGGCGGCCCCGACCAGCAGCCAGCCCTGGTCGGCGACCGCGAGCCGCCCGGCGCCGCTCTCGACCGCGGGCCAGTGGCGGTGGGCCAGGTACAGCGCGCCGAGCAGTACGGCGAGACAGGCGCCGGCCTGCCAGCGGGCGCGCCGGCGGCCGAGGGAGGCGGTGAGCCCGGCCGGGGAGGTCATGAGGCGGCGCCCGGTACGACGTAGTAGAGCCGGACCGCGCCGACGGGTACGGACGGCCAGTCGCGGGCGTACCGGGGCGGCGCGGACCCGGCCGGCACGAGCGTGGCGACCGGCGTCCGCCGCGCGGTCCGGGTGATGCCGTCCTCGGTGGTGTTGGCGTTGGGCCCGGCGGTCGCGGCGGAGGCGCAGCCGGCGGCGAAGCCGACGGGGATGGCCTCGTGTCCGGTGACCAGACAGGGCGGCCGTACCCCGTGGCGTCGCATCTCGGCCGCGGTGCGCCCCCAGGCGTCGTGCGCGGCGGTGGCCGAGCCGACCACGTGCAGGAGGACGACGAGTTGCACGGCGAGATGGACGGCGAGACAGGCACAGACCAGCACGAGGGCCAGCGGGCGCCGGGTCGAGTGGGGTGGCGGGAGCCGGCCGGGGGGCGGGGTCGGACACGGGGACCGGTACGGGGCCGGACGCGAGCGGGGGTCGGGGGTCGGGCGGGGGGCCGGATCAGGGGCCAGGTCCCGGGTCGGAACGTCGGCCGGGGGCGAGTCCGGGGTCGGACGGTCCGCCGGGGCCGGGGGCGAGTCCGGGGTCGGACGGTCCGCCGGGGCAGGGGCCGAGGGCGGGGTCGAGCGGTGGGCCGGGGGGCACGACCTCGCGATCAGGTGTGCCAGTGCGCCGGCGACCGGGATCGCGAGGAGGGCGTAGGCGGGGAGCAGGAAGCGGGGTGCCGCGTAGCCGATCAGGAACAGGTAGGGGAAGGCGGCGGTCGCCGCGCAGGCGAGCGGCAGCACCGTGACCGCCCGGCGCCGTCCGCGCCGGGCGACGACCAGCGCGAGGGCGGCCAGCACGGGCAGCGCGAACCACCAGAGCGTGACCAGCGGATGCGGCAGGGCGCCGGTGCACGGCCGGCACAGCGTGCGCCCGCCCAGGCCGCGCAGCTGGTCCACGACGGCGAAGTGCCAGCCCAGGCCGCCCTGGATCGCCGAGCCGTCGGACAGCCGGCGCGCCAGACCGCCGTAGCTCGCATACGCCTCGATCACCCACTCGGCGGCGCCGGCGGCGAGCCCGGCGAGCAGGACGAGCAGGGCCCGCCGGTGGCGGCGCGCCAGGCCGAGGGCGAGCAGCGGCACCGTCGCCCAGACCGCGTCCACCGGCCGCATCCACGCCATCACCGCCGCGCTCCCCGCCAGGCCCCACAGGGCGCCCCGGTCGGTCGGGGCGCGCAGGAAGCAGGCGACGGCGGCGAGGGCGGCGACGGCGACCCAGTAGTTGGGCATGGCCTGCGGGCCGTAGAACAAGGTCACCCAGAGGGAGGCGAACAGGGCGCCGCCGAAGGCGAGGACCCGGACGGGGAACAGCCCCCGCCAGGCGCGCAGGGCCAGGAACAGGGCGAGGCCGGAGAGGAGGGCTAGGTACACCCGCAGCAGGGCCGTGGACGACGACCACGCCGCCACGGGGGCGACCAGCAGGGAGACGCCCCGGGCGCGGGGTGCGCTGAAGAAGGCGGCGGGAGCGTGTCCGCTGACCTGGCTGACGTACACCGTCTCGTCCCAGCCGAGCCCCAGACCGGGGCGCACGAGGACCAGTTGGGCCAGGCTGAAGGCCGCGGCGACGACCGCCGTCGGCCAGACGGCGTGCCCGGAGCCGGCGGACGCGCGGCGCGCGTGCTCGCGGTTCACCGCGTCGACTGTCGCATGCGCACTGCCGGCCATGACCACCCCTCCGTCCCCGTCCCCTACAGCCCGTAGGGCCCATGGTCACCCTACGGCCCGTAGGGCCGGAGGCGGGAGTAGGGGAAAACACGGTCAAACTAACGTGAATGGCCTGACCATGCCCGCAGGCAGGGCCATCCGGCCGACGGCCCTACGCGCTGTAAGGTTGAGGCATGGCTGGCACAAGGTCCCGCGGCAGAGCGGAGCGGCGCAGCGCCGGGGAGCTGGAGAGCGAGGTGCTGGCCACCCTCTGGGCCACCGAGCGACCGCTGACCCCGGCGGAGATCCAGCACGAGATCGGTGGCGGGCTCGCGTACAACACGGTCCATACGATCCTCAAACGGCTGTACGACAAAGGGTTGGTGCTCCGCGACGCCGACGGGCGGCGCGGGGCGTACCGGCCGGCCAAGAACGCGGCCGAACTGACCGCCGAGGCGATGCACGAGGCCCTGGACCGGGGGCCGGACCCGATCGCCGCGCTCCAGCAGTTCGTGACCGGGCTCAGTGCCGAGGAGGAGCGGGCACTGCGCGAGCTGCTCGCCGGAGACGGCGCGTGAGGCCGGGCTCATGAGGTGCGGCGCATGACGTTCGACGTGTACGCCCCGCTGGCGCTGTCACTGCTGCTGTCGGCCGTCGCTCCCGTGCTCGCCCGGCGGGCCGCGCCGGCGCTCGCCGCGCGCGTGCTGGCCTCGGCCGCGGTGCTGACGGCGGCGGCCACCACCTGGTCGCTCCTCCTGCTGACCACCGCGCTGCTCGGGGACGCGCCGCCGGTGATCCGCGAGGCCCGCGAGGACGGGCACCCGCTGACCGACCCGGTGCCCACGGTGATCGGGCTCGCCGCCTGTCTGGCACTGGCGGCCGTCGCGGTGCGCGTCCACCGGGCCGTGCGCGCCGAGCGGTGCACGCGGCGCGCGCTACGGCGGCTCGGCGCGGGACAGCCTGCGGACACCGAGCTGATCGTCGCCGCCTCGGAGGTGCCGCGGGCGTTCGCGATCCCGGGGCGGCCGGGCCGGATCCTGGTCACCTCCGCGATGCTGAACGCGCTGGGCCCCGCGGAGCGACGGGTGCTCCTCGCCCACGAACGGGCCCATCTCACGCACCGGCACGGGCTGTTGGTGTCGGCGGTCACGCTCGCGGCGGCGGCCGATCCGCTGCTGGAACCGGTGCGCGCGGCGGTCGCCTTCCTCGTGGAGCGGTGGGCCGACGAGCGGGCGGCGGCCGTCGTCGGGGACCGGCGGGTGACCGCGCGGGCGCTGGCCCGGGCCGCGCTCAGCGCGGGCCGGGCGCGCGTGGGCTGCGCCCTCCAGTTCACCGACCGGGCCGTCACCCGCCGGATCGCGGCCCTCCAGACGAACCCGCCGCCGCGTCTGTGGTCCGCGGCCCTCGCCGTCCTCGCGCTCGGCGCCCTCCCGGCCCTGCTCGCCGCGGACGCGACCGGCGACCTGCTGCACCTGCTGTCCGGGGCGCTCGACTGAGGGACGCGAGCCCGCGCCGCTCCGCGCACGAGCGCACCGCTCAGCACGCCGACCCCCGGGGGCACTCGGCCGCCGCCCGGTACGGGGCCCAGGCCACCGAAGCCGACGCTCAGCACGCCGACACCCGGGGACACTCAGCAGCCCTCCGGTGCGGGGCCCGAGCCACCAGAGACCGACGCTCACCACGCTTTCGGCACCGGCGACACTCAACCGCCGCCCGGCGCGGGGCCCGGGCCACCACCCGCACCCGGCCCCATCCGGCACCCCACCCCCGCCCGACGCACGGCACCCTCAGCCACCGCCCGGCACGGAGCCCGAGCCACCACCCGCACCCACCCTCGCCCGGCGCACGGCACCCTCAACCGCCGCCCGGTACGGGGCCCAGGCCACCACCCGCACCCGCCCCCATCCGGCACCCCACCCCCGTCCGGCGCGCGGCACCCTCACCCCCGTCCGGCACCCACCCCCGGCCGGCGCACGGCACCCTCAGCCACCGCCCGGCCCGGAGCCCGGCCACCACCCGCACCGGCCCCCCATCCGGCACCCCACCCCCGCCCGGCGCGCGGCGTGCCTCGGACTCCGGCCCACGCCCCGGCACCCGGTGCCCTCCTCGCCCGGTCCAGCCCCGGCCGACAGCCGCTCACCCGCCGAACGCGCCGCCTTCCCCGCCGCCCGGCCCCCGGTGCACCGGCTGTTGGGGCGTGGGGCGTCGCGGTGCCGGTGGTACCGCGCGGACGGCCGGGTCGTCGGTGCCGACCGTGAGCGGCTCGCCGTGGTGGCGGAGCGTCAGCGGTGGGCCGTCCAGGAGCGCGTACGTCACCTTGTCCGCGCCGATGTCCACCCGCAGCCGGCGTCCGCGGAACTGGATGGTGAAGGCGAGGCGGCGCAGCCGCTCGGGCAGGCGGGGTGCGAACCGCAGCCGGTCGCCGTCGTGCCGCATGCCGCCGAAGCCCGCGACCAGGGCCATCCAGGTGCCGGCGAGGGAGGCGATGTGCAGCCCGTCCCGCGTGTTGTGCTCCAGGTCCTGGAGGTCCATCAGCGCGGCCTCGGCGGTGTAGGCGTAGGCGAGGTCCAGGTGGCCGGTCTGGGCGGCGATGACGGCCTGGCAGCAGGCGGACAGGGAGGAGTCGCGGACGGTCAGCGGCTCGTAGTAGGCGAAGTTCCGGGCGATCTGCTCCTCGTCGTGCTCCTGCTCGAAGTAGTCGCCGCAGGTGTACATGGCAAGCACCAGGTCGGCCTGTTTGACGACCTGCTTGCGGTAGAGGTCGAAGTAGGGGAAGTGGAGGAGCAGCGGGTACTGGTCGGGGCGGGTGCCCTCGAAGTCCCAGCGCTGGTAGCGGGTGAAGCCGGCGTGCTGTTCGTGGACGCGGAGTTCGGCGTTGTAGGGAATGTGCATGGAATCGGCGGCGTCCCGCCAGGCGGCGCTCTCCTCCTCGTCCACGCCGAGCCGCCGCGCCTGGTCCGGGTGGCGCTCGACGGCGTCGGCGGCGGCGCGCAGGTTCTGGCGGGCCATCAGGTTGGTGTAGGTGTTGTCGTCGGCGACCGCGCTGTACTCGTCGGGGCCGGTGACGCCGTCGAGGTGGAAGACGCCGTGGGTGTCGTGGTGGCCGAGCGAGCGCCACAACCGGGCGGTCTCCACCAGCAGTTCGACGCCGGTCTCGCGCTCGAAGGCGGTGTCGCCGGTGGCCTGAACGTACCGGATGACGGCGTCGGCTATGCCGGCGTTGACGTGGAAGGCGGCGGTGCCGGCCGGCCAGTACGCGGAGCCCTCCGGGCCGGCGATGGTCCGCCAGGGGAACGCGGCGCCGGCGAGCCCGAGTTGGGCCGCGCGTTCGCGGGCCTCGTCCAGGGTGTTGTACCGCCAGCGCAGGGCCTCGGCGACGGCGGCGGGCGCGGTGTGGGTGAGCACGGGCAGCACGAACATCTCGGTGTCCCAGAAGGCGTGCCCGTCGTAGCCGGAGCCGGTGAGTCCCTTGGCGGGGATGGCGCGCTGCTCGGCGCGGGCGCCGGCCTGGAGGACGTGGAACAGCGCGAACCGGACGGCCTGCTGGATCTCCTCGTCGCCCTCCACCTCGACGTCGGCGCGGACCCAGAAGTCGTCCAGACAGGTCCGCTGGTCGTCGAGCAGGCCCTGCCAGCCGTCGTGTCCGGCGGCGGCGAGCGCGGCGTCGACCTGGTCGGCCATCGCGGGCAGCGACCGGGTGCCGGACCAGCCGTGGGCGACCAGCTTCTCCATCCGCAGCGTCTGTCCGGGTTCCAGTACGGAGGTGACGGTCAGCCGGGCCACGTCGATGCCGCTCTCGCTGCGGCTGGTGGTGCGTTCGGGTCCGGTGACGACGTGGTCGGCGGCCACGGCCACCCTGAGACCGCTGCGCCGGGTGCGGTGCACCAGCCGCAGCCGGTTGCCGGAGGCGAAGCCGTCCTCCTGTTCCAGCGGGGACTTCAGCGCCTTCGCCGCGCGCGGGTCGCCGTCGGGGTCGGGCAGGCTCTCGTTGGCGACCAGCTCGGACTGGATCACCACCCGGCTGCGGCTGCCGACGGCCTCCACCTCGTACGCCACGGCGGCCACCGCCCGCTGGGTCAGCGAGACCAGCCGGGTGGAGCGCACCCGGACCGTGGAGCCGGCCGGGGAGGTCCACTCGCAGGTCCGCTCCAGCACCCCGCGGCGCAGGTCCAGGACGCGTTCGTGGGCGACGAGCCGGCCGTAGCGCAGGTCGAACGGCTCGTCGTCCACCAGCAGCCGGATGACCTTGCCGTTGGTGACGTTGATGACGGTCTGTCCGGACTCCGGGTAGCCGTAGCCGGCCTCCGCGTACGGCAGCGGGTGCACCTCGTGCACGCCGTTGAGGTAGCTGCCGGGCAGGCCGTGCGGTTCGCCCTCGTCCAGGTTGCCGCGCCAGCCGACGTGGCCGTTGGACAGGGCGAACACCGACTCGCTCTGGGCGAGGACGTCGAGGTCGAGGGCGGTCTCCCGGACGGTCCACGGTTCGACGCCGTAGGAGCGGTCGGTGATCACTGCTTGCCTCCCAGTTCGGCCAGGTCCTTGACGACGATGTCGGCGCCGTGCGCGTACAGCGCGTCGCTCTGGCCCACCCGGTCCACGCCGACGACATGGCCGAAGCCGCCCGCGCGGCCTGCGTCCATGCCGGCCAGCGCGTCCTCGAAGACGGCCGCGCGGGACGCCTCGACGCCGAGGTCCCGGGCGGCGGCGAGGAAGGTGTCGGGGTGCGGCTTGCCCGGCAGGTTCCGCTCGGCCGCGACCACGCCGTCGATGCGTACGTCGAAGAAGTGCTCGGCGCCGACCGCGCGCAGCACGTCCCGGCAGTTGGCGCTGGAGGAGACGATCGCGGTGCGCAACCCCGCGGCGCGGACCGCCTCCAGGTACCGCAGGGTGCCCTCGTAGGCCTCGACCCCGCCGGTGCGGATCTTCTCCAGCAGCAGGTCGTTCTTGCGATTGCCGAGGCCGTGCACGGTGCGGGCGTCCGGCGGATCGTCCGGGCCGCCTTCGGGGAGGTGGATGCCGCGTGAGGCGAGGAAGGCGCGGACGCCGTCGGCGCGGGGGCGGCCGTCGACGTACTCGTCGTAGTCGGTGACGGCGTCGAACGGCCGCCCCTGTTCCCCCTCGTAGTCACGCAGGAAGGCGTCGAACGTCTCCTTCCAGGCCGCCGCGTGCACGACGGCGGTCTTGGTGACGACCCCGTCGAGGTCGAAGAGACAGGCCTGGATGGTGTCGGGCAGACCGAGCTGAGTCATATCCGGACTGTTCCCCGCGAAGCGGCCCTCCAGTGGGTGGCGCACGCCACACTCCTGGCGGACGGGGGATGCCACACTCTCTGTGTGCCGCTGACCTTCGACGACCTCCTCGGCCGTGCCCGCGCCCTGCCCCGGGACGGCCGGCGTGCCCTGCTCGGCATCGCGGGCAGCCCCGGTTCGGGCAAGACGACGCTGGCCGAGCGGCTGGTGGACGCGTTGAACGGCGACGGCCCGCCGTGGGCGGCGCACGTGCCGATGGACGGTTTCCACCTGGCGGACGCCGAGCTGGACCGGCTGGGCCGCCGGGACCGCAAGGGCGCGCCGGACACCTTCGACGCGGCCGGGTACGCGGCGCTGCTGCGGCGGCTGCGCGAGGAGACCGACGAGGTGGTGTACGCGCCGGGGTTCGAACGGGTGCTGGAGCAGCCGCTCGCGGGCGCGATCCCGGTGCCGCCGCGGGCCCGGCTGGTGGTGACCGAGGGGAACTACCTGCTGCTGCGGGAGGGTTCGTGGGCGCGGGTGCGGAAGTGCCTGGACGAGGTGTGGTTCTGCGAGATCGCCGAGGACGAGCGGATCCGCCGGCTGGTCGCCCGGCACGAGGAGTTCGGCAAGGAGCACGAGGCGGCCGTGGCCTGGGTGCTGGGCTCGGACCAGCGCAACGCCGACCTGGTCGCGACCACACGGCAGTGGGCGGACCTGGTGGTGCCGGCCGGTGTGCTGCGCCCCGTGAGCTGACGCGCCGCCGGCCGACGTACCCCTCCCCGCGAACCGACGGTCCCCCGACGGCCGGCGGGGCCGTGACCCGGTCGCGTGCGTCAGGTCGGCCCGGCCCGCGCATCCACCCTCGGCACACACGCCCGGCGCCTTGAGCCTCCCCGCCGGTCCTCGCCGCGCCCCGGCCGGGCGGTTCGAGCGGATCGAGGTGAACTGCGGCGGGCCGCGGGCCGTACCCGTGTACACGGCAGAAGGTCTGCCGGTGCGACTCGTGCGGCGGTGACGGCCGCGGGGGCGGCGGCGGTGCGACGGTAGGGCCGTGATCAGGCCCCCGAGCCCGCCCGCTCCCGCACGGCCCCTTCCGCCGCGGGACGGATGATGGCGCGCGAACAGCACCCGGTCCTCACCCCCGCCGCTCCCGCCGCGGTCCCGGTACGACAGGGCCCGTCGGGGCGGTGGGCCCGGCTGCGCCGGCACCCGCGGTGGCTGCCGCCGGTCCTGGTCGTCCTGCTCCTCGGGCAGATGGCCGCGGCGATGGTCACCACGGCGGTGCGGCAGACCCCCACCATCGACGAGCCGGTGTACGTCGCCACGGCCACCGACTACGTACGCGAGCACCGACTGCGGTACAACCCCGAGCATCCGCCGCTCGGGAAGCTGCTGATCGCGGCCGGGGTGGTGGTGGCGGACCCGCACTACGACCCGTCGTACACCGGCGACCAGGGGCAGGTGGGCCGGCACCTGCTGTACGGGTCGGGCAACGATCCCTGGCGGCTGATGCTGTGGGCGCGGCTGCCGGTGATCGCGCTGACGCTGCTGTGCGGGCTGGTGGTGTTCGCCTTCGCCCGGGACCTGACGGGTACGGCGGGCGGCCTGGTCGCGCTCGCCCTGTACGCGTTCTCGCCCGACGTGATCGCGCACGGTTCCCTGGCCACGCTGGACCTGCCGGCGGCCGGATGCGTCCTGACCGCGGCCTGGCTGGCGTGGCGGGCCCGGCACCGCCCCGTCCCGTACCTGCCGCTCGCGGGGGCGGCGCTGGGCGCGGCCACGGCGACCAGGATGAGCACCCTGCCCGCGGTACCGGTGCTGATGGCGCTGGCGGCGGTGTCCGCCCTCACCGCCCACCGTTCCGCCCCGGTCTCGCGGCGCGGTCGGTGGCCCCTGCCCTGGCTCGGGGCACGGCGCCCGGCGGTGTCGGCGCTGGTGGCCGCCGCCGTCGTCGCGGTCGTGGCCCTCGCCGTGGTGTGGGCCGCGTACCTGGTCGTCGACCCTCGGTTGCGGTTCGAACCCGCCGGGCCGGTGCCGGCTGCGCACGGGCCGCGGGCGCGGCTGGTGGAGCTGCTGCCGGTGCCGCCGGCGTACCGGGCGGGGATGCGGGTGCAGTTCGCGCTGGAGGAACGGCCCTGGCAGGGGTATCTGTTCGGGCACCTGTACACCGGCTCGCTCTGGTACTACCTGCCGGCCGCCCTGCTGGTGAAGACCCCGCTCGGGCTGCTGGCGCTGGGCGCGGCCGGTGCCGTCGCGGTGGTGGCGGTGCGGCGGCTGCGCCCGGCGGCTCCGTATGTGCTGGTGCCGCCCCTGGTGCTGCTCGCGGCGGCGATGACGGGGGCGCGGGACTTCGGCACCCGGTACGCGCTGTGCGTCCCGGTGTTCCTCGCGGTGGCGGCGGCCTGCGTACCGGCCCTCCGGTGGCGGTGGCGCGGGCTCCTGGCCGGGGCCCTGGTGCTGTGGGTGGCGGTGAGTTCGCTGCGGACGTTCCCGTACTACCTGCCGTACGCCAACGAGGCGTTCGGCGGTCCGGCGCACACCCACCGGCTGCTGCACGACTCGAACGTGGACTGGGGCCAGGACCTGGGCCGGCTCGCCGACCGGCTCCGGGAGCGGTACCCGGGCGAGCGGGTGTGGCTGGTGTACAAGGGCAGTGGCGTCCCGGCGTCGTACGGCATCCGCGCGGCGGATCCGCGCACGGTGCCGCCGGAGCGGGTGCACGGGCTGCTGGCGGTGTCGGACTCCGCCGCCGCCAAGGCGCGCGGCCGGCTCGCGGAGCTGCTGGCGAGCAGTCGGCCGGTCGGCGAAGTGGGCCATTCCATCGGCCTGTACCGGCGGTGAGCGCGGCCTCTCAACCCCCTGGTCACGACGGTCGGTGAGCTATGTTGAGTCCTCGTGGCAGACAAAGGAGGCCGACCGGTGCCCTCGCCGCAGCAGGCACGCGCACAGGCATCAGCGATCACGTCGGGCAGGACGGTGCCCGCGGCCGAGGCCGCCCCGACCTCCCGGCTCAGGGAACTCTTCGACGGCCCGCGTCTGTCGCCGGGGCAGCGGCGCATCGCCCAGTACCTGATCGAGCACATCACCGAGGCCGCGTTCCTGTCGATCACCGAGCTCGCCGACCGGGTCGGGGTCAGCCAGCCCTCCGTCACCCGCTTCGCCGCCGCCGTCGGCTTCAGCGGCTACCCGGCGCTGCGCGAGAAGCTCCAGTCGATCGCGCTGAGCAGCCTCGCGGGCGGGCCCGGCGAGGAGAACCGGGCCAACGAGTTGCAGGCGGCCGTGGACGCCGAGATCGAGAACCTGGAGAACCTGCGGCGGGACTTCGCCGACCCCGACCGGGTGATCCACGTCGGCCGCGAGTTGTCCCGCTCCACCCCGCTGACCGTGCTGGGCCTGCGGATCTCGGTGTCGCTCGCCGAGTACTTCGGCTACGCGGCCCGCCGTATCCACCCGGACGTGCGGCTGGTGACCCGCGGCGGCAGCGTGGCCTACGACGCGTTGTTGCAGTCCCGCGAGGCCGGCGGCAGCTGGGTGCTGGCCTTCGCCATGCCCCGGCACTCCCAGGAGACGCTGCACGCCGTCCGGGTGGCGCGCGGCGCGGGTCTGAAGGTCGCCCTGGTGACGGACCTGGCGCTCGGGCCGCTGGCCGACGAGGCCGACGTCACCTTCGCCACCGGCACCGGTTCCCGGCTGGTGTTCGACTCCTACGCCGCGCCCGGGGTGCTGGCCGCGGCGCTGTTGCAGGCCATGACCGACGCCGATCCGGAGCGCACCCAGGCCCGGCTGGAGAAGTACGAGCAGCTCTCCGAGCAGCACCAGTTCTTTCTCAAGGACTGAACCGGGGCCGGTACGGCCGTTCCTCCCGCCCGCTTTCGGGCATCCGTGAAGATCTTGCGGTCATCCGTGCCGTGGACGGGGACGATTCACCTCATAACGCGCATGAATGTTTTCATACGTCTTGCAAAGCGATCGGCATATATAAATACTGCTCGGGCGGGCTCCCTCGCCCACCGCCCCGAGAAAGCCGACGGACCGCCCATGCGCACGCCCCACCGCACGCAGCGCCGGTTCCCCGCGCCCGGGGCCCGTGCACGGACACCCCCTGCCGCCGTCCCCTACCCACGTCGGCGCCCGGGGTGTACCGGGGCGCGTCGTCTGCGCGACGCGCCCGTGGCGGCCCCGGTCATCCCCTAGACCGGGGCCGCCCCGAACCCGTCGACCACCCTCCGACGCCGCACACCGGAAGCGATGAACATGCCCCTGACCAGCACGCGCATCAGCCCAGACTGGCCCTGTCAGGTCAAGACGCCGGGTTCGTACGACTGGGAGCGCTCGGCCGCCAAGTGGCTGCGCGAGCTGATCCCCGCGCGCTACGCCAGCTACCCGGCGCTCATCCGGCACCCGGTCCTGCTGGCCCGGCACGCGCAGATCCAGGTGCAGCAGGAGATCCGGGTCGCCCGGACCGCCCTCCAGACCGCGCGGGCCGAACTGCCCGTGCTCGGACTGCCCGAATCGGTGATCGAGCACACGATCAAGCTGTACGCGGCGGAGGTGTTGCAGTTGCAGCACATCGCGCGCAGCGTCCGCGCGGTCAGCGAGGCGCTGGCCGCCCGCGTCACGGTCCGCTGACCTGGCCAGGCCGATCCCGCACCATTCCCTCGCCGCTTCCTCGCCCTGCCCTGCCCGGGCGCCTCTCCGACCGCTTCCGGAGCCGTCGATCATGTCCACCGGTCGGGTGAATCCCGACCCGGCAGACGAGTGATCGAACGGGCCCGGATGTGCCATGCTCATCGCGTGACGAGCGAGCCCCTGCCCCCGGTCGACGGCGGAACCGGCGCCGATCTCGCGGCGCTGGCCAAGGTCGTGGCCCGGCAGCGCGCCGAACTGGAACGGCTACGGGACGTGGCCGCCACCTCCGCGGTCCTGGAGCGGGCCAAGGGCGTGCTGATGGCCGTCACATCCTGTACCCCGGACGCCGCCCACCAGGAGCTGGTCCAGCGCGCCAAGGACGGCAACCGCACCCTCCTCGAACAGTGCTGGCTCACCCTGGGCGCCCTGCCGCCCCGGCAGCAGCCCGCGACGCCTCCCGCCCCGGCCGCCGCCGTCCGCTCCTGGGAGAGCGTGCCCGCCGGTTCCACGGACCTGACGGGCGCCCTGGGCCACATCGGCCGCGACCTGCTCCGGGTCGGCTCGCCGCACGAACTGGCCGGATGCCTGCTGGACCACCTCGCGTCCGAGGCGGGCGCCGACGCGGTGATGCTGTACGAACGGCCGCCCGAGGGCGGGCTCGCACTGATCGGCTACGCCGGCCTCGACCCCACCCTCGCCGCCCAGTGGCGCCGGCTCCCCCCGGTGACCAGCGTCGCCGCGCTGGACGCCCTGGAGTCCGGGGAGCCGCGCTGGCTGGAGGACATCGCCCTGGACCGCACCCGGTACCTGCTCATCGGCGATCCGCCGGAGCGGTGGCCCACCCGGGCCTGGCTGCCCGTGCCGGCCGGGGACACCGCGTGCGTCGCCCTCGGGGTGCTCCGCCGGCGCGGCGAGCCGTTCACACGGCGCGAGCGGGAGCTGCTGCGGGCCGTGGCCCGGCTGTGCGCGGGCCGGCTGCGGGCCTTCGACAACCCGCGCGGCGGCGCGCCCGGGGACACCTCGCAGACCGTGCAGGCGGTGTTCGACGCGCTGCCGGGCGCGACGATCCTGCTGACCCCGCTGCGCGCCCCCTCCGGCGAGGTGGAGGACTACCTCATCGACGCCGCCACCCCGGAGGCGGTCGACGTGTTCGGCCGCACCGGCCGCGACATGGTCGGCAGGCGTGTCCTGGAGAGCTATCCGTCGGTCGCGGGCGAACCGCTGTGGCGGGGCTACCTCCAGGCCCTGGAGACCGGGGTCCCCTTCGAGGGCGAGCCGTTCGCCTACCAGGACGTGGTCGGCGAGGTGCCCGTGACCGCCACCTACACCGTGCGGGCCGCTCCGCTGGGCGAGCGCCTGGTGGTGACCTGGCTGCGGCACGACCCGGTGGAGCGCCAGGAGCAGCGCCTGGCCGACGTGCAGCGGCTCGGCAACCTCGGCTGGGCGAACTGGAACCTGGTCACCCAGGAGATCTCCTGGGCCACGCAGACGTACGCCGTGCTCGGTCTGCGCCCCGGGCAACGGCCGGTCCGCCTGGAGGAGCTGCCCGACCTGGTACTGCCCGACGACACCGGGCCGCTGGCCCACGCGATCGCCGAACTCGTCTCCCACGGCCACCCGTTCGACGTGCCGTTCCGCATCGAGACGCCCGAGGGGATCCGGCATCTGCGGATGGTCGCCGAGGCCGCCACCACGCCCGAGGGCACCCCGGTCGAGGTGCACGGCTTCGTCCAGGACCTCACCGCGCAGCGCAGCGCGGAACTCGCGCTGGTGGAGAGCGAGCGCGCGATGCTGCTCCAGCGCGGCATCCTCCAGGCCGAACGGGCCCTGGCGGCCCGGCTCCAGCACGCCCTGCTGCCGCTGCCCAGCAAGCCGGTGCGGCTGGCCGGGCTGCGCGTCGAGGTGGCCTACCTGCCCGCGCAGGCCGGCATCCACGTCGGCGGGGACTGGTTCAGCGCCATCGAACTGCCCGACTACGACGCGCTGTTCGTGGTCGGCGACGTGGCGGGCCACGGCATCGACGCGGTGGCCACCATGGCCCAGCTCAGGTTCACCGCGAAGGGCATGGTCAGCACCGGCTCCTCGCTCACCGGGGCGCTGGCGCGGCTCAACCAGCTCCTGCTGCACTCCCGCGACAGCCAGATCAGCGCCACCATGGTCCTCGCCCGCTACGACCCCGACCAGCACGTCCTCGCCTGGGCGCAGGCGGGGCACCCGCCGCCGTTGCTGGTACGCCGGGGCGAGGTCCGCTTCCTCGACCGGCCCGGCGGCATGCTGCTCGGCGCGACGGCCGCCCCCGCGTACGAGTCGCGGGAGCTGCGTCTGGAACCCGGCGACCGGCTGCTGCTCTACACCGACGGCCTGGTCGAACGCCCCGGCGAGGGCCTGGACGCGGGCTTCGCCCGGCTGGCCGAGGTGGTGCGCGCCCACGGCCGCGGCGAGTCCGGGTCCCTGGACGCGCTGCTCGCGGCGATGCTGGCGGACGAGCGGCGCGACGACGTGTGCGTGCTCGACATCCGGATGCCCCTGGAGGACGCGCAGGACGCCACGGAGGCCGCGGAGGGCTGACGGCGGCGTCCGGATCGGTCCGGGCCCGCCGGGCTCAGTCCACGGGATGGCCGGCGTCGATGGTGACGGCGTCGGACAGGCGCAACAGGGGGCCGCTGCGGCCCTCGCCCCACTCGACGGGGTCGAGCACGAAGCCGACGTGGTCGCCGCCGTCGGTGCGCTGGAGGATGGCACCGACGAACCAGGCCGCCGTGTCCTCCAGGACGGCGGTGCCGCCCCGCCCCTCCCGCCAGGCGAGCCGCGCGAACTTGTCGACCTCGTCGCCCGTCTCGCCACCGAGGAGTTCCGCCAGGTCCCGCTGGTCGCGGGTGAGCAGATGGACGGCGAGGAACTGCGCGGCCCGGGCGACCCGGTAGGTCTGGTTGACCTTGGACAGCCAGACGGCGAACCGGGGCGGCTGGATGGAGCACTGCGAGGCGAAGCCGACCAGGCAACCGGCGCGCCTGCCGCTCGCCGCGGCGGTCACCACGCACATGTCCGGGTCCAGCCGGTCGAAGAAGCCGTCCAGGTCCGGTCGCCCCTGTCGGCCCCGCGTGCCGCTCTCGTCCGCCATGCCGCTCCGCTCCCGTCCGCCGCCGCCCGGTGGTCCTCGTGTGCCCGGTGTGCCGCTCATGAATCGTCGCCGACGCCGGTGCGGGACTCCAGCGCGCGGCGCGTGTCGTTCCCGTACACACCCCTCTCGTCGCCGCTGACGCCGTACCAGAGCTGGAAGCGGGCCACGGCCTCGGTGAGCGTGGTGTCGTAGGTGCCGCTGGTGGAGCCGTCGCGGTAGACGTCCGGGACGCGCAGCAGGCGTTGTTGCAGGTCGGCGACGTCGGGCCCGGTGTCGCCCCGGCGGAGGGTGCCGGGGCCGTCGGGGTCGGGCGCGGTGGCGGGGGCCGTGGGTCCGGCCGACGGGGTGGGAGCCGGCGGGCCGCCTGGTGCGGTGGCCGGCGGTGCGGTCGTGACCGGCGGGGCCGGGCGGGCGGTCGCGGCGGCCTGCTGACGGCCGGGGAGGAGCAGGGCGCAGCCGAAGCCGACGAGGGCCGCCGCCACGACGGCCGCGGCCACAGTGGCCCGGCGCGGGCCCGCGCTCGGGCCGGGGGTACCCGAGGGGGGAGGGGCCGAGGCGGGTACGGGCGGGAGTTCCCGGGTGTCGTCCTCGTGGGTCACCGGATCGGGCCGGATCTCCCGCATGAGTTCCGCGAGGGCGTCGAAGCGGCGTAGGCGTACGACCCGGACGGGCTCCAGGACCGGTCCGGGCGGCGGCTGTTCGGGGTCGGGCGGTGTCGGCACCTGGTTCTCCTTCCGTCCCGCGGGCGAGGGCGGGGTCCGCGCGGCCCGCGTCCTCGGATACGGCGCCCGCCGCGGCCTCGTTCAGGCGGCCCCGCTCCCCCTTGATGAGGCGGGGGGGTTCACGTGTGGAGGTGCCGTTGCATCCAGTCGGCCGCGGCGCGGCGGAACAGGCGCCGGTTGTCCGCGCGCAGGAAGTCGTGCCCCTCGTCGCGCAGGGTCAGCAGTTCCGCGTGGATTCCCCGCTCCCGCGCGGCCCGTACGAACTGCTGGGACTCCCCCGGTGGCACGTTGGTGTCGTGTTCGCCGTGGACGGCCAGCAGCGGGACGCGCAGCGCGTCGATGCGGCTCATCGGCGACAGGGCGTGCAGCAGCTCACGGTCGCGTTCGGGGTGGCCGTACTTGTGCGCCGCCGATTCTGCGATCCACGGCTCCGTACCGGCGAAGAAGGTGAGGAAGTCGGACATGCCGCAGACGGCGACTCCGGTGCGGAACAGGTCCGGGTGCCACACGAGGGAGGCGAACGTCAGATAGCCGCCGTACGAGCGGCCCATGACCGCGAGCCGCGTGGGATCGGCGGGGCCCGCGGTGACCGCGTGGACCGCGCAGTCCGCGACGTCGTCGAGGGCCGCGAAGCGGCCCGCGCCCAGGTCGGCGTCGACGAACGAGCGGCCATGCCCCAGGGAGCCCCGGACGTCGGGTGCGAAGACGTCCAGGCCGCGCCCGACCAGCTCGTGGTAGAGCGGGTGGAACACCGGGCGTTCCTGTTCCTCCGGGCCACCGTGCAGGTGGATCACACAGGGTGCCGGTTCGTCGGGGGCGCGCCCCGGCGCCCGGTAGTACCAGCCGCTCAGGGGCAGCCCGTCCCGCGCGGTCAGGCGCACGGGGACGGGGCGCACCGGTGGGCGGCCCGGCGGGACGGCGTCCTCGTCCCGGGAGGACCACGGGGTGCGCAGCAGCGACACGCCCTCGTGGGCCCACCACAGGCCCGGGCGGCGCTGCGACCCCGACAGCGCGAGCAGCAGGCGCCCGGCACCGGCGGCGGTCACGCGGGTGACGACCTCGTGGGGCAGGGGCAACGGCCGTGCCGGGCCCGTGTCGTCCGGGGTCCGCCCCGTCGGGAAGGTCTCGACGAGTTCCAGTTCGCTCGCGCCGCGCACGTTCCAGGCGAGCGCGGCGGTGCGGCCGTCGTGGGCCAGCGCGAGGAGTTCCAGGTCGCTTCCGGCACGCTCCGCCGCGACCGACACCGTGTGCGGCCCGCCGTCGGCGTCGAGGGCGATCGCGACGAGTGCGGCGTACTCGCGGTCGTCGTTGCTGCGCAGCCACAGTGTCCGCGCGTCCGGGGAGAACCGGCCGATCCACGGGTCGCCGTCGGCGACCGGCACGACGAGGGTGGTCACCGAGTCGGCGGTGCGCAGGACGACCGCCTCGCGCCGTCCGCGCGGTCCCCGGCGCAGCAGCGCGAGGCCGCCGTCAAGGCTGAGGTCGCACGCGCGCAGCGAGGCGGCGTGGGTCTCGGTGGTGAGCAGGACGGGCGAGGCCAGGCCGTCGGGGTCGATCAGGTAGACCGACAGGCCGCCGTCGGGCCGGGCCGCCGGTGCCGTGGTGCCGGCCGGGGCTCCGTCCGGCACCACCCCCGAGGCGGCGTCGTGCGCGGCCGGGCCGAGGAGCGTGGCGTGGCCGTCCCGGTCCGCCCAGTCGGCCGCCGGGCGCATCCCGGCGAGCCGGTCGTCCGCGGGGCCGGAGTCCGTCAGGGCCTGCCTCGCGAGGACGCCGTACGCGGCGGCGGCCGGAGCCGCGACGGTGACGGCGACGGCCGAGCCGTCGTGGGCCCAGCAGCCCAGATAGGCGGAACTCGCCGGGTCGGCTCCCGCCAGGATGCGGCGGCCGGTGCCGTCGGGCCGTACGCAGAGCACCCGTGAGTGCTCACCGCCGCCCGGCGCCGTGGTGTACGCGATCCAGCGCCCGTCCGGTGACCAGGACACCTCCTTGACCGGGTCCGGTGAGGTGTCGAGCAGCCGTACCTCGTCACCGTCGACGGGCCCGGCCCACAGCTGGGGGACGCCTCCCCGGTCGCAGATGAAGGCGGTCTCGCTGCCGTCGGCGTTCGCGGAGGGGTACCAGCAGCCGTGCGCGCGCAGCCGTGTCACCGCGTCTCGCGGGCCGCCCGCCTCGGGCAGCGGCACCGGTGCGGGGGCGGCGGCACGGGCGGCGTCGAGGAGGTCCCCGGTACGGCGGTCCGGGGACCGGTCGGGGCCCGGACCTGTCGGACCTGGTGGTCCGGAGCGGATGACGGCGGGTGCCGGGCCGTGCGCCGCCCGCGCGCCCCGGTCGTCGGTCACTTGATTCCGTGGGTCTGAAGCCATATCTCCAGCACAGCGATCTGCCAGAGCGCGTTCGCGCCCCGCCTGGTCCGGTGCTCGTCGGGCGCCCTGAGGAGTTCCGCCACGTACGCCTCCTGGTACACACCGCGTTGCCTTGCCTCCGGTGCCTGAAGTGCCTCCCGCACGCGCCGGAGGACGGGACCCGCCATGTGCCGGATCGCCGGCACGGGGAAGTACCCCTTGGGGCGGTCGACGACCTCGTGGGGCAGCAGCTTGCGGCCCGCCTCCTTCAGCACCCCCTTGCCGCCGTCGGCCAGTTTGAGTTCCGGCGGGCAGGCCGCCGCCAGCTCGACCAGTTCGTGGTCCAGGAACGGCACCCGGGCCTCCAGGCCCCAGGCCATGGTCATGTTGTCGACCCGCTTGACGGGGTCGTCGACGAGCATGACGTGCGTGTCCAGCCGGAGGGCGGCGTCCAGCGCCGTCTCCGCCCCCGGCCGCGCCATGTGCTCCCGGACGAAGCGTCCCGAGACGTCGTCGTGGGGCAGCGTCCCGGGCCGCAGGACCCGGGCGAGGTCGGCGTGCGACCGGTCGAAGTAGGTCGCGGCGTACCGCTCCGGCTCGTCCTCGCGGGGGACCGACGCCAGCTCCGGGTACCAGTGGTAACCGGCGAAGACCTCGTCGGCGCCCTGCCCGCTCTGCACGACCTTCACCTCCTGGGACACCTGCTCGGACAGCAGGTGGAAGGCGACCACGTCGTGGCTGGTCATCGGCTCGCTCATCGCCGCGAACGCCCCGTCCAGAGCCGTCGAGACCCGCTCGGAGGGAACCATCAGCCGGCGGTGGTCGGTGCCGAACTCCCGGGCCACCAGATCGGAGTAGCGGAACTCGTCGCCCTCCTCGCCGCCCTCCGTCTCGAACCCGACGCTGAACGTCAGCAGGTCGCGCTGCCCCTCGTCGGCCAGCAGCGCGACGATGAGGCTGGAGTCGAGGCCGCCGGAGAGCAGGACACCGACCGGCACGTCCGCCACCGTCCGCCGGCGCACGGCCACGCGCAGCGCGTCCAGCACCGCGTCCCGCCATTCGGCCGCTGTCATGCCGGCGTACTCGGGCCGGCGCGTGTACGACGGCTGCCAGTAGCAATGGTCCCGGTAGGTGCCGTCCGGTTCGACGACCCGCACGGTGGCCGGGGGCAGCTTGCGCACCCCGTTGAGGACGGTGCGCGGGGCCGCGACCGTGGCGTGCCAGCTCAGGTACTGGTGCAGGGCCACCGGATCGAGTGAGGTGTCCACGTCTCCGGCGGCCAGCAGGGCGGGCAGCGTGGAGGCGAACCGGAGCCTGCCCGGCGTCCGCGCCAGGTACAGGGGCTTGATCCCGAGCCGGTCCCGGGCGAGGACGACGCGGCCGGTGCGGTGCTCGACGATCGCGAAGGCGAACATGCCCCGGAAACGCTCCACGCACGCGGTCCCCCACTGCCGGTAGGCGTTCAGCACCACCTCCGTGTCCGACGTCGACGCGAAGCGGTGGCCGAGACGGCGCAGTTCCTCCCGCAGCTCCGGATAGTTGTACACACAGCCGTTGAAGACGCCGGTGACCTCGCCCCGGGCGTCCGTCATGGGCTGGGACCCGCTGTCCGACAGGTCGATGATCTTCAGGCGGCGGTGTCCCAACGCCACCGCGCCCCGTCTCCAGGTGCCCTGCCCGTCGGGTCCGCGGTCGGCGAGCCGCTCCGTCATGCGTCCGACGGCCGCGAGGTCGGGCGACCGCCCGTCGAAGCGGACCTCCCCGCTCAGACCGCACATGACGCCCCGCCTCCATCCGGCGCGCCGGCGCGCCCTCCGGTGCCGGGCTGGACGGTGCTGCGATACATGACGTCCCCTTCTGTAGACGACAGAACGTGTCGCGCGGCTCGCGGAAGCGGCGACTGCCACCGCCGGCGTGCCGCGGCGAACGCGGGCCGGGCCGGCGCCCCGATGACTTCGGGGAACAGAGGCCGGCGGCTGCGGCGGCTTGTGTCGTTCTCGAGTGCCCAGGCCCTGAGCAGGTAAGCCCCGCGCCGCGCACCGGCGCGCCCGCACGTGGTGCACTCGGTGTATGAGCCATGTCCGCACCGATCCCGCAGGCGGGGCTGCCCGCTCGGGCCTGGAGCTGATCACCTTCGGCCACGGCACGGCCGGACGGACGACGCTGGCGGACCTCCTGCGGGAAGCCGGCGTCGCCGCCGTCGTGGACGTCAGGACCGCGCCGGGCAGTCGCCGCGATCCGGACCTGTCACGGCAGCGGCTGGCCGAGTGGATGCCCGAGGAGCAGATCGCCTACCGGTGGGAGCGGCGGCTGGGCGGATGGCGCAAGCCGTCGCCGGACTCACCCGACACCGTCTGGCGCAACGATTCCTTCCGGGGCTACGCCGCTCACACGCGCAGCGCGGAGTTCGTGACCGCGATGGACGGCGTGCTGCGGCAGGCGGGCGAGGAGCGTACCGCGGTGATGTGCAGCGAGGCGGTGTGGTGGAGGTGCCACCGGCGCCTGATCGCCGACTTCGCCGTCCTGGCCCGTGGCGCGCTCGCCCTGCACCTGATGCACGACGGGCGCCTCATGGCGCACAGCCCGACGCCCGGTGTACGCCTTCGCGATGACGGGCTCCTGGTCTACGACGACGGTCCGCGAGCAGCAGGGTGAGGTCCCCCGCGCGTAAGGCACGGCGTTCCGGTCCCGCGGGCCCGCCGGCGCCGTGGGGTGTGGCGGGCGCCCGGCAGGGCACGCGGAGGCGGACCAGCCGAGTCGAGGACGGTGCCACGACGACCGAGTACGAGCCTTCCCGCCCCCTGGCACGCAGGGCCGCCGACGGGCTCCGCACCGGCCACACCGGACGGCCGCGCGTCGCCGTCACGGTCGGCCGGCTCCGGAGCACACCATGGAATGCCCGAAGCAGTACGCCGTCGCCGCCTCCGGACAGTGGACGGACGAGGAGGACGGCCGGCGCCGGCTGCCCGTCGGCGGGGTCCACGCGTGGGAGCCGGGTCCGGACCAGACCGTCCGCGGACCGTCCCTCAGCCGCTCCCGGCTGACGCGCTTCCCGCACGTCGGCCGGCCGGACACCTTCCCGGAATCCGGGGGCGCGGCAGACCGGGTGCGGCGCGTGTGCCCGCGCCGCGCGTCCGTGGCCGGACGCCGCGGCGGTGAGGCACGGCCACGGTGGCACCGCACCGATCCCCGGCCCTGAACGCCACGTCAGGGGCGGGGTGCCGGGGTACTCGCCGATCACCGTCAGGCCGGGACGAGCACCCCCCGCGCGAACCGGTTCAGGGACGCCGTGAACGCGGTGACGAAGGCGTCCCTCGCCTCCTCCGGGAGCGCGTCCAGGGACAAATAGGGGTTGACGTCCTCCAGTTCGACCAGCAGCAGACCTCCGTCCGCGGCGCGGCAGGCGTCGACGCGCTGGATGCCGTACCCGAGGTCGTTCCAGTCGATGAACCGGCGGGCGAACTCCAGGTCGGCGGCGGTGGCCCGGTACGGCCGCAGCTCCCAGCGGCGCTCCGGGTCGGGGGCGTAGAGGGCGTACTGGAAGTCGTCGTCGACGAAGTAGAAGGACACCTCGTAGGCGAAGTCGACGCACGGCTGGATCAGGACGTCCCCGGTGGCGAGTCCGGCGACCTCGCCACCGGGGACGACGCGCAGGCCGAGGGAGTCCGCGCCGTGCTTCGGCTTGACCACGTACCGCTCGGCGGCCGGCAGCCGGTCCAGGTCCTCGGCGCGGTCGACGGTCGGGATCACCGGGAAACCGGCGGCGTCCAGGTCGAGCAGGTACTGCTTCCCGGCCATGTCGGCCTTCCCGGTGAGCGGGTTGTACACCCGGGTCCCGGCGGCGAGCGCCCGCGCGCGGAAGGCGTCGTACTCCTTCCGGTAGCCGAGGACGGGCCCACTGTTGCGGACGACGACGGCGTCGAAGCCGTCCATCAGGGCGGCGGCGTCCACCGGATGACACAGGGCCAGGTCGAAGTGGGCGCGCAGCCGGGACGTGAGGTGGATGTCCTCGTCGCAGTAACGGCGCCCACGCGCCCGGTACGCCAGGTCGGTGACGTAGAGCAGGCGGGGGCGGGCGGCGGGCATGGGGGCTCCTCGGGGCGGCGCGGGGGCTGCGGATGCGGTGCGGGTGGGTGGTGCGGCGCGGTGCGGGGCCGGTGTCGGCGGCGTCTTCGACGGCGGCGGTGACGGCGGAGAAAGGTTACGCCGCAGGGTGCGGCGGCTTTCGGCCACCCCCGGTCACCACCCGTCTCCCGCCCCGCACCGCACGGCCCGGTCGGACCGCTCCGAGGTGACCTCGGAAGCACTCGGTTCCCCCGGAAGGACACTCACGCTGCACTGAGTGCCACGAATCCCGTCCGGGTGCTACGTTCCCGTCCATGAGCTCCAGCAGTGCGGCGCCGGCCGCGAAGCCGCCGATCCGGGACGCCCTGGTGGCGGCGGCCTTCCGGCTCTTCCTGGAACGCGGGTACGAGCAGACCACCGTGGACGACATCGTGGCCCTGGCCGGGGTGGGCCGGCGCTCGTTCTTCCGCTACTTCCCCTCCAAGGAGGACGTGGTCTTCCCCGACCACGAGCGCTGCCTGGCCGACATGACCGCCTTCCTCGCGGCCGGCGGCGCGGAACACGAGCCGGTGCGGCGGGTGTGCGACGCGGCCCGGCTGGTGTTGCGGATGTACGCCGAGAACCCGGCCTTCTCCGTGCAGCGCTACCGCCTCACCCGGCGGGTGCCGGGCCTGCGCGCGTACGAGCTGTCGGTGGTGTGGCGCTACGAACGCGCGCTCGCCGAGTACCTCCGCGCCCGTTTCGCGGGACGGCCCGACGGGACTCTGCGCGCCGACGTGATCGCGGCGGCGGTCGTCGCCGCGCACAACAACGCCCTGCGCTCCTGGCTGCGTTCGGAGGGCAAGGGTGACCCGGGGGCCGCCGTGGACCACGCGCTGGGGTACGTGCAGAAGACGTACGGCCGGCCGGCTCAGGCTCCGCCGGCCCCCGCCGCGCGGGCGGGGCGGCCCGACGACGTGGTGGTGCTGGTGTCCCGGCGGGACGCGCCGCTGTGGCGGGTCGTGCAGGAACTGGAGACGGCGCTCGGCCGGGCCTGACCGGGAACAGGGGTGATGAGGGGTACCGAGTGCCTTTACGAGTGACACTCAGTGCCATACTCTGTCGGCGTGCGCGGTGGCACGGCAACCGCGCACACGTGTGCCCGGTCCGCCCCGGGCACGCGGGATTCCGGCCGAGCGCAGGGAGTTGACCAGCGTGTACCCCCCCTCAGCAAGCACCTCGCATCCGGTGGCCGGTTCCGCGGCGGGCGTTCTCGATCCCGCCGCCGCGGACTCCAAGGACGCCATCCTCTTCCAGCGCTGCACCTGGTGCGGCACCGCGATGTACCACCGGCTGCTGTGTCCGGTCTGCCAGGGCAGTGAGTTGCGCACCGAGCGCAGCGAGGGCGTCGGCACGGTCCGCCACTCCACGGTGGTGCACCGCAACACACCGGCGGCGCGCAATGTGTCGCTGATCGAGATGGCCGAGGGGTTCGTCGTACGGGGCCGGGTCATGGGTCCGCCGATCGGCATCCACAGCGGCGACCGGGTGCGGTTGTCCACCGCCAAGGACCCGGTGCGCGGGGAGCCGGTCTTCCAGCTGCTGGACGAGCCGTACCGGGCCTGGAGCTGACCCGCCGTAGCCCGCCGGCACGGTGCCGCTGACACCACGGCCGGGTCCCCTCCTCCGCCCACGCGGACCATCACCTCGCCCGCACAGGCAACCCACAGCCCCCGCTCCGCATCCTCCCGGGGCGAGGGGCGTCCGGGACTGCCGGGACGCCCGAGGTCGGTGTTCGAGGAGGATCAGTGGTCCGTGCCCGGCGTATATGGGTGACCGCCGCCGCGTTGCTCGCGGTGGCGGGGGCATCCCCGGGAGTGGCGGTCGCCCACTCTCAACCAGCCGCAGCACAAGGCACATCGCAGGGAAACGACGGCGCGCCACTGCCGCCCGGGTGGCGGCTGGCCGGCGAGGGCTCCGCGTCGCGACTGGTGTGGCGGTCGGCCCGGCCGGTGCCCATGGGGGACGCGCGGGTCGAGTTCCGGGCCGGAGGGCGGCTGTTGGGGGTGCCGCGGCCCGGCGCGGACGGGCACACCTTCGGGCTGCCGCTCGACGGGCGGCCCGCGACGGGGTTGCGCGGTCTGGAAGTCTGGTCCGGCGGGCGGCGGTTGGACGCCCCCGACGCGGCAGATGCGGCTTCGGCGGCGCGGTTGCCGGCAGCGCTGCCCGCGAACGGGGTGGACCCGGGCAAGCCCGGTGCGTACCGCACCAGGACGGGCGAGTACAGCCTGAAGTCGGTGCGGCTGCCGGGGTTCTCCGCGCCCGTGGAGATGCGCGCCGTGGTCGTCGCGCCGGTCGGCGCGTCCGGCAAGCGCCCCCTCGCGCTCTTCCTGCACGGCCGTCACTACACCTGCTACAAGGGGCAGGACATCACCGGTGACTGGCCCTGCAAGGCCGGTGCCAAGCCGGTGCCCAGCCACCGCGGTTACCTGCGGGACCAGAAACTGCTCGCCTCCCAGGGCTACATGACCGTGTCGGTCTCGGCCAACGGCGTCAACGCGCAGGACTTCGCGGCGGAGGACGGCGGCGCGCAGGCGCGGTCGTCGCTGGTGCGGCTGCACCTCGCCCGCTGGGCCGACTGGGCCGAGCACCCGCGGTCCGCGCCGAAGGTGGTCCGCGAGGCGCCCCGCGCCGATCTGTCGCGGGTGCTGCTGGTCGGGCACTCGCGGGGCGGCGAGGGCGTCAACCGGGCCGCGCTGGACAGCCTCACCCCGCCGCCCGCCGACCAGGACGGCTACCACGGGCCGGTGCGCTGGCACATCCGGGGCACCGTCCTCATCGGCCCGACCGTCTTCGGGCAGAACCCCGTGCCGGACGTGCCGTCGATGACGATCCTGCCGGGCTGTGACGGTGACGTCTCCGACCTCCAGGGCGAGGTGTACGTCGACGGCACGCGCGCGGTCGGCAACGGCACGGCACTGCACAGCGCGGTGTACGTGATCGGCGCCAACCACAACTTCTTCAACTCGGAGTGGACGCCGGGCCAGTCCGCGGCGCCCGCCGACGACGACTTCTTCGACGACCCGCAGCACCACGACCCGGTGTGCGGCAAGCGGGCCGCGACCCGGCTGACCGCCGACCGGCAGCACCGGGCCGGCTCGACCTACATCGCCGCCGCCGCGCGGCTGTTCCTCGCCGGGGACGACCGGGTACGGCCGCTGCTCGACGGCTCCGGGAAGCGGGCGCCGTCGGCGGACCCGGCACGGGTCCTCAGCCATGCGGTGGGCGCCCGCCGGGGCGGCGGGTTCCTGCCGGACGCCGGGGTGTCGGTGACCGGCGGCAGGCTGTGCGCCGCGGTGGACCCGAGCCCGGCCAGGACCTGCCTGGGCACGGGTGCCAAGGGGGCCTCTCCGCACTTCGCGCAGTGGGAGACGGACCGGGAGACCGGCCGGAGCGCGATCGCGCTGCGCTGGACGCGCCCCGGCAGCCCGGCCCGGATGACCGTGGCGAAGCCGGTGTCCCTGTCCGGCGCGAAGGCGCTGGCGCTGCGGCTGTTCGTGCCGCCGAACTCCCGGGCCGCCCAGCTGGACGTGTCGCTGACCGACGCTTCCGGCAAGAAGGCCAAGCTCGGCCGGATCACGCCCGCCGGGTTGCCCGGCAGTGAACGGACCGCCTCCTACTGGGCGCAGGAGATCCGCGTGCCGCTGACCGCGGCCGGCCACGCCGGGCTTGACCTGCGCTCGGTCAAGTCCCTGGAGCTGACGCCCCGTTCGGCGTCCGGACGGGCCTGGCTCATGGACGCGTGGGGCTGGCGGCCGGGGACGCCCGCGGTGCGCACCGACGCGCTGCCGCGCGTGGATATCGGCCGGACGACCGTGGACGAGGGCGACTCGGGCGTGCGCACCTACCGGGTCCCGGTCCAGGTGACGGGCCGGGGCGGCAGCGGCAAGGTCCGCGTGTACGTGCTCGACCCGGCCACCGGCAAGGCCGCGGACCGGCTGGTGACGGTGCGTCCGGGCGGCCAGGACATCGACGTACCGGTCGAGGTGAAGGGCAACACCCGCTACGGCACCGATGTGTCGTACGACGTGCTGGTCAAGGCGGTCCGGGGTGCGGTCGTCGGTTCCTACCGGGGCGGCATCACCGTCCACGACGACGATCCGGCGCCCGCGATGACCGTCACGCCCGTCGCCGGTGAGGTGACCGAGGGGCAGACGCTGAAGTGGCGGGTGTCGCTGTCGGAGCCGGTGGACGTCGACATGAGCGCGCTGTTCGAGGTCGCGCCGGCCACCGCGCCGGAGCTGTCCACGAAGGACGTCCCGGCCGGCTGGCTGCGGGACACCACCGGGGAGAAGCCCGACCCGGAGCGTCCGCTGTCCAAGGTGACCGGGTTCTACCTGTGGGCGGACATCCCGGCGGGGAGGACGAGCGCGGAGATCACCCTGCCCACGGTGAAGGACGGGGTGCGGGAGTCCACCGAGTCGGTGCTGTTCCGGCAGATCGACCCGCACACCGGGGAGCCGCGGACCGGGGGCCTTGAGCTGTCCGGTTCGGTGCTGGACGCCTCGTAGGGCGCCGGTTCCGGGTGGCCCTCACTCCCCGAGGGTCACCCGGACGCCGACGGTGCCGTCCAGGCCGCGCCGGAGCCGGCTGCCCAGCAGGGTGAGGCGGCCGAGGAGGCCGTACTTGCGGGCGATCAGGCTCCGGTAGCGGGCGGTGGTGGCCGGATCGACGATCTCGGCGGTGGCCGGCACCTGGTCGCCGGTCGGATTGCCACGCACGTCGCACGGGCCGACGAGGACGTCCGGGCGGCGCCGGATCCGCTTGACCTTCCCGCTGTCGGCCGCCGTCCACACCCCGACCGCGCCGCCGTCCCGGACGACCCACACCGGGGTCGCGACGGGGGTGCCGTTCTTCCGGTGGCTGGTCACCAGCAGGTACTTGCCGGAGCCGAGCCGGTCGAGCCGCGTGTCGTCCATGACCGCAGTGTAGGAGGGCGGGCGTTGCCGGCGAAGCCCGGTGACTCGGGCCGGCCCCACGGGCGGGCGGTGCCGTGCGCCATGCTGGTCATGTGGCCCGGTCGGGACGAAGGGCTGTGGCGTGGCTGGGGACGGAGCCGGCGGAACGCGCGGGCGGTGGGGCGCGGCGGAGGGCCGCGTCCGGGAGGTGGCCTGCGACGAGTCGGGGTCGGACGGGGAGAACCCGCTCGGTGGGAACACGGACCGGGCGGTGCTGGTATGGCTGCCGTCCGCCGACGGGCCGATCCACGGGCGGCCCCATGCGCACCTGACGGAGAAGGCGTTCCTCGTGGCGGACCGGGCCGTCGGCCTGCTGCCCGGGGACCCGGCGGACGCCGTTTCCCTCTACCGGCAGGGTCGGGAGGTCTTCGGAGCCGACGCCCGGCGGACGCTCCTCGTGTCCGCGAACGCCCTGCTACGAGCCCGCCCGGGCGGGCCGAACGCGCGGACGCCGGGGCGGACCGCCCGGCGGGACGGGATCGCGCTCCACGGGCTGCGGCTGGTCGGCTCCCGGGACGACACCCGGGTGCAGATCGCCGGCTTCCTGGCCGAGGTGCCCGCCGCGTCGCCTGCGACGAGCCGGCCGGCACGGGTGACCCGGAGCTGACCGCGTGCCTGCGGCCGTACGTCGCGGCGGAGTCGGTGTGGGGCCACGCGCGCAGCGGGGCCCGGCTCGCTCCGGCCGGAGAAACCCCGGGCCGGGCGGCGGAGATCAACTCGGGCGTCTAGATTGCGTCTTGCACGGCGCCATTCCGTCAGGCATCCCATCAGGCACCCAGGAGCTGACCCACGTGACCGACAACCCGGCAGCCACCAACGACGTGGCCGTGTCGCTGCGCGCCCGTATCAACACCGGCCAGCCGCACACCGCCCGGATCTGGAACTACTGGCTCGGCGGCAAGGACAACTACGAGGTCGACCGGGCGGCCGGCGACCAGATCCGCCAACTGCACCCAGGGATCGGGGAGTACGCGCGCGCCGACCGGCTGTTCCTGGGCCGCGCGGTGCGCCATCTGGTCGGTGAGGCGGGCATCCGGCAGTTCCTGGACATCGGCACCGGGCTGCCCACCGCCGACAACACCCACGAGGTGGCGCAGCGGATCGCGCCGGAGTCCCGGATCGTGTACGTCGACAACGACCCGCTCGTCCTCGCGCACGCGCGTGCCCTGCTGACCAGCACACCGCAGGGCCGTACCGACTATCTGGACGAGGATCTGCGCAACGTCGACGCGATCCTCGAACACGCGGCGAATACGCTGGACTTCAGTCAGCCGGTGGCGCTGATGCTGCTCGGCGTGGTCATCTTCATCGGCGACGACGAGGACCCGTACGGGCTGGTGCGGCGGTTGACGGACCGGCTGCCGGCGGGCAGCCACCTGGTGCTGTCGCACACCATCACCAGCCCGTCGATGCCGGACGTGGACGAGGCGGTGACGTTCTGGAACGAGCACGGCACTCCGAAGCTGAAGCAGCGCACTCCCGAGGACGTGGCCCGGTTCTTCGACGGCCTGGAACTGCTGGAGCCGGGTGTGGTGTCCTGCTCGCGGTGGCGCCCGGAGGGCGGCGACGGGGCCGAGCCGGAGGAGGTCGCCATGTTCGGCGGGGTGGCCCGCAAGAACTGACCGCGCGCGGGAGTGCACCGGCGCCGGTGAACGCCGTGGCCCCGGCCCCCGTATGGAGGAGCGGGCCCTCGACGATCCGGGGGCCTCGCGGTGCCGGTACGGGCAGCGCGCGTTCGGGTTCGGCTTCGGGAGCCATGCATGCGGCACGCACGACGACGGGTCGTCCGGCGAGTGACACGGCTGGCGGCGGTCGGCGGACTCCTCCTGGGGGGCGCGATGGTCACCCAGGCGGCCATGGCGAGCGAGACACCGTCCGCGCCCGCCAGACCGCTCGTCGCCACGGGCGACACCGGCGCCGCGCTGGTGGCGCGGCTCGGCACGGCCCGTACGGCGGGCGACTGGATCGGCGCCGACGGGCGTACGGTCGTGGCCGTGACCGACGAGGCGACGGCCCGGGAGGTGCGGCGGGCCGGGGCGGAGGCGAAGGTCGTGCCGCACAGCATGAACGAGCTGAAGTCGGCGACGGCGACGCTGCGTTCGGCCCCACGGGTGCCGGGCACGGCGTGGGCGGTCGACTACCGGACCAACCGGGTCGTGGTGCGGGCGGACCGCACGGTGTCCGCCGGGGACTGGTCGCGGCTGACCCGGGTGGCCACGGGGATCGGCGGCTTCGTGCACATGGAGCGTACGCAGGGCACGTTCACCACGCGGCTGAACGGCGCCCAGCCGATCCTGTCGACGGGGGGTCGCTGCTCGGCCGGGTTCAATGTCACCGACGGGCAGTCCGACTTCATCCTCACCGCCGGCCACTGCGGGCCCGCCGGGTCCACCTGGTTCGCCGACAACCAGGGCGGTCGGCAGCTCGGCAGGACCGTGAACAGTTCCTTCCCGGGCAGTGACTTCTCGCTCGTGCAGTACGCCGGCGGCACGGCCGGTGCGGGCGCCGACGTCGTCGCGATCGGCGGTGGCAAGGGGGTGCGGATCACGGGAGTCGCCGATCCTGCGGTGGGGCAGCGGGTGTTCCGCAGCGGCAGCACCAGCGGTCTGCGCGACGGCCAGGTCACGGCGCTGAACGCGACCGTCAACTACCCGGAGGGCACGGTCACCGGGCTCATCGAGACCACCGTGTGCGCCGAACCGGGCGACAGCGGCGGCCCGTTGTTCGCCGAGGGCATCGCGCTCGGCGTCACCTCGGGCGGGAACGGCGACTGCACGGCGGGCGGGACGACGTTCTTCCAGCCGGTGACCAAGGCGCTGACGGCGCTCGGGGTCCGGCTGATCGTGTCGGCGCGGAACGCGGCCGGCGCCCCGGGCGGCACCCCCTCCCCCGCGCCGTCGGCCTCCGCGGTCCAGGGCGCGATGGCGCCCAGCGCGGCCTCGCCGGGCTCCTCTGCGCCGGTCACGGGCGCGCCCCAGGGCAGCACTGCGCTGGCGCGGCTGACCGACACCCGGAACGTGGGGCCGGGGCTGCTGGTCATCGCGGGCAGTCTGATCGCGCTGGTCGCGACCCGGTACATCCGGGCCGAGCAGGACCGCAAGGCGTACCAGCGGTACTACTCGGCGACGTGGGGCTGACGGGAGGGCCGGGGGAACGGCCAAGGCACCGGGCCGGGGTACGACAAGAAGGGCACCCGTGCGTTCACGGGTGCCCCGGACGGTTCGGCGCGGTGTGCGCGGGGTCGGTCAGGCCGCCCGGTGCGGCTGCGGGGCCGCGGCGGCCCACTCCATCACGAGGCGCTGGTACTCCGCACGCTGCTCGGTGGTCAGTGTCCCGCCCGACCGGCGCCACAGGGCACGGATCTCCTCGTTGACCTCCGCGGCCGATCGCTCGGAGACGGCTTCAACAGTGGTGGACATGCTGTGAAGCATATGCCGATCGAAGTGAAGGCGCTGTGAGCAAGTGCCCGCGATACGGACATTTCGGACCGTGTTACTCATCACGTCAATGTGTCAACCCGAAGCGGGAGTTCACTGCCCGTGCCACCCCTCGCCCCGCCCCGGCTCATTCCCCGGTCCGGCCCAGCACCAGCACCTGGATGGCCAGCACGGCCGCGCCGCGCGCCCAGTCGTGGAAGTCGGACACCTTCGTCTCCAGGTCCACCGGGGCGGCCAGCGGGTGCCGGTGGGAGCGGATGGTGTCGCGGACCGTACTCCCCGCCACATCCATCAGGCCGACGCCCTCTCCCGCGAGCAGGATCTTCTGCGGCATCGCGAAGTTGGCGATCTGCGCGACGAGGGTGCCGAGGGCCCGGGCGGCCTCGACGACGACCCGGGAGGCCATGGGCTCACCGGCGGCGGCACCGGCGAGGATCTCCTCGTAGCCGACGTCCCGGCCGGTGGCGGCGCGCACCTGGTAGCGGATGCTGGGGATGCTGAGCAGCGACGTGGCGCTGCCGCGGGCACCCTCGGGGGTGAGCGGGCCGTAGGGGTCAATGATCCAGTGCCGGCCGAAGCCGCGGTCCTCCTCGTCGTACGGCACCCGGCTGCCGCCGAGCACCAGCCCGTAGCCGATGCCCGCGCCGATGGTCAGCACGGCGAAGCGGTCGAGTCCCCGGCCCGCGCCGAACCAGGTCTCGGCCTCCACCAGGGCGGCGACGTCGTTCTCCACGACGACCGGCAGCCCGGTGCGCTCCCGGACGAGCGTGCCGAGCGGCACGTCCCGCCAGCCCAGGAAGGCCGACTCGCCCACCACCGCACGGTCCCGCACCCGCCCGCCCACACCGATGCCGATGCCGGCCGGGGCGGGGTGCCGTCCGGCCAGTTCGGTGGTCATCTCCGCCAGCAGCGCGGCGACGGCGTCCGGGTCGTGCGTGGTCAGCGGCCGGTCCAGCCGGCCGCTGACGTCACTGCGCAGGGTGGTGACGACGCCGTAGACCCTGTCGGCGGTGATCTTGAATCCGAGGAAGGAGCGTGACTCGGCGACGACGTCGAGGGGCTGCGACGGCCGCCCCTGACGGCTCTCGCCCGCCCCGCCCGTCTCGGCGGCCTCCACCAGCAGCCCGGACTCGATGAGCGGTTTGGTCAGCCGGGTGAGACTGCCCTGGGAGAGGCGCAGCCGCCGGGCCAGCTCGGTGCGGGACAGCGGGCCGTGCACGAGCACCTCGATGGCCACGGAGCGCTCCGCGGGGCTCAGCGGCAGCCAGCTGGTCATAGAAGCGCACCTCTCTGTTTTCTTCCGGTACTGAAGTAAGGCCGCCAGCATACGCGGGCGTGACGGGCAGCCAAGCAGACGTCACCCGACTCTTGACGGCAGAATAATTCCGTGGCGAAAGTAATCACTATGACTTTCTCCCTCGGCATCGTCGGCGCCGGACAGTTCTCCGGGCAGTTCGCCACCCTCTTCCAGGCCCATCCCGGCGTCCGTGACGTCTATGTCACCGACCTGCTGCCCGAGCGGGCCGAGCGGCTCGTCGCCGCGCAGGGGCTCGCGGGCACGTTCCCGTCGTACGAGGCGATGCTGGAGTCGCCGGCGGTCGACGCGGTCGCGATCTTCACCCAGCGCTGGACCCACGGACCGCTCGTCCTGAAGGGACTGGCCGCGGGCAAGCACGTCTACTCGGCCGTCCCCATGGCGATCGCCGTGGAGGAGATGGCCGCGATCATCAACGCGGTCCGGGCCACCGGGCTGACGTACATGATGGGCGAGACCAGCCACTACCACCCGGCGACCGTGCACGCCCGCAACCAGATCGCGGCGGGCGCCTTCGGCCGGCTGTTCTACGCCGAGGGCGACTACGTCCACGACATGGACCTGGGGTTCTACGAGGCCTACCAGTACAGCGGCGGCGAGAACTGGAAGGCGACCGCCAGCTATCCCCCGCTGCTGTACCCGACGCACGCGGTGGGCGGGGTGCTGGGGGCCTGGCAGACGCACGCGGTGAGCGTGTCCGCGATCGGGGTGCGCGACGAGCGCGGCGACGGCGTCTTCGACCGTTCGGTCAGCCAGTTCGACAACGACGTGTCCAACGCGACCGCCTTGTTCGAGGTGGCGGGCGGCGGATCGTTCCGTACGAACGAGTTCCGGCGGGTCGGCTACCCCTCGCACATCCGCGAGTCCCGGTTCCGGTTCTTCGGGACGGAGGCCAGCATGGAACAGCTGGCGACGGTGGCGCTGTGGCAGGACAAGAAGGGGGTCGAGGACATCAGCGAGCTGCTGGAGCCGAAGCCGACCCTGGCCCCCGACGACCCGTCGCTGGCGCACATCGCGCCGGAACTGCGCGCGGCCTTCACCTCCGGCTCGGCGCCGGTGCACGACCGGTCACGGCTGCCCCGGGAGTTCGACCACCTGCACAACGGGCACGAGGGCAGCCACCACTTCCTGGTGGACGACTTCGTCACCGCCGTCACCACACGGACGCTGCCGCCGGTGAACGCGTGGGTGGCCGCCCGCTACACCCTGCCGGGCGTCATCGCGCACGAATCGGCACGGCAGGGCGGTGTCCGGCTGGAGATCCCCGACTTCGGGGACGCGCCGGAGGCGTGAGCTGTCCCGGCGGGCTCAGGTGCCGGGCTTGCGGCCGTAGACGAAGACGTCGTCGCCGTTCCTCAGCAGCGACCAGTACTTCTTGGCGGTCGCGGTGGTCATGTTGACGCAGCCGTGCGAACCGGGCGGGTTCCACATGCTCAGACCCACCGAGTGGAAAGCCTGGCCGCCGTCGAAGAACTGGCTGTAGGGCATCGGCACGTTGTAGAGGGTGGAGACGTGGTCGATGTCCCGCCAGTAGATCTTCTTCAGGCCGGTGCGGGTCTCGTAGCCGTCACGTCCGGTGCGCACCGGCACCGGCCCGTAGACGAGCCGGCTGCCGTCCTGGATCCAGCTGAGCTGGAGCGTGAGGTTCACGCAGGCGATGCGGCCCTTGTTCACCGGGCACTTGCCGTCCTTGTTCGGCTTGTTCCCGACGGCCTTCTGCTTGTTCATCAGGTCCATCACCCCCCAGGTGACGGGACCGGCGTAGCCGATGTTCGGCGTGATGCCGTGCTTGTTCTGGAAGGCCTGGACGGCCTTGCAGTCGGTGGCGGACTGCTTGCCGTCGACCGGCCGGCCCAGGAACTTCTCCACCTGCTTCTGGTACGGCCCGGTCCGCGTGGTGCAGCTCGCGGCCTGGGCCGGCGTCGCGGTGAACGCGAGCGCCAGCGGCGCCACCAGTCCCGTGACGCCCAGCGCGACCACACCTCGTCTGCGTATGACCCCCATGGCGGCCTTTCCCCTTCCCCTTGTGCCCGATTCGTTCGCCCGGGCCTCCCCGGTGCTCTCCAGCGCGATTCCCGCGATGTCGGACTACTAGACCTGGGCGGGCCGGAGATGGTTGTGGTTCCGGTCAGGCTGTGACGAAACGGTGAACTTCCGGCCGTACGGCACCCCGGGCGGTGCGGGTGCTCGCCGTGCCGGCGGCGGCCTCGGACCGGGGGTCAGGAGGTGTGCCGGACGGCCGCGCGGAAGCCGGTGTTGACGGCGGTGAGGCCGCCGTCGACGACGAGGGAGGTCCCGGTGATCCAGGCGGCGTCGCGCGAGGCGAGGAAGGCGACGGCGGCGGCGATGTCCTCCGGCTCGCCGACCCGGCCGAGCGGGTACAGGGGGCGGACGGCGTCGAGTTCGTCGTCGCGGCCTTCCCACGCCGAGCTGCGGACCGTGCCCGGCACCACGAGGTTGACCCGCACGCCCCGGGGCGCCGCGTGCCCGGCGAGGGTGCGGGTGAGCGAGCCGAGGCCGGCCTTGGCGGCGCTGTAGCCGTGGTTGCCGAAGTCCTGCACGCCGTTGACGGAGCCGACGCTGACGATCGCCCCGCGGCCGGAGGCGGCGAGGTGCGGCAGGGCGGCGCGGCAGCAGCGGTAGGCGCCGGTGAGGGTGATGTCGAGGTCGCGCACCCAGGCCTCGTCCGGGTCGTCCTCGAAGAGGGTTACGTCCGAAGTGCAGTGGGCGGCGCTGTTGACCAGCACGTCGAGCGAGCCGAACGCGGCGACGGCGTGGGCGACGGCCGCCTCGACGGCGGCGCGGTCGGCCACGTCACAGGCGAACGCCTCGGCGGCGAGGCCCTGTCGGCGCAGGGCGGATGCGGTCCCTTCGGCCTCGGCCAGGTCCCGGTCGGTGACCAGCACCCGGCCGCCCTCCTCGGCGAGCCGCCGGGCGATGGCCGCACCGATGCCGCGGGCGCCGCCCGTGACGAGAACTCCGTGTCCTGCGAAGCGAGTCGGATCAGTCATGGACCGACGGTACGGCGCCCCGGGCGCCCTTTCACCGGTTCGGCGCCCGGTTTCACCGGTAGCCGGTGACGTCCGCCGGCTTGCCCGCGTCCTGCACCTCGACCAGGTACCGCCAGGCGTCCGGCCGGCTGCCGTCGAGGTCGGTGAAGCCGTACACCCGGGCGAGGCCGCCGCTGGAGAGCGACCGGCCGTTGAACCGGGCCACGTCGGGATCGGCGGCCAGGGCGGCGACGGCCCGGCCGGTGAAACGGGGGGTCTCGGAAATGGCGAAGTGGGGTTCGCGCGCCAGGGCGTCCCGCCAGTTCTCCTCGCGGACGCCGTACGCGTCGAGCATGACCTCGGAGCGCATCCAGCCCGGCGTGACGGCGACGGCGGTGGCACCGCGCGGGCCGAGTTCGTGGCCGAGGGCGAAGGCCATGCGCAGGACGGAGGTTTTGGCGAGGTCGTAGAAGAGGTTCACCCGGTAGGTGTCGCGGTTGTAGTCGGTGGTGCCGTCGGTGACCTCCACGACCAGGCCGCCGGGGTGTCGCAGCAGCAGCGGCAGGGCGTAGTGGCTGGTGACGGCGTGGGTCTCGACCGCGAGCCGGAGCAACCGCAGGCCGTTGTCGAGGTCGTGCTCCCACACGGGGGTGTCCCACTCGAAGAGGTTCTCGCCGCCCCAGATGTCGTTGACGAGGACGTCGAGGCGGCCCCGCTCGGCCGCGACGCGGTCCACCAGGCCCCGTACGGCGGACTTGTCGAGGTGGTCGGCGGCCACGGCGATGCCCTGCCCGCCGGCCGCGGTGACGAGGTCGGCGGTGTCCTCGATGGTCTCGGGGCGGTCGTACTCCGAGCGGCGGGCACGGGTGCTGCGGCCGGTGACGTAGACAGTGGCGCCGGCCGCGCCGAGTTCGACGGCGATGCCCCGTCCGGCGCCCCGGGTCGCCCCGGCGACCAGCGCCACCTTGCCTTCCAGCGGTCCTGACATGTCCGGCCTCCCGTGCGGTACGACTGCGGTGCGACTGTTGTCGCCGTCCACTGTCGCCGGGAAGCCGGACATCTTCTGTCGGCTTTTACGCGGAGTCCCGGGTTGGTCGCCGCGGGACTCGGCGGCCCTCGGGCTCAGTGGCCGCGGGCGATCCACTCTTCCAGGTGGGGGGCCTCGTCGCCGATGGTGGTGCCGTCCCCGTGCCCGGTGAGGACCTTGGTCTCCGGCGGGAGGGTGAGGAGGCGGTTGCGGAGGGAGTCGATGATGGTCGGGAAGTGCGAGTAGGAGCGTCCGGTGGCTCCGGGGCCGCCCTTGAAGAGGGTGTCGCCCGTGAACACGGTGCCGAGGCCCGGGTCGTACAGGCAGACGGCGCCGGGGGCGTGCCCCGGGGTGTGCAGGACGGTGAGGTCGGCGCCGGCGGCCTCGATGACCTGGCCGTCGAGGAGGTGCCGGTCGGGGTCCCGGTGCGGGTGGGTCTGCTGCCACAGCGCCAGGTCGTCCGGGTGCAGCCAGATCGTCGCGCCGGTGAGGTCGGCGAGTTCCGGTGCCGCGTTGACGTGGTCGTTGTGGGCGTGCGTGCACACGATGGCGGTCAGGCGCCGGTCGCCGACGGCGCGGGCGATGGCCTCGGCGTCGTGGGCGGCGTCGATGACGATCACCTCGCGGTCGTCGCCGACGATCCACACGTTGTTCTCCACGTCCCAGGTGCCGCCGTCGAGGGTGAACTGGCCCGAGGTGACGAGGCGTTCGATGCGCGCGGTCATCACAGCACCACCACCGAACGCAGCACGTCGCCGTGATGCATCCGCTCGAACGCCTGCTCCACCTGGTCCAGTTGGATCGTCTCGGTGACGAACGCGTCGAGCGGCAGGCGGCCTTGCAGGTGGAGGTCGATCAGCATGGGGAAGTCCCGGCTGGGCAGGCAGTCGCCGTACCAGGAGGACTTCAGGGCGCCGCCGCGGCCGAAGACGTCCAGCAGGGGCAGTTCCAGCTTCATCTCGGGGGTGGGGACGCCGACGAGGACGACGGTGCCGGCGAGGTCGCGGGCGTAGAAGGCCTGCTGGTAGGTCTCCGGGCGGCCGACGGCCTCGATGACGACGTCCGCGCCGAAGCCGCCGGTCAGCTCGCGGATCGCCTCGACCGGGTCGGCCTGCTTGGAGTTGACGGTGTGGGTGGCGCCCAGCGTGCGGGCCTTCTCCAGCTTGCGGTCGTCGATGTCCACCGCGATGATCTTCGCCGCGCCGGCCAGGTTCGACCCGGCGATCGCCGCGTCGCCGACACCGCCGCAGCCGATGACGGCGACCGAGTCGCCCCGGCCGACGTTCCCGGTGTTGATCGCGGCGCCGATGCCGGCCATCACCCCGCAGCCGAGGAGGCCCGCGACCGCCGGGGAGACGGCCGGGTCGACCTTGGTGCACTGGCCGGCCGCGACGAGCGTCTTCTCGGCGAAGGCCCCGATCCCCAGGGCCGGGGACAGCTCCTGGCCGGTGGCGGCGAGGGTCATCTTCTGCCGCGCGTTGTGGGTGTTGAAGCAGTACCAGGGCCGGCCGCGCAGGCAGGCCCGGCACTGCCCGCACACCGCACGCCAGTTGAGGATGACGAAGTCACCGGGGGCGACGTCGGTGACGCCCTCGCCGACCGACTCCACGACTCCGGCGGCCTCGTGGCCGAGCAGGAAGGGGAAGTCGTCCGAGATGCCACCCTGCTTGTAGTGCAGATCGGTATGGCAGACCCCGCAGGCCTGGACGCGTACGACGGCCTCGCCGGGCCCCGGGTCCGGCACCACGATCGTCTCGACCCGTACCGCCTCGTCCTTGCCCGGTGCGATCACGCCGCGGACTTCCTGCGCCATGGTCTGGCCCCTTCCTTCGTTTGCCTTCGCCGCCGACATTACGCGCGACCGATCGGTAGCGACGGCGGACCACGAGGAGGTTAGTGGATCTTTCCGGACTCGGGCGGCATCGCCCGGCCCGTCCGGGCAGCGGTGAGGGCCGCCCCGGCGGGACGGCCCTCGTGCCGGCGGGCGGGATCAGTGGATGGCGCCGACCAGACCGAGCAGCGGCGCGGCGGGCGCGAGGACCTGCTCCACCTGGTTGAGCTGGTTCAGCTCCTGGAGGTGCTTCAGCTCCTGCAACTGCTCGGTGACCCGCGGCACCCGGCCCCGCTGCTCCGCCGGGATGTCACTGGCGGCGAGCGAGTCCAGCGTGCTCAGCGCGCCGAGTTTCCCGACGAGCGGTGCGCCGGTGCCGGCCGCGTTCGCCTGGGGTACGGCGAGGCCGGCGATCCCGGCGGCCAGACCCACGGCGGCGGCGATACGTCGTGTTGAGATCATGCCTTCAGCAACGGCGACAGGCCCCGGGCGGACACGGGCGGCGGGCCGCGCTCACCCGGGAGGTGGAGCGCGCGGCCGGGCTTGCCGGGGCCGCCGGGGCGGAGGAGTCTCGGAGGTGGGCCCGTGCGGCCCGCTCCTGGCCGGACCGCACGGGCACCTGGACCACACGGGCACCTGAAGGAGGTCACCATGGGTACCGCTGCGGGGTCCGCCTTCGACACCGACACACTGCGCCGGGCCGTCGAGGGCAACACCGGCAACAACCTTCTGTCGCTCTACGCGGACGACGCGGAGATCCGCATCGTCGACCGCAACAACCAGCCCAGTCATCCCACGGTGCTGCACGGCCGGAGCCAGATCGCCGAACTGCTGGACGACGTCTACAGCCGCGACATGACGCACAGGCTGGACCGGTGCGTCGTCCAGGGCGACCACGCGGCCTACTGCGAGTCCTGCGAGTACGGGGACGGCACCCGGGTCCTCGCCGAGTCGATGGTCACCCTGCGGGACGGCAAGATCGCCGATCAGCTGATCATCCAGGCCTGGGACGAGTAGGCCCCGGCCGGGTACGGCGGGAGCGGAAGGAGGCCGAGCGGGTCCGGAGGCCGTACGCACTCTCGGTTACGCTGTACGCGGGCCGTGACTGGCGCTGAGGTGGAGCACCACCGGGGAGCGGTCCGCGTCGGTTGCCGCGCGCCTGGGCGAGGAGAGTCGATCCAGCTCAGGAGTGTGCAGCATGACCCAGGCCCGTCTGATGGACGGCACCGCGCCCGCCCGCCGCATCGTCGAGGACACCGCGAAGAAGGCCGCCGCTCTCACCGAGCGCACCGGTACCGCGCCGTGTCTGGCCACCGTCCTGGTCGGCGAGGACCCGGCGTCCGTGACGTACGTTCGCATGAAGCAGAACCGCAGCCGCAAGGCCGGCATCGAGTCCCGGCACGTCGCCCTGCCCGCGACCACCACGACGGACGAACTCGTCACGACGCTGCGGGGGTTGTCGGCCGACCCGGGGGTGCACGGCATTCTGCTGCAGCACCCGGTGGGCGACCACATCGACGAGCGGGCCGCGTTCGAGGCGATCGCGCCGGAGAAGGACGTCGACGGTGTCACCTTCGCGTCGTTCGCCGCGATGAGCTTCGGGCTGCCGGGCTTCGTCTCCGCCACGCCGGGCGGCATCCTGCGGCTGCTCGACGAGTACGGCGTCGACCCGGCCGGCAAGCGGGCCGTGGTGGTCGGCCGCAGCGCGATCCTCGGCAAGCCGGTGGGCATGCTGCTGCTCGCCCGGGACGCGACCGTGACCTACTGCCACTCGCGCACCCGTGAGCTCTCGGCCGTGGTCCGCGAGGCCGACATCGTCGTGGCCGCGGTCGGCCGACCGCGGCTGATCCGCGGTCAGGACATCAAGCCGGGCGCGGTCGTCATCGACGCGGGCTACAACCCGGGGAACGTCGGCGATGTCGACTTCGACTCGGCCGTGGAGCGGGCGTCGCTGATCACCCCGGTGCCTGGCGGCGTCGGCCCGATGACGATCGCCACGCTCCTGGAACAAACGGTGACGGCCGCCGCCCGGCAGCTGGGGGTGTAAGGGGCAGCCGGGGGCCAACGGTGGCAGCGGGGCGGTGCCGGGTGGCGCTGATCACCGGCCGGCGGCGCCGACCAGCGCGGGGCGGGCGGGTCGGTGCCACACGGCACGGGGCACTGTCAGCCGTCGCCGAGCAGCCCCGAGCGGCGGGTCGGTGCCACCTGGCATGGGGCGCCGACAGACGCCGCCGAGCACCCCCGAGCGGGCAGGTCGGTGCCACACGGCCGGCTCCGGGCCTCGCGGTCAGCGCATCCAGGCGTTGTAGTCCATGACGTCCCCGGCCTTGACGCCGTACTCGGGGGCGTCCCGGGTGAAGGTGGTCTCCAGGCCGAGGACGGTGCCGGTGCGCGGGTCGAGGATCAGCATCCGCCGGCCGCCCCCACCCTCGTACACGTACGCCTGCCCGGGACGGCCGAGGCGGTCGGTCACCTGTCCCACGGCCCGCAGCCCCTTGGCGTCCGCGAGGACCCTGACCAGTGCCGCGGACTCCCGCGCGCCGAGCGTCCAGTGGTCCAGCAGCTCCCCGACGGCGTCGAGGAGCCGGGGGGTGCCCAGGGGCTCGGTACGGACGGTCTCGGCGAGGTAGGCGCGCAGGGCGGCCGGGGTGTGCGGCGGCGGCGCCTCGGGCGGAGCGTCGCTCCAGCTCGGCGGGTAGGTGGCCCGGCTGAGGACGTGGCCGTCGGCCACCACGCGGGGGTCTCCGCCCTCGTCGGTGAGGACCGGGCGGCCCGGACGGCGCGGGTCGGTCGCCACGACCAGCTCGGTGTGGCTGTCGTCCGCGCGCCAGCGCACCACCCGCTCCTCGGGCAGGGTGACGGGGGGTTTGCCGTCGGTCATGCTCAGGCTCCACGACTGCACGTGCGTGCCCTTGCGCAGGCGCGGCGAGCCGTCGGCGGCGGCCGCGGCCCGTTCGGCCAGCCGCGTCAGCGGGACGGGCGTGGAGTCGGCGCGGACGGTCAGCGGCCGGGGAGCGGCGAGGGCGGGCTGGGTGTTCGGCCCGCCGACCAGTGCGGCGAGCGCGGTCGCCAGTACGACGCCCGTGGCGGCGAGGCCCCACAGCAGCCGGGCGCGGGGGACGCGGCGCGTCGGGCGGGGTGGACGCAGCAGTTCATCGAGCCGCCACTCGCCGCGCTGGTCCAGGGGCCCGTCACCGAAGTACGGCCCGTCGTGCGGTACGGGGTTGGCGCGCCGGAGGAGTTCGAGTTCGTCAGGCATGTCGGGGGTCCTTGCGCAGGCATGCGTCGGTGGTGGGCGCGGGGCCGGAGGATCGCCGGTCGGGGCGGACGTCGCCGTCGGGCGTCGGTCCCCCGGCAGGCGCTGTGGGCAGCGCTTCGAGTGACGGTCCTCCAGGGGCTGCCGTGGGCGGCGCCTCGGGCGACGGTTCGCCAGGGCACGGCTCGCGCGGCGCTTGCGGCGACGGTGCCGCGGGGCTCGGGCGCGTCTCGGGCGGCGGCGTGTGTGCCGGCGGTGCCGCGGGGCAGAGTCGGTCGATCTCCGTGCGCAGGCGGCGGCGGGCGCGGTGGAGGCGCATGGCCGCCGCGCGGCGGCCACAGCCGAGGGCGACCGCGATCTCCTCGGCGCCGAGTTCCTCCCAGGCGGCGAGGCGCAGTATCTCCTGGTCGGCCGGGGCCAGCCGGTCCAGGGCCTCGTGGACCCAGGCGCCCGGTGCCTCCGTGCCGGGGCCTGCCGCGATGTGCCGGCCGTGCGCGGCCTCGTCGTTGCCCAGCCGGTCCACCAGCCGGCGCCGGCGCCCGTAGCCGCGTACCGCGTTGGCCAGGCAGTTCCGGGCCACCCCGTACAGCCAGGGCAGCGGCGCGGCCGGCAGGTCGGCCCGGCGTCGCCAGGCGACCGTGAACACCTCCGCCACCACTTCCTCCACCTCGTCGGTCCGCCCCTGAAGTCGCCTGGCGACATAACGGCTGACCGCCCAGTAGTGCTCGCGATAGGCAGCGGCGAAGATCTCGTCGTTGCTCATGCTCGGTTCGTGTCCGGCACCCCCCGGATCGTCACACCCTTCTTCCGTGATGCTCCTCGCGTCCCCCGAGTGTGACCTCCGGGCGGGACGCGGACACAGGCGGGGCGTGAAGAGGATCCGAGACACCAGAGCCGTGCAGTGGCTCACCAGCACCGACCACAAGACGATCGGCACGCTCTACCTGGTCACCGCGTTCGCGTTCTTCCTGATCGGCGGCGTGATGGCGCTGATCATGCGCGCCGAGCTGGCCCGGCCGGGGCTCCAGTTCATGTCGAACGAGCAGTTCAACCAGGCGTTCACGATGCACGGCACGATCATGCTGCTGATGTTCGCGACGCCGCTGTTCGCCGGTTTCGCGAACTGGATCATGCCGTTGCAGATCGGCGCGCCCGACGTGGCGTTCCCGCGGCTGAACATGTTC